>NZ_PDYT01000012.1:0-76207 GCF_002743175.1 Sporosarcina sp. P20a
TTCCGTCAACCGCGTTTGAGGTTGGGTAAGATACGCAATTAATCATTCTTAGAACTGCAACCAAAGTAAATTCCACTCAGCAGCGCAGGCACAACTGCGGGGTAGGCCGTGGCCGGGAGACAACTGGCAGCACCACCGCCAGCTGGCTCCTGGCTGTAGGCAATCCCCCAAGTGCCTGCGCGGATCCAGAAAGCAGACACTCACTAACTTCCGTCCCCAACAATCAGTCGAGCAACGCCCCCCAGCAAAAAGTGGCAAAGACCCGCAGCCGCCTAGTCTTTCCGCCAACCACGTTTGCAGGTTGGGTAAGATACGCAATTTATCATTTTACTATCCTACTTAGAACCACAACCAAAATAACTACCACACAGCAGTGCAGACACGCACTAACTTCACTGTCCAACAACTAAATTGAGCACTGACCTAACTCAACTTATCTTTCACAACTTATCTCTCACAACGCATATTGTAATAGGACTACTTGCCCCAAAACATATGACATTTGTCATCTCAAAGTCATGACATCTATGTCTACCCCTCCCGCCGCATACAAGTTATTCTTAATGTACTAGCAAACCCAATAGGAGGGAAATTCAAACATGAGTAAAGAGCAAACGAAGCAACTGCATAAAGACGTCGCGCCTTTCGCGAAGTCTGATTTGAAAAAGAGTATCATTCAGATGATCAATACAATTCCACCAATATTTATCTTATGGTTCCTGGCTTACCAAAGCTTGAGTGTGTCGGTCACATTAACGGTTGCGTTGTCAATCGTTGCAGCGTTCTTCGTAGTTCGTACATTCATCATCTTCCATGACTGCACGCACGGTTCATTCTTCCGCAATAAAAAAGCGAATAGCATTGTAGGAACAATCACTGGCGTCTTGACATTATTCCCATATGAAAAATGGAAAAGAGAGCACTCGATTCACCACGCAACTAGTTCAAACCTAGATAAACGCGGTGTTGGAGACATCTGGGTCATGACGGTTGAAGAATACAAAAATGCTTCGAAGTTCGAGCGTTTTAGCTATCGTGTTTACCGTAACCCTATTGTCTTGTTTGGATTTGGGCCTTTATATTTGGTACTGATCGCAGGTCGTTTTAACCGTAAAGACGCGCGTAAGAAAGAGCGCATGAATACGTATCTAATCAACATTATTTTAGTTGCAGTCTATACAGTACTAATCGTAGCTATTGGCTGGAAAGCATTCTTGTTGATTCAAGGTACTATGATGTTCACAGCTGGTGCCCTTGGTATTTGGTTGTTCTACATCCAACATACATTTGAAGATTCTTATTTTGAAGAGGAATCTGACTGGGATTATGTTAAAGCAGCAGTTGAAGGAAGTTCATACTATCAATTGCCACGTGCTCTTCAGTGGGCAACAGGCAATATTGGATTCCACCACGTACATCACTTGGCACCAAGAGTACCAAACTATAACTTAGAAATGGCGCATGAATTGACACCGCCATTGCAAAAAGCTACAACGATTACATTGAAAACTAGTTTTGAATCATTACGTTACCGCTTGTATGATCCAAATAATAAAAAGTTCATCACATTCAAAGAAGCAAAACAATATTCACTAAAAGATAAGTTGTCGATTGATTTAAAACCAAAACGTACACGTTTATCATAAAATGGCGAGAGAAGGGGCGATCCTTCTCCGCCTTTTTATTTTGTCCATGTCTCTCAAAAGAGCTAGCAGAGACAATATTTGTTACAATGGGATGAAAAGGACGGCGATGAGAACTGATGTATAGTTGGTATAGTATTTTTCCTAAAAGCCCCTGGCTCAGTATTTATGCTTGGGTTGTATTTTGTATTTTACCTTTCTTTTTTATTTTACGAAGTGCATCTTCATTTAATTTAACAATAGGCATCATGTTATTAGTGTTATTTTTCCTTTCTTATTATTTTTCCGCCAAGTCCAAAAGCGGTCTTATGTATATGTGGATCAGTTTTGAAATTGTCATTTCGGTCGTGATGACCTTGTTGTTTGGATATGTGTTTCTATCACTGTTCATTGCGTTCTCTATTGGAAATATAAGAAGACCAGTAGGCTTTTTTATTATTTATGGATTGCATATTGCGATCTTGATCGCGGCGATTGTTGCAGGGTTCTTTCTTGAAATTGAATTATTTTTACCGCAAATCCACTTTGTTATTATCACCGTTATTGGTGTAGTATTATTGCCTTTCAATTTATATAATCGTCAAAAACGAGACTTACTTCAAGATCAGTTGGAGATTGCAAGGGAAAGGATTTCCGAACTGATGATCATTCAAGAGCGTGAGCGTATTGCACGGGATCTCCATGACACGCTTGGGCAAAAGTTATCCATGATTGGTTTAAAAAGTGACTTGGCTTCTCGATTAATGGATCGAGATATCGAGTCTGCCAAAGCAGAGATTCAAGATATACGTCAAATTTCTAGTACGGCATTAAAAGAAGTCCGGGTTCTCGTCAGTGGGATGCGGCGTGTGAAGCTTAAAGATGAGCTGGTGCGCGTCCAACAATTGTTGAATGCGGCGGAAATCGATTTAGATGTAGAAGGCAATCCGAATTTCCCCGACGTGTCTCCCATTGTAGAAAATGTACTTGTCATGTGTTTGAAAGAAGCAATCAATAACGTAGCGAGACATAGTTATGCAAAGCGGTGCTGTATCATATTTGAACAGACAGAAAAGGCATTTGTAATTAAAATAAAAGATAATGGTATTGGTATCGCGCAAAATGGTGCGAATTTACCGGGTAACGGGCTCGATGGTATGAAGGAACGATTGGAGTTCGTCAACGGTAAATTGTTGATTAAAAGTGACGATGGGACTCAACTGAAAATCGTGGTACCTGCTGTTCTAAAGCAAATAAAGGAGGGGTAACGTATGATCCGCATTGTAATTGCAGAAGACCAAGGAATGCTGCTCGGTGCACTAGGGTCGTTGTTGAACCTGGAAGAAGATATGGAAGTAGTAGGCAAGGCTAAGAATGGTCAAGAAGCTGTGGACTTGGTTAAAAGTCTTCAGCCAGATATTTGTATAATGGATATTGAAATGCCGATTAAAACCGGCTTGGATGCAGCGGAAGAGCTACAAGATATGGAATGCCAAATTATTATTCTAACGACGTTTGCTAGAGCGGGTTATTTTGAACGTGCACGCAATGCAGGGGTTCGTGGTTATTTACTGAAAGACAATCCGATCGAAGAACTGGTGAAATCGATTCATTCTATTATTGAAGGTCGCCGAATTTATGCACCAGAATTAATCGATATGGCATTTGAAATGAAAGAAGAAGAGAAGAATCCATTGACTGAACGGGAAGTTCAAGTACTTAAATTGGTATCGGAAGGGAAGACTACGAAACAGATTGCGACTGAACTGTTTTTATCACCTGGCACTGTCCGTAACTATATCTCCACGATTCTGGATAAACTTGGTGTGCGTAATCGTATTGAAGCAATTACGTTATTTAATGAAAAAGGCTGGTTCGAATGAAATCTGCACAGGCATACATTCATAATAGGGAGTGGTTAGTGAGTGAATAAAATGACGCAAAGTGAGTGGCTTGTAAAGCTACCCTTATTACAAAGCGTGGTAGAGAAGAAGGAAGTATTATGGTGTAACCCTACTATTGAATCAGTAAAAGCTGGCCTGTTGAAGACGCGTTTATCAAAAGACAATATAACAGATGCTAGAAATCGCTTAGAAAGATTTGCTCCCTATTTGGCCAAAGTTTTTCCAGACACGGATCAAGGTATCATTGAATCTCCATTAACGCCGATTCCAAAGATGAAGCAAGAAATTGAAGCGGCATACGCTATTGATATTCCAGGCAGGCTTTTATTAAAGCAAGATAATGCGTTACCAATCTCCGGCTCAATCAAGGCGCGTGGTGGGATTTATGAGGTGCTTAAACACGCAGAGACACTTGCATTAGATAATGAGTTGCTGGATCACACAATGGATTATAGCCAATTCGATTCACCGACATTCCGTGCATTGTTTGCAAAGCACAAAATAGCTGTAGGCTCGACTGGTAATCTAGGATTGAGTATTGGCATTATGAGTGCAAAACTTGGCTTCGATGTAACGGTGCATATGTCAGCCGATGCTAAACAGTGGAAAAAAGATTTACTGCGCTCAAAAGGTGTTCACGTAGTGGAGTATATGGATGATTACAGTAAGGCAGTAGAAGAAGGTCGTCGTCAGGCAGAGGCTGATCCGTCTTGTCACTTTGTGGACGATGAAAACTCTACGGATTTATTCTTGGGATATGCAGTGGCGGGGGAACGTGTTGCAGCACAATTGAAAGAGCAGAATATTGCTGTCGATGAAGCGCATCCACTATTCGTCTATTTGCCTTGCGGCGTAGGCGGTGGACCTGGCGGCGTGGCGTTCGGATTAAAACTAGCATTAGGCGATCATGTCCATTGCCTTTTCGCTGAACCAACACACTCACCGTGCATGATGATTGGAATGATGACAGGAATGCACGATCAAGTCTCGGTTGCAGACTTTGGACTGGACAATAAAACTGCGGCCGATGGATTAGCAGTCGGCACAGCTTCGGCATTTGTTGGGAAAACGATGGAACCTTTCCTGACAGGATGCTATACGGTAGAAGATATGACATTATTCACGCTACTGAAAAAGCTGGCGGACAGTGAAGATATCTGGCTAGAACCTTCAGCACTGGCTGGTATGACAGGGCCTGTACAAGTTATTCAGTCTAAATTACCATTAGCGGACTCCAAAGACACGACGCATCTCGTATGGGGAACGGGTGGGAATATGGTGCCTGAAGACGAAATGAAGGGCTATTATAATCATATGAGGAAATAATGCACACTATTTCCCGGGAAATCGACAAAAGATCCGCAGACATTAGTCTCTGCGGATCTTATTTTTTGAGTGTGTAATTTAGGAGCGCTTAGATATCACGGAAGGCGTTGTGAAGTGACAATCCGCCCTTACTATTAATTTTGCCACACTTCATAGTCTTACTGTAAATCTTTAAATAGCTTCAATCTCAAAAGTCTTGGAGCTAATAATAGACCGATAATTGTCCCGCTCACTGTCGATACCAGAAAAGGGGGGAGGAAGAAGAAAGCCGTTACGGTTGTGCCCATCAATATTTTTGCATAAGGTACCGCAAACAAAGGTGCTATCAAACCGGTACCGATTATCTCCCCAATACCTGCACTCCAATTGTTTTTGAAACGCTGATATAATATGCCGGCCAAAACGGCGCCGATCATCCCGCCTGGAAATGCGAGCAGTGAACCTGTTCCCGTCAGTACGCGTACGAGTCCTGTCATAAACGCTACTATGACAGCGGCCCCCGGACCCATTACAATTGCCACTATGACATTCACAGCATGTTGTATGGGATAAGCTCTGGCGATACCAGCAGGAAATGAAACGAACGCAGAGCCGGCAACTGCGATTGCGACAAACATGGTCATGAACATCATTTTGCGTGTATTCATATGGACCTCATTCATTTCAAAAAGGAGTGAATGGTTTTTAATAAATCGCTTGCTGCATACTGTGGATCTTTCGCCGATGCAATTGCAGAAACAACAGCTACACCATCTGCCCCAGCTTGGATAGTGGAGCTAGTAGTAGCCAGTGTAATGCCACCTATAGCAACTAGCGGCATGTTAGGAAACGCAGTATGGATTTCTTCTACCAAAACAGTACCTACAACGGCTGAAGCATCGAGTTTGGTCGAAGTCGGATAAATCGGACCTAGTCCTATATAATCCGCACCAATTGATTGTGCGAGTTGTACTTCTTTTGAGTTGTGAGTAGAAACTCCAAGCCATTTATCCGGACCGATTCGCTGACGCACGCTGTCTGCCTGTTCGTCATCTTGTCCAACATGAACTCCGTCTGCATTAATTGCCAATGCTAGATCCACATCGTCATTGATGATGAAAGGAACGCGGTACAGTCTGCAAAGTGCCTGACACTTCTTGGCGAATCCGAGCAAAGCTTCGCCTTCAAGTGCATTCGATCCTTTTTCACGCAACTGAAAACATGTGATACCACCGCGCAGAGCTGCTTCCACTATTGTTAATGGATCCTGACTACCCGAGTTTGGTGTGCCCATTACAAAATATAAGCCTAATGCTTTCCTCACTTCCATCGTTCGCATCAGTGCAACTCCTTTTTTAGCTCACCGTATGCCCAGTGATTTGTCGGTCCGTGTCCTGAACCAATCTTTAAGCCATGTTCAATCGCAGCCTGTATGAACTGCTTTGCTTCGGCGACTGCATCTGGCAACGAAAAGCCTCTCGCTAGAAAACTCGTCAAAGCAGCTGCAAATGTGCATCCAGTTCCATGTGTATCTTTCGTTTGAATCCAAGGTGTTGTCACAGTGAACGATTGACCGTCTGCGTCCGCGTAATAATCTTTTGCATCCAGCACGTCATTACGGTGTCCGCCTTTCATCACGACGGCTTTCGCTCCCATCTGGATAAAAGCGGTTGCGGCTTGCCGAATGTCTTCGTCTGTCTGTATTTTCATTCCAGTCAGCACTTCCGCTTCAGGAATATTCGGTGTAACAATTGTAGCCAGTGGTAGTAAATGTTCTTTTAATGCTTGAATCGCCTGTTGTTGCAATAAAGATTGTCCGCCCTTTGCAATCATGACAGGGTCAATAACTAAAGGAATTGGAGGATATTCTTTTAATAGCGCAGCAACTTCAGTAATGATTTCTGCCGAAAATAGCATGCCGGTTTTACATGCTTTTACATCAAAGTCATCAAGCACTGCACGTATTTGTGCTATGACTCCGTCGGTCTGTATCGGATATACACCGTGAACGCCATGTGTGTTCTGTGCAGTCACTGCGGTGATCGCAGACGTTCCGAATACACCTAGCTCTTGAAATGTCTTTAAGTCGGCCTGAATTCCTGCTCCTCCTCCGCTATCCGAACCTGCAATGGTCAATGCTACTTGTACTGTCAATTGAAAAACCTCCTGTCTATTATGCTAAAGATGTTTTCGATTCGCGATCCAATGTATGTAATATATTTAAGAAGTTCACAGCAAAGTCTCCAGGACCACGGGAAATTTTCGCTGTTTGTTCACCAGCTCGTTTATAAAATAAAAGTGCATCTGCAACGGCTTCCAAAGGATGTTCCATTCCTACTGAGAGAAAAGCACCTGTGACAGAACTGAGTAAACATCCTGTGCCGGTTATGGTAGTCATCATAGGGTGGCCGCCTGTGATAGACAATGTGGAATGGCCGTCCGTGACGATATCGACTTCGCCCGATACTGCTACGAGACAGTTGTACTTACGAGCAGTCTTTTTCGCCAGATCTTCGATGTCTGCAGAACCTTCTCCTGCGTCCACACCTTTAGCGGCCCAAGGTACATCTGCAATCGCAGCAAGTTCCCCTGTATTACAGCGGATCAATGTGACATCTACTTCGTCCAGTACTTTCAGGACGCTAGCTTTACGAAAAGGGGTGGCGCCTGCACCAACCGGGTCTAGTACAACAGGTTTTCCTGCTGCACGGGCACTGTTTCCAGCTAAAATCATTGCGTCCACTGTTTGTTGCTTTAACGTGCCAATATTTAAAATACTGCAAGCGGCAATTTTTGCAATATCTTCTGCTTCCTCTACTGCATCCGCCATAACGGGAGATGCACCTATTGCAAGTAAACCATTTGCTTGGAAATTCGCGACTACAAAATTTGTAATGCAATGAACGAGCGGTTGCTTTTGACGAAGTTGTTGAATAAGCTGCATGTTTCTCTTCCTTCCTTTAAAGGTATATATACAAAAAGCCCATGCATTGATGGGCGGTTGGGTATGAAAACTACCCACTTTCCTCCGCTAGTATGTACTAGATCAGGTTCAAAGGGTTTGCGTAATTGCATCTCAGCCAAAAAGTAGGCACCCCTAGTGGTTGCTATGTATCAGACAGGCTAATTATATCATATACATGAAAAAGGTTAAAACGATACTGGAATAATGGGGTGGAAGTACGTGGAAATGAGCGATTGCGCATAGAGGAAGAGGTATAACTATATGCTGAATGTTACATAATTATCTGAAGGCGTATAACTGTTTCAGATGAAATAGATAAAAGGGAGCAGATCGCAAATGGAGAAATTATTCGAAATTCAACAAATGGACCATTCAATGGATGATATATCGTTTACGTGGAGTGACACAGGTGGTTATTATCGTGTCTATAAAAATGACCAGCAAGTATATGAAGGAACGGCCCCGAAGTTTACAGATGGGCAGCTAGACCCATCACATCCTTTCCAGTATACAGTGGAACGAGTAGAGGAAGGATGGGTTCGAGATGTAATTGTTATCCAGACATCTGCCCTGACCGCGGTACAAGAAGATGAACATCCTTTACAACGACTAGTGATCACGACGATTGCCGCCTCCTCACAAATTGCTCTGTCGTGGGAGTGGATTAAGGACGTGGAGAAATTCGATATTTACCGTAACGGTCAATACCTCGAAACAATTGCTGATAATCGTTTTATTGATCGCGAGGTAAGTTCTTCGGAGTCGGTCGTTTACAGTGTGTCGGCAACATGCCCGTTGATTGATAGCAATCAGAAAATGAATATCAGTAAGTCAATCGCATCAAAAGTGTATGAAGTGATTATGCCCCCGAATCCGAATAATAAACCAACAGAAGAAGTCTACACCTTTTCTGTGCGTGTAAAGCAACGGGATCAATTACTCACACCGATAGCTGACAGAAAAAAATTAAATGAAGTGAAGCAATGGAAGTTCCGCTATACGACGTTTTTAAAGGAAGATATTATAAAGAATCCAAATCTCTTTTCACCTATTTCATACTTTACGGGGGATGATCGAGACTTTAATCCGGAAGGGAAAAGTTTCCGCACACGTGTGGATATAGAAGGACAGTTTGTCGCAGGAGATAGCACACTTCAATTTACAAAAGCAACCGGACCAACAATTGGTATGAATTATATGAAACGATATAAGCGCCATGACCATGCGTCTGTAGACGGTATAGAAATTGAGCGATTAGAAGGGAAATCGACTGAAGTTCATTTTGCAATCAACCATGACGTGGGCAACCCACTAACTGCTTCGCCACCTATTCATTATGAAGTGAAAGCTCATTTGGATCGGAATGGGAACTTAGACTTAGTTGGTTATCATAATGATGCGCCTCATCATGAAATCTATTTAGCACTTGATGACGAGGACTGGCGATCGGTGCATCGTACTGAAAGTGAAGGGTTAGCGTATTTGACTGGTGTGCTTGGAGATAATTATTGGCGTTACGTGACATGTAATTAATAATAAACCGCCGCAGTCCATAGTGGATTGCGGCGGTTTACTTGACTAAGTCGTGCTATTTGATCGTTTCTTGAAAACTCTTTCGGTCTGAATTAAGCTTGGTGACCCGTACGTTCAACTTACTGATTGATTCCTCTGTTAGTTCAATTCCTCCGTCTTGCTCATATTTCTTCCACGTGTTCAAGTCTTTTCTGTATAACTGTTCGGAAAATCGATAGACGTCAATGTTTTTTTCTATAGCCTCTTTGTATGTCTCTAAAATTTGTTTAGATATCTCTTCCTCCAATCTTTTCTGGATATCTTTTATCGAAATGGAGCCTTCCTTTGTACTCAGTGATGCTTCGACATCTACTTCCACATTAAATTTCACACCATTTTTATTGATGGGTGTAATGGTCGGTTTTACTTTATCGACTATTATGGATACGTGATCATCTTTTTCTGTTTTGAAAGAAATTCGACCACGTTTAGTTTTCTTATTCATCCACTGCAATCCTCTTGCGCTAGAACCCGAAATAAATCCTTTGAAATTGTGGCGTGAAATGGACGCTATGCCTGATAATACAGGTGCTGCAACGGATTCTTTTGCAGACTCCCAATTATCCTTTACATCGATGAGAGGGATTGCTGCTTCGTGACCTGGCTCGTCCAAACCGATAATCAGCTCGCGTATATTCGTAGGATAGACAAACGATTCTTGTTCGTAGGAATTGTCTGGATCACCAAGCTTTGATAGGGTAAGTGCTTTATTAATAACAGGCCGGACCAGCAACACGTCCTGCACCGGATCTTTTGTGGCGTATAACCAAATTTGATAGCGCGTTTCTAGATACCGTGTAATTCTGTCAATGACTGTATTCAATTTGCCGTGCTCCAACACCTTTTCCGATACAACAATGTAAGAAGCATGTCCCCAAAATACCTGCTGGTCAACGGAATGGTACAGCTGGGCAAGGGCATCATCAAACGTATCGGCCTTTGCAAATCCTACTTCTGCCTGAGGTATGTCACTCACGGGTTGTTCAGATTTTGGTGTGTTGGCAAAGTCGATGATCTGTATATATATGTGAAATTGATTGTCTATATAATCAACACCCAAGCCGTTGACATACAGCATTCGCTCGGGTTCTCTCATATCCCAGCAACCCGCCAGTAATAACGTCAGACAAAGTGTTGCGTACAACGCAGCTTTTTTCATTCTCCCGTTCCTTTCTGGCGTGTTTTATCCTTTGGATGCAATACGTCAGGTCGCTCATTGTATTGCTCAGTAGGTAGACGGAACAATGTCTTTTTAATATTTTTCCACTTGATGTCTGTTGCAATACTTAAATAAGGGACCCCGAATGTATGGATAGTTGATAAATATAAAAGGGTAGCAAATAAAGACACATAAAAACCAAATAAACCCATCAGTCCGGTAAGTAAAATAAAAAACACGCGTAATGCACTGACAGCTGTAACGAGTGATTGATTAACTAAAGTATAGGCCGCAATTGTAGAAGTGGCGATCACGACAATCATAGCGGGACTTGTTAAACCTGCGCGTATTGCTGCATCTCCAATAATCAATCCACCTACAACTCCAATCGTACTTCCGATTACAGTTGGCAGACGTAGACCCGCTTCTCGAAATAACTCAAATAAGCCAAGCATCAATAACATTTCAAACATAGAAGGAAAAGGTAGACCTAAGTTTGCCTGTACGATGGTTGCTAACAATTGAATAGGCAACTGATCTTGATGAAAGGCGGTGAGTGCAAGCCAGAAAGCGGGTAACAGTAAACCAATTAATAAACTGCCGAGACGAAGCAGTCGTTGTATCGAACTTTGTAGACTTGGAAATTCAAAATCCTCGGATGTTTTCATTAATAAAAACAAGCTGACCGGAGTGATGACGGCGTAGGCTACGCCGTCCACTAGAATAACAAAGCGGCCTCTCGCCAATGACTGGATTGCATTGTCAGGTCGTCCCGTATAGTCAGATCGGGGAAAGAGCAAGGCTTTTTTATTCACTAACTCCATCAATGCATCACCGCTGAACACAATATCGGTATTCACTTTGCCCAGCTGTGTCCGCAGTTGATTTAATGTATCTTCACTGGCAATATCATCGAAGTATATAAGTGCTACAGAAGTTTTTGACCGTGTGCCTAATTCAAACTTTTCAACGCATAAAGAATTGGTTGGAAGGCGTTTTCTAATGAGTGCAATATTAACTGAGATATCTTCAATGAAGTTATCACGAGGTCCTTTAACCGGAACTTCTAAACGTGTTTCTTCAGGTGACCGATTTGGTTTACTTTCAATATTACCGGTTACAACTAATTGGAGATCTTCAAAATACACGAGCACATGCCCCGTATACACTAGCATAATTAGTTCTTTTTCTGTTTTTGGAATCTGAAGTTTTGGTATATATAAAGAAGAGCAGAGAACTTGCTTACTTATGCTTTCTTTATTGTCAGTATATAATTCACGTACATTTGGAATCACGACTTCATTCAATAATTGTGCGTCGAACATTGAATCGCATGTGATGAAGTAGACTGTATGTGATTGAAAAGTATAGGGCTGGAACTGTATATCACCAGAATGTAGAAAAAGTTGCTGTAGTGAATCCAGATCAATGTTCATATCAGGAGCTTTCATACTATATCACCATTTCCTAATAGATTAGTTCGGCTGTTTTCTTATTTCCTTCCCGACCGTTGTGCGGCAAAGACAAGAAAGAATGTTAGTAGAAACAAGAATACAAATGTGCCAGTTAAAACATAATCACCTTTGATTTTAAGAAACACATGGTCACTCACTAAAAGTAAGGATACGCTCATAAAGAAAAGGGCCGGCAAGATGATCTTTGAAATCCGCTTCTTATCACCAGTCATCCCTAACAGATCAATTGCAATGAAGAGTAGCAAACCAATGCGGATAAAAGCACCGGTTAGCCATTGATAAATGGAAAGGAAGTCTAAGTGTTCAAAAAAACGACCGATCGAGACAAGTCCCCATTCCTCATAAGCAGGATAAAGTTGCTTCGCGGCTTCATTTGGTCCGAACTCCGTAATAGCACCAACGAGGGGACCGATCGTCAGCCCGAGCAAAATGAGCATCATGACCGTGAAATGGTACCAGCGAAACGGATTTTTCACGCGATGCTGAATGAAGAGAAGCAATGACAGCTCTATAAATCCCGACGCAGGATAAATAGCGGATTTGAGGACAGGTTGTACGCCGTGTTCTAAAAAAGGCATTAACATGTTGTAATCTTTCACTTGCAAGTTAGTAAACGCTACGAAAAATCCGAAAATGACTACACCAAATAATACGATTGCATTGACGGTGACTATGGATTGTATATTGGCCATCGCAAGTAGAACGCATAAGACGCTAAATGTTAGCAATAATAAAAATAGGGGAGTTTTCGGCAAAAAAGTGGCGGCAATCCACTCCAACATCTCGACCATTGTAAAAGCAGACAAAATCAGCAGAAAAATTGCAACCATATATCGGATGACGGCCGATGGCACCTTGCCGACATTATCAGTTAGCCACTTCGTCAAATGTTTCCGTTCGGACTTTTTATGGATATAGATAAAAAGAAAGACAAAGGGAAAGATAGCAAGAAACGCAATTATGACCGATATCCATCCATCTCTTCGTGCGTCCTCCAACAGTGAAGGAATAATGGTCACATGATTTTTCAGTCCAATAACCGTCATGGATAAGAATATGACATGCAGAATGCTGATAGAGCTCTTTTGATTCATAGAAACCCCTTCTTAACTAAAGTAGTTTCCTTTAGCTTTACCTAAAATGTGCAGTTTTATAATCTATATAAGTAATTAAAAAGGAACAGCAATATTACAGTCTACGATTTGTATGATCTATAAAACTATTTGATTGAAAGCGCTTACCAAATAGTTTAGAATAAAAGATAGCTTATGAAAGCGTACGCATCAGGAATAAAGTGAAACTATGTTTCGTATAATAGCTTTGCGTGCATAATGATTGCGCTGAGATACAAGCAAAATAATGAGAACAGGGAGTGTGACGCAGTATGGTACAAGCTTCAGAAAATCTAGTTTACGCAAATCCAAATACAGAAGGTTCAAAGGTTCAGTTCAAAGAACGCTATGATAATTTCATCGGTGGCAAGTGGACGGCACCAGTAAAAGGCCAGTATTTCGATAACTCAACGCCAGTTACAGGTAAGGTATTTACTCAGGTGGCGAGATCTACAGAAGAAGACATTGAACTGGCTCTGGATGCAGCTCATGCAGCAAAAGATGCGTGGGGAAAAACATCAGTCACTGAACGTTCGAATATTTTGCTGAAGATTGCTGATCGTATTGAAGAGAATTTAGAAATGCTAGCTGTAGCTGAAACATGGGATAACGGAAAGGCTGTACGTGAAACATTAAATGCCGATCTTCCGCTTGCAGTTGACCATTTTAGATACTTTGCTTCTGCAATTCGTGCGCAAGAAGGCGGAGTCAGTCAAATAGACAACGATACTGTAGCCTACCATTTCCATGAGCCACTAGGAGTTGTAGGGCAGATTATTCCCTGGAACTTCCCTATTTTAATGGCAGTATGGAAACTTGCTCCGGCATTGGCCGCAGGAAACTGTGTCGTGCTAAAACCAGCTGAGCAAACACCAGCGTCTATTTTAGTATTGGTTGAATTAATCCAAGACTTACTGCCGGCAGGTGTTCTGAACGTAGTCAACGGTTTCGGACTGGAAGCAGGAAAACCACTAGCATCCAATCCGCGAATCAATAAGATTGCCTTCACAGGAGAGACGACAACAGGCCGTCTAATCATGCAGTATGCTTCACAAAACTTGATTCCGGTTACTTTGGAATTGGGCGGAAAATCCCCGAACATTTTCTTCGAAGATGTAATGGCGGAAGATGATGCGTTCCTTGATAAAGCAGTTGAAGGTTTTGTTATGTTCGCATTAAACCAAGGAGAGGTCTGTACGTGTCCATCTCGTGCGTTAATTCAGGAATCCATTTACGATAAGTTCATGGAACGTGCACTTGAGCGGGTTAAAGCGATCAAGACAGGAAACCCATTGGATCCAACAGTCATGATGGGTGCTCAAGCATCAACTGAGCAACTAGAGAAGATTCTTTCTTACCTAGACATCGGAAAACAAGAAGGTGCAGAATGTCTGACAGGTGGAGAGCAGAACAAACTCGAAGGTGATCTTGCAGAAGGTTATTATGTGCAACCGACTGTATTTAAAGGACATAATAAGATGAGGATCTTCCAAGAAGAAATCTTTGGTCCTGTAGTAGCAGTAACGACGTTTAAAGATAAAGAAGAAGCGTTAGAAATTGCGAATGATACATTGTATGGACTGGGTTCAGGTGTATGGACGCGCGATATGAATACAGCGTACCGCTTCGGTCGCGGGATTCAGGCAGGGCGCGTATGGACGAACTGCTATCATGCATATCCGGCACACTCTGCTTTCGGTGGCTACAAAGCTTCGGGTATCGGCCGTGAAAACCACTTACAGATGCTAGCGCATTATCAGCAGACAAAGAACATGCTAGTTAGCTACGCAGAAAGCAAACAAGGATTCTTTTGATCGAATCTGTCTGGAGGATCCGCAGTGAATGGAGGAATTCCTATGCCAGATCGAGTAGTCGCAACAGAAGAAGCATTGGCTCTTATAGAGTTGTTAAAAGAGAAGCACGGACCTCTGATGTTTCATCAGTCCGGCGGTTGCTGTGATGGATCTTCCCCGATGTGTTACGAAGATGGAGATTTAATTGTCGGTAACCAAGATGTATTGCTAGGGCACATCGGCGGCATGCCATTTTATATGATGAAAAGTCAGTTTGAGTATTGGAAACATACACAGCTAATTATTGACGTAGTCGATGGACGTGGTGGAATGTTTTCGCTCGAAGGAGTGGAAGGGAAACGTTTCCTGACTAGATCCCGGGCCTTTACTGACGAAGAATATAAGGAATTAACTCCATAAAAAAGCCTTCCGTTAAATAGGAAGGCTAGGACTGAAAGCAACTCCAGGAACATCGGAGTATGTTTTCAGTCCATTTTTTTATAAGTAGATATATATATAATCTTTACGAGATAAAACGTTGCCGTTCTTCAGGTGAGGGCAACATACAAGATAACTCCTTTTTGCCGAACCATTTATATCGATTTGTTGCAATGTAGTCATAGACGATGTCGCGGATTGCGGGTGGAATGACTATGAATAGAAATGCCAAGTGCCATAAACCATCCAATTTTTTTGCGATACGTAAAGCTGCGCCTGACTTTGTATAGGCTTTACCATTTTCAATCAATACTAAGCTATCTACGTTATCAGGAATTTGATAATCCTTACGAAATTTTCTACCTACATCATCTTGTAACGAAGCGAATGAAAAGTGTTTGTAAGGGTCACGTTTAATAATAAATTGCACGCTTGCGTCACAGAAGTTACATTCGCCATCAAATAGTATAATTCTATTTCGTTCCATAAATATTCTCTCCTTCAAAAATACATGATATCGTACTATACCCACATAGCATGAACTTAACTCACTCTATATAAACGGAATAGTTTGACATCTTTAGTGATTCGTATATAATAGAAGGTGACTAGGTTGGTTCTGTCTTGTGTATCATATATAGAAGAAAGGGTGAAAAGGTATGGAACGTCAATACATCCATCCAGCTGAGCTGGAGTTGCGTCGTGACTCTGACTTTTTACGTTCCGAGAATATGGTAGGCGAAGGTGCTCCGGTCTATGGCGCATTAAATGAGTGTAAAATTCTTATAAAGAAATTGGAATCGATAGAAAATAGCCTTGGTTTTGAGAAGCCTTCTACACCTAGAAGCTGTGAGTTATAAATTGTCTATTAAAAGTAAAGCAATCTCCTTTATCTCTATTCATAAAGGATATTGCTTTTTATTTTTGGCTTTCCTATGTCGGTAGCCCGTAACAAATTTATTTACTCGCATGTAATAGGGTATAAGGAGGTGGAGAAATGAATCAAGGACATTGTGGAATGTCAGGCGGACATCACCAGCAAGGATGGGGGCACCAACAGCATCATCATCATCAAGGAATGCAAGGTCATCAAGGTATGCCAGGCGGACAGCAGCAAGGTTTCCAACCCGTATTTTGCCCGCCACAGTATCGGTTTAACGATTGCTTCACTAAACAGGAAATGCCATTTATTCATCCGATCGTGAATGTGAATCGACACCACGTAGTTGGTGTGCCACAGCACTACTATACAGAAACTACTGAAGACGTTATGGGCTCTACTATTATGCCAGGAAGAGGACCAGGAATGGGGCCAGGATTCGGACCAGGATCTGGAGGTATGTGGGGTGGCCAAGGTTGTCATCGCCGTAGAAGATGCCGCTAATTGTTTGTTAATATGAACAATCCGCCATCTCTAGTATTTTAGAGATGGCGGATTGTTTTATTTTTTTAACGCCTGTCGAGTCTATACGGCGCTTTCAGCATTTAATGTTATGCATTAAAGTATCGCGCGTCGGGGTGTGCGAAGACCATTGCGGATACGGATGCTTCTGGTTCCATCATGAATTCTTCGGTCAGAATAACTCCGTGCTCTTCGGGTCTGATGAGGCGGAAGAGTTTGGCTTGGTCTTCTAGGTTCGGACATGCTGGGTAGCCGAATGAGAATCGTTGGCCTTGGTATTTGGCTGCGAAACGTTCGAGCATGGTGAAGTCTGTTGGGTCAGGGAATCCCCATTGGTCACGGATTTCTTGGTGAATCCGTTCAGCAAAGCCTTCTGCGAGTTCCAAAGCAGTTGACTGGAATGCATGGCTTTCTAGGAACTTACCTTCAGCTTTCAATTCGTTCGCATAATCACGAACGCCTTTTCCGGCAGTTACTTGCATGAAAGCGACGTAGTCCATCTCGCCACTATCTACTGTTTTCAAGTAGTCAGCTAAGCATAGGAACGGTTCCTTGTCTTGACGTGGGAACGTGAAGCGTTCGATTTCAGTTTTCGAGTCTTCCGGATCGTAAATGATTACGTCATCGCCATCTGCTTGGGCAGGGAAGAATTGATAAACGCCGGAAGCTTTCATTTTATCGGATTTCAAGAACTCGGTGACCATGTCGTGAAGTTGAACTGCGCGTTCATCTTTTCGTTCAAGCATTTTATCGACATTTCCACGCAGACCTAAGTGGTGACCGATCAGTGTGCGCATATTTACATAAGGATGTAAGTGGGCAACAGAATAATCTTTCACGACACGTCTGCGCAAATCTGTCGGTACGAATACCGGAACGTCGGTGCGCACCGTTTTCACTGGGCGCGGCTTGACCGCAACTGCTACAGCTCCGCGACTTGCTTTTATGGCGTCATTGGCTTCACGTTTTTCGATACTTTGCACTAATTCTTCAAGTAGTTCTTCTTTGCCTTCACTTTGTAGACGGTTTGCCAAATCAAGCCCTTGCATCGCATCCTTAGCGAAAATTACTGGACCATCATATTCAGATGCGATTTTAGTTTCGGTGAAGCGTCTTGTCAACGCTGCTCCGCCAACCATTATAGGCGTATCGATACCCGCTGCTTTGAAGTCTTGGGCAGTCAAGACCATTTGTTGTGCAGACTTAACGAGTAATCCGGACAGACCTACAATATCTGGCTTTTCTTTACGGATTACTTCAATTAATGCGGCAGGGGTTACTTTGATTCCGATATCGATTACTTTAAATCCATTATTGCTTAATATGATTTCTACTAAGTTTTTCCCGATATCATGCACATCGCCCTTAACTGTAGCTAGGATAATTTTACCTTTACCCGAATCATCTTCTTTTTTCTCCATGAACTGCTCGAGATAGGAAACGGAAGCCTTCATGACTCCGGCACTTTGCAGAACTTCTGCTACAATCAGCTGATTATCATTGAATAAACGGCCGACTTCAGCCATCCCTGTCATGAGTGGACCATTGATGATATCAAGTGGTTCGTCATATGTTTTTAAAGCGGAATCCAAGTCGGGAATTAACCCTTCTTTTGTACCTTCGACTATATAGTATGCAAGTCGTTCAGCTACAGTTTTTGGTAAATCATCTTCTGTTTTCTCTTTTTTCTTACCGCGATAAAAGTCTGCGAATGCTGCCAGTGTGTCATCCGTTGTGGAAAACAGTAAATCGTCTGCCAGCTTTACTTCAGCCTCTGGAATCGAAGCATAACGTTCAAGTTTTTCTGTATTTATAATCGCATAATCGAGACCTGCCTGTGTACAGTGATACAAGTACACGGCATTTAAGACTTCACGACCAACAGAAGGTAGTCCGAACGAGACGTTACTGACACCTAGAGTCGTTAGGGTACGCGGAAGATTTTC
This sequence comes from Sporosarcina sp. P20a, assembly GCF_002743175.1. NCBI lineage: Bacteria > Bacillati > Bacillota > Bacilli > Caryophanales > Caryophanaceae > Sporosarcina > Sporosarcina sp. P20a. The sequence goes on from NZ_PDYT01000012.1 coordinate 18,694, forward strand.
TTTGATTAACCGAATTCCTTCGATCGTTTCTACTGCAGAGCCGATGTATTGTTCATCGCCTGTGCCGACAGGAAAGACGAGTGGATCAAAAATGATATCTTCAGGCGGGATTTGCCATTTATTGACGAGTAATTCGTATGAACGTAACGCAACTTCAAGTTTGCGCTCTCTCGTTACAGCCATTCCGATTTCATCAATCGTTCCGACTACAACAGCCGCTCCATACTTTTTAACTAAAGGAAGTACCGCGTCAAAGCGTTCTTCACCATCTTCCAGGTTAATGGAGTTGATGATTGCTTTACCTTGTGAGAATTTCAGCGCTTCTGCAATAACATTTTCATCTGTCGAGTCAATGACTAGAGGGACTTTAACTTTCTTCACTACTTCTTGCATGAATCGAGTCATATCATGCAATTCATCACGGTCGGGATTCGCAAGACAAATATCCAATACGTGCGCTCCGCGTTTTACTTGTGCACGTGCGATTTCAGAAGCTTCTTCAAATTTTTCTTCTACTATAAGCTGCTTGAATTTACGCGAACCGATAACGTTTGTACGTTCACCAATTAATAGAGGACGCATAGTATCGTCATAGAGCAATGGTTCAATACCTGAAACTGCATGACCATGAGGCTCCGCCATTTGACGGGGCTTTAGATCTTTCACTGCTTCCCTAATTGCGCGAATATGGTCGGGCGTCGTACCGCAGCACCCGCCAACCATATTCAACCAGCCTTTCTCGGCAAAGCCTACGAGCTTTTTCGATAGGGACTCGGGTGATTCATGGTAATGTCCTTCTGCATCGGGCAATCCAGCATTTGGATAGCATGTAACATAGCCTGTCGCTAAGTCTGACAATGAGCGTAAATGGTCTGTCATAAATTCAGGTCCTGTTGCGCAGTTCAACCCAACCGAAAGAGGTTGAACGTGTTCAATGGAAATATAGAATGCTTCAATACTTTGTCCTGCAAGTGTTGTACCCATAGGTTCGATTGTGCCTGAAATCATAATAGGGATTTCGCGTCCAAGCTCTTTGAACGCCTTTTTAATACCGATCGTTCCGGCTTTAACGTTCAGCATATCCTGACTCGTTTCCATTAGAATCAAGTCACTACCTGCTTCGACAAGTGCCTTTGCTTGAACGTAGAAGTCTTGAGATAGTTCATCAAATGTAATGCCGCCAGTAACGGAAAGCGTCTTTGTCGTAGGTCCGATCGCGCCTGCGACAAAACGTGGCCAGTCTGGTGTGGAGAACTTTGCTGCACTCTTTTTTGCGATTTCCACAGACTTTGCATTAATTTCATCCGCACGATGTCCAAGTGAAAATTCATTCAATACAAGGGGGGTACCACCAAATGTATTCGTACAAATAATATCGGCACCAGCTTCTAAGTACTCATCGTGAATTTTCTCTAAAATGTCTGGGCGTAAAACGCTCATGTATTCGTTACATCCATCGTATTCTTCTCCACCAAAGTCTTCCGTTGAGAAATCTTCCGCTTGCAGCATCGTCCCCATCGCACCATCAATAATAAGGATTCGTTTGTCTAGTTGTTCTTCAATAGGATGTCTCTGCATGTGTTAATTCCCTCTCCTTCTGCTGGTCTATTTCCTTAATATACTCATACAACTCTAATGTCATATCGTAACGAAGGAATGGTGTGATGAGATACAGCCCATTAAAATACTGAGCTGCAGTATCAATCAATTCTTTTGCGATTTCAAGTCCTGTTTGAGTTGATCTTTCACGGTCTTCTCCACATTCACGCATCCTTTCCAACACATCTTCTGAAAGCTTGATGCCCGGCACTTCGTGATGTAGGAACTCTGCATTTCGTATATTTGTCAATGGCATGATACCGATGAAGATTGGTGTATCCAAGTGTTTTGTAGCTTCATATACATCGATAATCTTTTCTTTCGTGTAAACCGGTTGCGTGATGAAATAGTCTGCGCCCGCTTCAATTTTCTTCTCAAGTCGTTGTACAGCTCGATCGATTACACGAACGTTCGGATTGAAAGCTGCTGAAATAGAGAAGTTGGCCTTCTTGCGTAATGGCTTACCAGAGAATGAAATGCCTTCATTCAATTTCTTAATCAATTGCAATAACTCCATGCTGGACACATCGTAGACGCTTGTAGCGCCAGGGAAGTCTCCAACTTTTGTCGGATCGCCTGTTACGGCTAGAATATCGTGAATGCCTAATGCATCGAGTCCCATCAAATGTGATTGTAAGCCGATAAGATTATGATCACGGCACGTCAAATGTACAAGCGGGCGGATATTATGTTGCGTCTTAACGATCGAGCCCATTGCCATGTTGCTGATACGAGGGGAGGCAAGTGAATTATCTGCCATTGTTATAGCGTCAACGCCTGCGTCATATAACACATTTGCGCCCTTAATATACTCTTCTGTTTCCAAGTGGCGAGGTGTATCTAGCTCTACAATTACCGTTCGCTCTGTTTTGGCTTTTTCGTGAAGAGGTTGATGTTTTGTAGGTCCCGCTTCATGAATCACGATAGGCTTTGTCGGTTGCACGACTTTTTTTGTGATAGGTGCTAGTCGCGCTAACTGTGTTTTGGCTGCTTTAATATGCTTAGGTGTTGTTCCGCAACATCCACCGATCAACCGAACGCCTTGATCGCGTAGTAATACAGCAGCGCGTCCGAAGTATTCTGCTTCTGACTCATAGACTATACGTCCGTCTTCTACATCTAATAGACTGGCGTTTGGATATGCCGATAAAAATGCTTTTTCAGGTAATGTTACGTTATCAAATGCTTGAATCGTGTGGTAAGGGCCCAAGCGACAGTTAACGCCTACGATATCTGCTCCAAGCGATTCAAGTTGATGAAGTGCATCATTTAATGAAAGCCCGTTCTGTAATACGCCAGGATCATGCATAGACACTTGTGCGATCAATGGAACATCCGTGATTTTCTTTAACGTGGTAACTACAGATGATAACTCCTCGAAGTCGTAATATGTCTCTAGTAGAAGACCATCTGGATCACCTGCCAATAATGCATTGGCTTGTTCTAGTACGACTTTTTCTATTTCATCCAATGTAGCATCACTTTTACGAATTCCGCGCACGCCACCAATTGTTCCTAGAACAAATTGTCCCCCAGGTGCGGCTGCACGTTTTGCGATTTGAATGGCGGCCTTATTGAATTCCGTCACATGACTTTCTAAGCCGTAGCGAGCTAATTTATTCGCATTAGCGCTGTAAGTATTCGTCTGTATGATATCTGCACCGGCTGAGATGTAGTCTTGGTGAATTTGCTCTATAATTTCAGGCTTCTCTACGTTTAGTTCTTCATAGCAATAATCAATTCCGTAAGAATATAAAATCGTCCCCATTGCACCATCAGCCGTTAAGACGTTCGTTTGTAGTTTCTCTAGCAATGACATAACTCCATCTCCCCTTTGCTTTTTCTAATCAAAAAAAGCCTTCAAGTGTATTAGAAGGCTTTGTAATCTCAATGACTAGTTCCCTCTCATCTTTTCAGAGTGCCAATTTGACAGACTGCTGGAAGTAGCACCTTGCCAAAATGGCTGGTTGCTGAAGCGTCGTCGGGCCAGTCCCTCGGCTTCTCTTGATAAGATATGTTTCTTATTAAACTATTTAGATTATTCTAACCACATCATAGCGGCTTTGTTAGATATCGTCAAGTGAACGTTTGGTGAAGTTCATAGTGCAGGGTTAGTGCATAGAGAAATTGTGGTATATATGCTAAAATCAAAGAAACAACTCGAAAAGGTGAGGAATTATGCGATTCTTTAAATACTCATTTCCAATCGCTGTTCTTGTAGGTACACTTGCTTGGATCATGATAGGTAACAGTTATGAAGAAGTTGCTTATGATATGCGTGTGTACATTACAATTGCGGCTGCTATATTCAGTGGTTTAATCTCAAGCGTTTTATTCCGTAAAGAAAAAGAAGAACAGATTGATGAGAAGAAGTAGGCTGTCAGCATTTGTGCTGCAGTCTTTTTTTATTCACCTTTTAATGTTAACTTAAAAATAAATAGTGTTGACGTAAGATGAGTTAACCGTTATTATTTTTATGGTAACTAATATATAAAGAGGTGACATGATGGCAATAGCAACAGAGAGACGACCGGTAAGTAGGTTCAGTGCATTAACTATTGTATACAGCGGGATGTTCGCATCATTAATGATGATTGGAGCAAATATTACATCCTTCGTGCCATTTTTAGTAGTTGGTGGAGTACCAATTACATTGCAAACGTTTTTCGCGATCTTATCAGGACTATTACTTGGTAGCCGTCTAGGTGCGTTGTCTATGACGGTCTATATGTTAATAGGACTAGCAGGTGCACCGGTCTTCGCTAAATTTTCAGGCGGTTTCGGTCAAATCTTAAGTCCGACGTTTGGCTTTATTCTCACCTTTATTCTAATCGCTTATGTAGCGGGGAAAATTGTCGAGCGAAATCACACACTGCCTGCTTTTATCACCGCGGCACTAGTTGCTACGGCAATCAACTACATACTAGGTACGAGCTGGATGTATGTTGCGTACAAGATGTGGGCTGCTGCACCCGACGTGTTTACCTACAAAATTGCATGGTTATGGATGATGCCTCCGCTGCCAAAAGATCTAATTCTAGCTGTACTGTCAGGCATATTTGCGTTTAGAATGTCAAAACACTTGAAAGTGAGGCGTACACTATAATGAATTACCAAAAATTAGCTACCCAAGTGCTGGAAGGGCATGTAGTAACTGACGAGGAAGCACTCGCAATATTGAATAGCCCAGACGAGGATTTACTATTACTACTTCACGCAACATACTCAATTCGATCGCATTACTTCGGAAATAAAGTAAAGTTGAATATGATCATCAATACGAAATCAGGATTATGTCCGGAGAACTGTGGTTATTGCGCACAATCCATCATTTCAAAAGCGCCTGTCGAAAAGTATGCGATGATGAAATCGGAAGAAATACTAGAAGGTGCAGAACGTGCTGCCGCTAATAAAGCAGGTACCTATTGCATCGTAGCAAGCGGACGGGGACCGCGCGAAAGTGAACTGGACATAGTTATTGACTCTGTTAAACAGATTAAAGAAAAGCATAAAGGAATGACGGTATGTGCTTGCTTAGGTATTTTGAAACCAGGACAAGCAACTCGTTTGAAAGAGGCGGGAGTAGATCGCTACAACCACAACTTAAACACATCCGCAGAGCATCACGAAAGTATAACGACATCGCATACATACGATGATCGTGTTAACACTGTAGGACTGGCCAAAGAAGCAGGCATATCTCCATGTTCAGGCGTCATTGTCGGCATGCGTGAAACAAAGCAAGACATCATCTCTATGGCGCGTAGCTTACGCGAACTGGACGCAGATTCCATACCTGTAAACTTCCTGCACGCGGTAGATGGAACGCCGTTAGAAGGAACATCAGAACTGGACCCACGCTACTGTCTGAAAGTCCTGTGTCTATTCCGCTATATCAACCCTAGCAAAGAAATCCGCATCTCCGGTGGACGTGAAGTTAATCTAAGAAGTCTTCAACCACTAGGCCTCTACGCCGCAAACTCTATCTTCATCGGCGATTATCTCACAACAGCTGGTCAAGAAAATGATCAAGATCAAAAGATGCTTGAAGATATGGGCTTCGAAGTCGACCTCGAACCTTTGCATAAAAAACCTATCACTATATAAAGAGAAAAGAAGAAAGAGTTTGTATACATTATGACTGAAGACAATCCGCTAGAAGGATCTGTTCTTCAGTCTTTTATTATTCAGACAGTCTTCTATGTAAGAAGATTATAGTAGGTAATCTTAAGCGGAAAGCATCCATCTGGATCATCGATCAACGGTGCTTACCAACTCACCTAGTTTTTTTGTCTGGTGATTAATTGAATAATCAATAGCCTAATGTGACAACCTAGCAACAGGTTTCCTTTCAACGTAATAAGGTATACATATAAACAAATGAATTGCATCCCGCCTAATTTCTGCGATACAATCAAGTCAAAGATAGTCAAAGTCAACTAGATGAACGAGCGAAACGAGGTGACGAGATGCGTAATATTTCTGACATTATAGAAGGATATTTGAAGTCGATTATAGAAGAGGAAGATAGTGCTTCTATTGAAATCAAAAGAAACGAGATTGCTGAGAAATTCCAATGCGTACCATCACAGATCAACTACGTGATCAAAACCCGGTTTACCGTCGAAAGAGGCTACGCCGTAGAGTCTAAGCGGGGGGGCGGAGGCTACATACGGATTTACAGGGTGCGTACGAACTCCCGAAAGGACTTACTTGAACAAGCGTTGGGGATTTTAGAGAGTGAAGCATCCTCTACTATGGCGGAAGATGTCATCATCCGTTTAATTGAAGAAGAAGTCATTACAGAACGTGAGGCTAAGCTGATGCTTGCCGCAGTGGGCCGTGCTACTTTGCGTTATATGTTACCTGAGCGGGATGCATTACGTTCGCGTATTCTTCGCGCTATGTTAGTTACATTAATTTATGAAGAGATAGAATGAGGTGAATCTCCATGCTTTGCGAAAACTGTAAGGAACGACCAGCTACTGTAGTGTTTAAACAAGAAACATCTAATGGTGTAACAGAGCGTCATTTATGTGATAAATGCGCATTTTACTCACAAACATTTTCTTTTAGTCCGGATCAGGAGCCGTTATCCATTCAACAATTTCTAGCACACTGGTTGGGCGGATCAGAATTATTTTCAGAACAAAAAGCCGATGAGAGATTGCCGGATGGTCCGAAATGTCCGAATTGCGATTTGACCTTCCATCGTTTCCTTGATATCGGAAAGTTTGGCTGTGCAGAATGTTACGAAACATTTAGGGGACAGTTGCCACGAGTGTTTGTCAAATTGCATAATGGACATACCCAACACCGTGGAAAAATCCCCGTTTCACTTAATGAACGATTTGCTTTAAAGAAAAAGCTTGAAGATATCCGTACAAAAATGCGGGAAGCCGTAGAAAACGAACGTTTTGAAGAAGCGGCCACTTTACGTGATGAGGCGAACCAAGTGAAGGAGCAACTGTCCGATGGGGGTGATGATCAACATGTCATTTGAAAAATTCATCAAACAGGAACTCACAGGCTGGATGGTAGCGGAAGGTGAACATGCTGATATCGTCTTATCCACAAGGATCAGGCTGGCTCGTAATTTGCGTGATCATCTATTTCCAATAAGTGCTTCGCAAGAAGATGCAAACCGCGTAAGCGAAGCGTTGAATCAAGCGGTCGAGACGATGCAGGATCACCACTTTACAGGCACGACAATGGAAGATTTATCACCACTTGAAAGACAAATTTTAGTCGAGAAACATTTAGTCAGTCCGCAGTTGATCAATCCTGAAAAACATGGATCGGTTTTGCTGTCGGAAGACGAAAAGATTAGTATTATGGTGAATGAAGAAGATCATATTCGCATTCAATGTATTTATCCAGGCTTTCAAATAGATCAGGCGTACGAACATGCTGATCGAGTAGATAGCGAGCTGGAAGTGAATTTGAACTATGCTTTCGATGAAACATTCGGCTATTTAACAAGTTGTCCATCCAACACAGGTACGGGAATGCGCGCGTCTGTCATGATGCATTTACCTGCATTAACCATCACTAAGCAAATCGAGCGAATTATTCCTGCGATATCCAGGCTTGGGATGGTTGTACGTGGAAGTTATGGAGAGGGCAGTGAAGCACTCGGTAATATTTATCAAGTTTCCAATCAAATCACACTTGGCAAATCAGAAGAGGAAATCTTGAAAGATCTGGAAAGTATCTCTAAGCGCCTGATTGCGCATGAAAAGAAATCTCGTGAATTATTATTGGCTAAGTCGGAAGTTCACTTGGAGAATAGATTATTCAGGGCACTTGGTACATTGACTCATTCGCGGATCTTGCCGTCAGCAGAAGCGGCAAAATGTTTGTCTGACGTCCGTTTGGGTATTGATTTAGGTATCATTGAAAATATTGATATGACCATCTTGAATGAATTGATGATTTTCATGCAACCAGGATTTCTCCAACAATATGCGGAAGCGGAATTAACATCTGACGAACGAGATATCCTTCGTGCACAATTATTCCGGGATCGGCTAGGTATAGAGAGATCTGCTGCACAAGAATAGGACTGTGATCGGTTATGAGCAAAGTTTTTGCAAGAAAGCCTCATAGCATTTATAATTAATCAAAGATAGTCAAAGTCAATATGCGAATTAGGTTGTATCGCGAACTGGCATGAATATATATAGTTATAGGAAACAAAGCATTGATGCGTTATTTTGCATAACATAGAATATAGTCCACTGATGAAGGAAGAGGGGAATGAATATGATGTTTAATCGATTTACACAACGCGCACAAAAAGTTTTACAACTGGCTCAAGAAGAGGCTATTCGTTTAAAACATGAATCTATTGGTACTGAGCATATTTTACTTGGATTGATTCGAGAAGGTGGCGGCATCGCGGCAAAAGCTCTTGAAGCGATTAGCGTGAATGCAGATACTATTGAACGAGAAGTAGAAATTCTAGTAGGTGTAGGCTCTAAAGATGTGGGTCCGATCGTTCATTATACTCCTCGCGCAAAACGCGTTATTGAACTATCTGTTGATGAGTCCCGTAAATTAGGACATTCTTATATCGGCACTGAACATATTTTATTGGCTTTGATTCGAGAAGGAGAAGGCGTGGCGGCACGCGTTCTGAATAACGCCGGTGTTAGCTTGAACAAAGCTCGCCAGCAAGTACTTCAATTGCTTGGTAATGATGAAAGTTCTGTTGGCAACCCAGCGAATTCTGCGTCAGCAGCCACACCAACATTGGATGGCTTAGCGCGTGATTTAACTGAAATCGCACGTGAGGGTACGCTGGATCCCGTAATTGGACGAAGTAAAGAAATTACACGTGTGATTGAAGTGTTGGCACGACGTACAAAAAACAATCCAGTGTTGATTGGTGAACCGGGTGTAGGTAAGACGGCGATCGCAGAAGGTTTGGCACAGCAAGTTGTAAGTAACGAAGTGCCTGAAATATTGCGTGACAAACGTGTTATGACACTAGATATGGGTACAGTCGTCGCAGGCACAAAATACCGCGGTGAGTTTGAAGATAGAATGAAGAAGGTAATGGAAGAAATCCGTCAAGCGGGTAACATTATTTTATTCATCGATGAATTGCACACGTTGATTGGTGCGGGTGGGGCAGAAGGTGCTATCGATGCATCCAATATCTTGAAGCCATCTCTTGCACGCGGTGAACTACAATGTATCGGTGCTACAACACTTGACGAATACCGTAAATATATTGAAAAAGACGCAGCACTTGAACGACGTTTCCAACCGATTCAAGTTGATGAGCCGTCTGTAGATGAAACAATTCAAATCATTAAAGGCTTGCGTGACCGTTACGAAGCGCATCACCGTGTGAAGATTACGGATGAAGCAGTGGAAGCGGCAGCGAAGATGTCTGATCGTTATATCTCGGACCGTTTCTTACCGGATAAAGCGATTGACTTAATTGACGAAGCTGGATCGAAAGTGCGTTTGCGTTCGTATACAACGCCTCCTAACTTGAAGGAGCTCGAGGTGAAGCTTGAAGCAATCCGTTCCGAGAAGAATGCAGCCGTGCAAAGCCAAGAATTTGAGAAGGCGGCTTCTTATCGTGATAAAGAGCAGAAGATGAAGGAAGAATTAGAAACAACTAAAGCAGCTTGGAAAGAGAAACAAGGGCAAACTGAGTCCGAAGTGACAGTAAATGATATCGCATCTGTTGTGGCGATGTGGACAGGAATTCCTGTTGACAAGATTGCGGAGACAGAGTCAGCTAAATTGCTGAACATGGAAGAAATTTTGCATCAACGCGTCATTGGCCAAAAAGAAGCAGTGTTATCTATTTCGAAAGCCATCCGTCGTGCACGTGCAGGATTGAAAGATCCGAAACGTCCTATTGGTTCATTCATTTTCCTAGGCCCGACTGGTGTAGGTAAAACTGAACTAGGCCGTGCGTTAGCGGAAGTGATGTTCGGGGATGAAGATGCGATGATTCGTATCGATATGTCCGAATATATGGAGAAACATTCTACATCCCGTCTAGTCGGATCACCTCCAGGCTATGTAGGGTATGAAGAAGGCGGCCAGTTAACGGAGAAAGTTCGCCGTAAGCCGTACTCAGTTGTACTACTCGATGAAATTGAAAAAGCGCATCCAGATGTTTTCAATATCTTATTGCAAGTGTTAGAAGACGGACGCTTAACGGATTCTAAAGGGCGTACAGTTGATTTCCGCAACACAGTAATTATCATGACTTCGAACGTTGGAGCAACGGAATTGAAGAAAAACCGCTACGTTGGCTTTAATATTCAAGACGGTGAATCCGATTACGATGACATGAAGGAAAAAATGCTTGCGGAATTGAAGAAAACATTCAGACCTGAGTTCTTGAACCGTGTGGATGACATGATTGTCTTCCATTCACTGGAGAAAGAACACTTGCGTGAAATTGTCAGCTTGATGAGTGATGAACTTTCTAAGCGCTTGACTGAACAGGACATCGAATTGGTGTTAACTGAATCTGCTAAAGATAAGATTACGGAAGAGGGATATGATCCTGAATACGGGGCTCGTCCATTACGTCGTGCATTGCAAAAACATGTAGAAGATCGTTTATCTGAAGAGTTACTTGAAGGTAAAGTTCTGATGGGTGAAAAAGTAATCGTTGATGTAGAGGATGATAAATTTATCGTACGCACGGAGAAACAAACAGTAGTAGCAGCAGAAAAATAATAATATGATCGTCCGGATAGCTCGCTCGCTTAGTTTTTAAAAAGCGCAGCGGGCTGTCCTTTTCGTATTTTTACATAAGGAGAGAGTGTATGGCTAAGCGTAAATCAAAGTTCATGTGCCGTTCTTGTGGATATGAGTCCGCTAAGTGGATGGGCCGTTGTCCTGGTTGTGGAGAATGGAACACAATGGATGAAGAAGTAGAGATTGTACAAAAAGGACCGCGTGCCGCATTTCAACATGGCGAAAGAGTGAAACAGAAAGCTTTGCCGATCAGTCAGGTGGAAATGGCTGAGGAGCCGCGTGTCAAAACGGAATTAGAAGAATTAAACCGCGTACTTGGAGGAGGAATTGTTCCGGGCTCGCTCATATTAATCGGTGGAGATCCAGGTATCGGAAAATCTACATTGTTGCTTCAAGTATCATCGCTACTTGCAAATCAACAACAGCGCGTACTGTATATATCAGGTGAGGAATCGATCAAGCAAACAAAGTTACGTGCAGAACGATTAGGTGTGAAGTCGGACGAGTTATATATTTATGCCGAAACCGATCTCGCAATGATTAATGAAACTGTGGATGAAGTGAAACCGCGATTTGTGGTGGTGGACTCCATTCAGACTGTTCATCATCCTGAAGTATCATCAGCACCTGGAAGTGTCTCGCAAGTGCGTGAATGTACCGCGGAACTTATGCGTATAGCTAAAACGCAAAATATTGCAATATTCCTCGTAGGTCACGTAACAAAAGAAGGACAAATTGCAGGACCACGATTGCTTGAGCATATGGTAGATACAGTGCTGTATTTTGAAGGTGAACGTCACCACACATACCGTATTTTGCGAAGTGTTAAAAATCGTTTTGGATCTACCAATGAAATTGCTATTTTTGAAATGTTGCAAGCCGGATTAAAGGAAGTCTTAAATCCATCAGAAATGTTCTTGCGTGAGCGATCACAAGGTGGAGCGGGCTCGACCATTGTTGCTTCTATGGAAGGTACACGTCCGATACTTGTTGAAATTCAGGCATTGATGACGGCATCCAGTTTCAATTATCCGAAGCGCATGGCAACGGGATTGGATCAAAACCGCGTCCAGCTATTGATGGCGGTATTGGAAAAACGTGCAGGGATGCTATTACAGACACAAGATGCGTATATTAAGGTTGCGGGCGGCGTTAAGCTGGATGAGCCGGCCATTGATTTAGCGGTCTTGCTGAGTATTGTTTCTAGCTATCGCGACACGGCTGTAGGGGCACGGGATTGTTTTGTTGGTGAAGTAGGGTTAACAGGTGAGGTTAGAAGGGTATCTAGAATAGAACAACGCGTCACGGAAGCGGCAAAGCTTGGTTTTGATCGCATTATCATTCCATCATCTAATCTGGGTGGCTGGGATGTTCCGTCTGGAATTGAAGTAGTGGGTGTTGAAACAATAACGGAAGCGTTGGGAATGGCATTCAGATAACATCTATTTACATGACTGGATGAGAAGGAAGGTAAGAAACTTTCCCGCTATCTAGATAGTCCTAGTAGGAGAAGTGAGGAATTTTCAGAAATTCCTCACTTAACCTAAGCGGCTAAGCATAATTCGTTGTATACTATTAAGAAGGAAAAGGAGGTGGAAGAATATGTTGAAAAGAGTAGTCCAAGTTTCATTCTTATTAATCGGAGGAACTCTCGGTGTTTTATTTTTACCGTACTTATTCGCTATGTTTGAGTTTACATCACGCCCCATCATAGAAAATCCTTATGTGGAGGCAATCATAGGAGCTATCATTCTATTTTTATTAAGCCTATTTTTAACCGAGCCGATTGTCAATTTCATTAAATGGATTGAAGAAAGACTCCTGAAAGCACCGATTATGGATTTGTTATTCGGTACAATTGGGTTAGTTGTGGGATTAATCGTTGCATTTTTATTCAGTTTCGGACTAAGTGCGATTGGTTTTCCGGTAGTATCTTCTGTTGTGCCTGTTTTATTGTCTATTCTTCTCGGCTATTTAGGTTTCCAAGTAGGTTTTAAAAAGTGGGAAGAGTTCATTAATGCATTTTCTAATTTACGCTTAACAACAGCGAAAAAGAAAGAATCTGCAGAACCAGTCGTTACTCCACCACAAAAAGATGTATATAAATTATTGGATACTAGTGTCATTATCGATGGACGTATTGCGGATATAGTGGGAACAGGATTTTTACAAGGGATTTTAGTGGTACCTCAGTTTGTACTGACAGAACTACAGCATATTGCCGATTCATCTGACACGTTGAAGCGAACAAAAGGTAGACGTGGTTTAGATATTCTAAAGCGTTTACAAAATGATGACGGTCCTCAAGTACTCATTACGGACGAAGATATTCCGAATGTAGCTGAAGTGGATTTGAAGTTAGTTAAATTGGCGAAGAAAATGGATGGTTTAGTTGTAACGAATGATTTTAACTTAAATAAAGTATCAGATTTACATGGGGTTGCAGTTTTAAATATAAACGATCTCGCAAACGCAGTAAAACCGGTAGTCATTCCAGGTGAAGAAATGCACGTCGTCGTCATCAAGGATGGCAAAGAGCATAATCAAGGTGTTGCATACTTAGATGATGGCACAATGATCGTAATAGAAGATGGTCGGTCTCATATCGGAGATGCCATTGACGTTGTAGTAACAAGTGTATTGCAAACATCTGCAGGACGAATGATTTTTGCGAAACCTAAAGGTCGATAACCAGCATAGAAAGCAGAGTGACAAACGTGAAATATACAGTGATGATTCCTGCTGCGGGAAGCGGCAAACGAATGGGTGCTGGACAAAATAAACTCTTCCTGAAAATTGGGGAGCATTCAATTTTGTATCATACAGTAAGTGTCTTTCAAGAAGACCCCAATTGTGAAGAAGTCATTATGGCTGTAAAGCCGGAAGAACAAGCCGTGATTGAAGAGATTCTTGAACAGCATCAACACGCGAAACCTATTACATTTGTAAAGGGTGGTGGTGAGCGTCAAAACAGTGTTGCGGCTTGTATCTCTGCTTATAAAGGGGAAGGTATTGTTCTCGTCCATGACGCGGCTAGACCCTTCTTGAATTCAACAGTCATTACAGAACTGGTAAGTACTGCGAATGAAAAAGGAGCAGCTATAGCGGCGGTTAAGGCGAAAGATACAATTAAGTACGCGGAAGATGGTACTGTGAAAGAAACATTAGATCGTGAAAAGTTATGGCTTGTACAAACGCCACAGGCATTTCAATATAAATTGCTGAAAGAAGCGTCTGACTCTGCTATTCAAGAAGGTTTCCTCGGCACGGATGAATCTATGTTAGTGGAGCGTATTGGTCACGAAGTCCAAGTAGTGGAAGGCTCATATGACAATGTAAAGATGACAACCCAGGAAGATCTTGCGATAGGCGAAATCTTACTGGCAAGAAGAAAGTAGGAGGAATAATCACATGTTTCGAATTGGACAAGGTTTTGATGTACATGCATTTGAAGAAGGTAGACCACTCATTATCGGAGGTATAACCATTCCGCACACGAAAGGATTGATCGGTCACTCCGATGCGGATGTGCTATTACACACAGTAACAGACGCTGCACTTGGTGCGATTGGTAAAGTGGATATTGGCACACATTTCCCGGATACGGATGATGCGTTCAAAGACGCCGATTCTGCTGTTTTATTGGAGAAAGTATGGGCGATGGTAAAAGACGAAGGCTATCGTTTAGGTAATATTGATTGTACGATTATTGCGCAACGTCCGAAAATGGCACCCTATATTGGAGACATTCGTGAGCGTGTGGCAGAATTGCTCGAAGCAGATCTGTCGCAAGTGAATGTGAAAGCTACGACTACGGAACGTCTAGGCTTCCCTGGGCGAGAAGAAGGAATCGCAGCGATGGCAACGATTTTACTGATGAAAAACCAGTAACTTTCAAAACATCTTCTAGAGTGTTAAAATAGATAGGAAATTATATAAGAACGTAATCAATTCGAAACGGAGAGGTAAATATTATGACACAAGAAGTACGTGTGCGTTATGCACCGAGTCCAACAGGCCAACTACATATTGGTGGAGCGCGGACCGCGTTATTCAACTATTTATTCGCTCGTCACTATGACGGGAAATTCATTGTTCGTATTGAAGATACGGATACTGCACGAAATATTGAAAGTGGAGAACTATCACAACTTGAAAACCTAACGTGGCTCGGTATCCATCATGACGAATCAATTGATATTGGCGGAGAATACGGGCCGTATCGTCAAATGGAACGTCTGGATATATATAAGAAGTATGCAGATGAAATGCTTGAAAATGGAAATGCTTATAAATGTTTCTGTACTCCTGAAGAGCTTGAAGCAAAGCGTGACGCGCAGAAAGAAGCGGGAATCGCAGCGCCTATGTATGATGGAACTTGCCGCCATTTGACAGCGGAACAAGTTGCGGAAAATGAAGAGGCAGGAAAATCTTACAATATCCGTATGCGTGTTCCTGAAGACGTTACGTATACAATCGATGACCTTGTGCGTGGTGAAGTCACATTCGAGTCAAAAGACATTGGTGACTGGGTTATGGTTAAGACAAATGGTATTCCGACGTATAACTTTGCTGTAGTAGTCGATGATCATTTGATGAAAATCTCGCATGTTTTCCGTGGAGAGGAGCACTTGACGAATACACCGAAGCAGCTAATGGTGTTTGACGTATTCGGTTGGGACCACCCACGCTTTGGTCATATGACGCTAATCGTCAACGAAGAACGTAAAAAGCTTTCAAAACGTGATGAATCAATCATTCAATTCATTACACAATATAAGGATTTAGGTTATTTGCCGGAAGCGATGTTTAATTTCTTCGCTTTGCTTGGTTGGTCGCCTGTCGGAGAAGAGGAGATTTTCTCTCATGACGAACTCGTGAAACAATTCGATGAGTCTCGCTTGTCGAAATCACCTTCCATGTTCGACACGGATAAGCTGACGTGGATGAATAACCAATATATAAAAAAGTTGTCCTTAGAAGAAGTAATTGAATTAACATTGCCGCATCTACAAGCAGCTGAACTGGTTTCAGAAAATATGTCTGCCGAAGAACAAACATGGGTACACGATTTGATCGCGCTATACCACGGTCAATTGAGCTTTGGCGCTGAAATTGTTGAGTTATCTGCCCAGTTCTTCCACGACACATTGGAATATGATGAAACAGCATCGGAAATTTTGTCTAGTGAACAAGTACCTGAAGTGATGACGTCACTTAAGAAGCAGCTAGAAGAATTAGAAACTTTTGATGCACCATCTATTAAAGCGGCAATTAAAGCAGTTCAAAAAGAAACGGGACATAAAGGTAAGAACTTATTCATGCCAGTACGTGTTGTAGCAACTGGACAGACGTCAGGTCCCGAACTACCGGATGCAATTGCACTGATCGGTAAAGAAAAAATCATTCAACGCGTTGGAAGATTTGCAAAATAAACAATATTGACATTTCAACGAATATCTGTAAAATGAACCTAATATGAAATTGTCATATGGAAAGCGTCGAGAAGGAAAGTACATAGTGGATACTCTGTAGAGAGGGTCATCTAGGCTGGAAATGACCTGAGTCGTTCACTATCGAAATGCACCTTTGAGCGATGAGCCGAAACTGTTAGTAGGCCATACGTATAGTCTGCGTTAAAGACATTAAGCGGGGAACAATTACGTTCTCAAGCGGAGTGGAACCACGCATTTAATGCGTCTCTGTCATCATGAGTGACGGGGGCGCTTTTTTTTATCTCAAGAAATTTTTCTATAGTGGAAATCGCCGTCATGTGAAAGCAGAAAAAGGGGGAAGTTCATTGTTCAAACGTATGAAAGAAGATATTCGTTGTATTTTCGATCAAGATCCGGCAGCCCGCAGTACCTTTGAAGTAGTCTTAACGTATTCGGGGTTGCATGCGATTTGGATGCACCGTATTGCGCATGTGTTTTATAAGCGTAATCTTCGGTTTTTGGCTCGTATAGTATCGCAAGTTAGCAGGTTTTTTACGGGTATCGAGATTCATCCTGGAGCCGTGATAGGCAGACGTCTTTTCATTGATCATGGAATGGGCGTAGTAATAGGGGAAACATGTGAAATTGGCGACGATGTAACACTTTATCAAGGAGTTACACTAGGGGGAACAGGAAAAGAAGGCGGGAAGCGACATCCGACGCTCTGTGATAATGTATTGGTTGCGTCAGGTGCCAAAGTACTTGGTTCCATCACGATTGGTGAGAATAGTAAGGTAGGAGCGGGGTCGGTCATCTTGAAAGAAGTGCCGCCCAACTCTACAGTGGTTGGAATACCAGGGAAAATCGTTATTTCAAATGGTGTACGTGTGAAGAATAAATTGGATCATTCTACGCAAGATCCTATTGCGGATGAAATCAAACGACTAGAAAAGCAAATTCAGGAGTTGAAGCTGCGTACTGAGCAGTTGGAAACCGAGAATGGAAAAAAGGGAGATTTACATGAGCATTCAACTTTATAATACATTGACACGTAAGAAAGAAAGGTTTGTTCCAATAGAAGAAGGAAAGGTCAAGATGTATGTCTGTGGACCAACCGTTTATAACTATATTCATATCGGTAACGCTCGTCCTGTGATTGCATTTGATACGATTCGTCGCTACTTGGAATATCGCGGATATGAAGTGAATTACGTCTCAAACTTCACGGACGTAGACGACAAAATCATTAAAGCGGCGAATGAATTGAATGAAGAGGTCGGAGAGTTAACCGAGCGTTTCATCGCCGCTTATCACGAAGATGTTAGTGCACTTGGTTGTGAAGTAGCGACAGCGCATCCTCGCGTAACTGAACATATTGATGACATTGTAGAATTCATTCAAGTTCTTATCGATAAAGGATTTGCTTACGAATCTCAAGGGGATGTCTATTTCCGTACACGTCAATTTGAAGGTTACGGAAAGCTTTCACACCAATCTATTGACGAATTAAAAGTGGGTGCACGGGTGGAAGAAAACGCAATCAAAACAGATCCTCTTGATTTTGCACTTTGGAAATCGGCAAAAGAGGGTGAAATCTCGTGGGATAGTCCGTGGGGCAAAGGTCGTCCGGGTTGGCATATCGAATGTTCGGTAATGGCCAAACAACTTCTTGGTGACACAATCGATATTCATGCAGGAGGGCAAGACTTAACATTCCCGCACCATGAAAATGAAATCGCACAGTCTGAAGCGGCTACGGGTAAAACCTTCGCCAACTATTGGATGCATAATGGTTATATCAATATCGATAACGAGAAAATGTCGAAGTCTTTAGGCAACTTCATTTTAGTACATGATATTCGTAAGCAAATCGATCCGAAGGTACTTAGATTCTTTATGTTATCCGTGCACTATCGCCATCCGGTTAACTTTGCGCAAGAACTTGTGGAGAGTGCGGCAAATGGATTGGAACGTATCCAGACATCGTACAGCAACTTGCAGCATCGTCTAACGATTTCGGCAGACTTGGCGGAAAATTCCGAGTCATGGTTAAATAAGATTAAAGAACAAATTAATGCATTTGAGAAATCGATGGACGATGACTTCAATACGGCAAATGCAATTGCATCCATTTTTGAACTATCCAAACAGGCGAACGTTTACTTGCTTGAGAAAAATACAGATCGTCACGTGCTCCAGCAATTCATCGATGCCTTGGATCAATTAATGGGTGTACTCGGAGTGCCGTTTGATAGTGCGGATGAATTAGTCGATAACGAAATTGATGCGTTGATCCAAGAACGTCTTGACGCTCGAAAGAACCGTGATTTTGCGCGTTCGGATGAAATTCGTGATGAACTAAAAGCGCGAGGAATCATTTTAGAAGATACAGCGCAAGGCACTCGCTGGAAAAGAGGGTAATGGTGTGGAGAATTTACGTGAAATAGACGTCAAACAGCTCAATGCACTTGCTCTCGCTTACATGGGAGATGCTGTATATGAAACGGCGGTCAGAGAGCATTTACTACGCTGTGGGCGAGTAAAACCACAAATTTTGCATAAGGAAGCTACGCGCTTTGTCTCTGCAAAAGCGCAGGCGCGAATCATCCTAACAATGAGAGATCAACAAATTCTCACGGAAGAAGAATTGGCGGTAATGCGCCGTGGCCGCAATGCGAAAGCGGGATCCGTTCCTAAGAATACTGATGTGACAACGTATAATTATAGCTCTGCATTCGAAGCGGTTCTCGGATATGTACATTTATTGGATCGGCAAGAGCGTCTCGCTGAACTAATCGAGACGGCGATTCGACTGGTGGAGCATCCTGAGGAGGAGAAAGTATGACAGAGTTAGAAGTTGAGTTGATTGGTGGAAGAAACCCTGTTGTGGAGGCGTTGCGTTCAGGCAGACAACTGAATAAAATTTGGGTGGCAGAAGGCGTTAATAAAAAAAGTATTGGTGAAATTATGAAGCTAGCTAAAGAAGCGGGAGTAGTTGTGCAGACAGCGCCAAAGCAGAAACTAGATGGTATGACAGATCTGAGTCACCAAGGGATTCTCGCTTCGGTTGCTGCTTATGATTATGCGGAGCTGGAAGACTTATTTACAATTGCTAAAGAGAGACAAGAAGATCCCTTCTTCATCATTCTTGATGAGCTAGAAGATCCGCATAACTTGGGATCTATCTTACGAACAGCTGATGCTTCAGGGGTTCATGGCATCATCATTCCGAAGAGACGTGCTGTTGGTTTGACAGGTGTAGTGGCGAAAGCGTCAACAGGTGCGATTGAACATATACCGGTTGTGCGCGTAAACAATTTGTCTCAAACTGTGGATGAGCTTAAGAAACAAGGGGTTTGGATTGCGGGAACAGATGCATCCAACTCCACGGATTATCGCCATATGGATGCTACGTTACCTTTAGCTGTCATTATTGGTAGTGAGGGAAAAGGGATGTCACGCATTTTACGTGAGAGATGCGATTTCCTTTATAGTTTGCCGATGGTCGGAAAAGTTACATCTTTAAATGCTTCGGTAGCGGCAGCATTGTTGATGTATGAAGTTCTACGAAAGCGTCAATCCGATCAGGCTACATCATGAAGAAAGATGTGCTGCTCGTTGATGGATACAACATCATCGGTGCGTGGCCTGAACTGCAACAACTGAAACAAGAAGATTTTGCGCAAGCGCGTGATCGACTCATCGAGCGGATGGCGGAATTCCAGGCGAACAGGGGATGGCGTGTTATCGTGATATTTGATGCTCACTTAGTACCGGGTATCGAAAAACGAAAAAAACAATACCGCGTGGAAGTCGTCTTTACAAGAGAGAACGAAACAGCGGATGAACGGATTGAAAAATTGGTATCCGAATTATCCAATCGCTTGACGCAAATTCATGTAGCTACTTCCGATCTTGTAGAACAATGGGTAGTGTTTGCTCAAGGTGCGCTTCGCATCTCTGCACGAGAGCTGGAAATTGCTATGAAAGAAGTGGATCGCGTAATTGCGCAAAGGTTAAAAAAGTCATTAGAACAACGCCCTCTATCAAAGATTCCTCTGACGGATGAAGTGGCAGCGGAATTCGAAAAAATGAGACGTGGTGGAAAATGAGTAGTTGACGTGAAAAATTACCGCGTCTATACTGACATATAAAACCAATTAGTACTCTGGGGTGGAGAGGTTGGTGCGGGACATGGAAAATGTTAAGAGTAAAAACGAGTTTTCTAAACTAACTGATGAAGAGATGGTGGAATTGATCCATCTAGGGAATTCGGATGTATTAGATTATTTAATTACTAAATTTCAGCCGATTGTTCGAATGAAAGCAAGAACATATTTCATTATTGGTGGAGATCGTGAAGATATTATGCAAGAAGGAATGATCGGACTCTATAAAGCGATACGTGATTTCCGTCCTGATAGGTTGAGCTCATTTAAAGTCTTCGCGGAGCTGTGTATTACGCGACAAATTATTACAGCTATCAAAACTGCTACGCGCCAAAAACATATTCCGCTTAATACGTCTATTTCGTTGGACAAGCCGATGTACGATGAAGATCAAGAGCGAACGTTGCTGGATATTATATCGGGCTCTACATTAGATGACCCGGAAGACTTGATAATCCATAAAGAAAACTTCACATTCATGGAACAAGAGATGAATAAAGTGTTGAGTGGATTGGAAAAAGAAGTATTAACATTGTACTTAGAAGGTCAATCCTATCGCGAAATTTCTGAAGTACTGAATCGTCAAGTGAAATCGATAGATAATGCTTTGCAACGGATAAAACGCAAACTGGAACACTCGATGGCAATGGATCTGGTACGCTAAACATATCGAAAGTAAATTGACATATCGCTGGTTAAATGGTACTCTTTAGCAAGACTATTGTCTTGAATTAGGTGAATTGAAATGTCAAAAAAAATAACTTTAAGCTGTGAGATATGTGGTTCGCGAAACTATTCTTTACCTGCAGGCAACAACAGCCGTGAGGGAAGAATGAGTATAAAAAAGTTTTGCAGTCATTGCAATGCGCATACATTGCATAAGCAAACCATTTGACCAGTTACATAGAGTTCGTGTTCAGAACGCTATGTCATTCGGAAGGGTTGGAGAAGAATGGGCAAGATTACCGATTTTTTGAAAAAAGTCGTTTCGGAAATGCGGAAAGTCAGCTGGCCGAAACGTAAAGAATTAACGAAGTATACTGTAGTCGTTATTTCGACGGTCATATTCATGGCTGTCTATTTCTTCGTAGTGGATCTAGGTATCTCTGGAGTAATGAAATGGTATACAGGTCTTTAATAAAGAAAGTATGAATAGCGTGAGAATATCCCGTTTTGATGAATAAACGGGTTTTTTCAGCTTTAATTTAAGGGAGGGACGGACGCGCAGTCCTCAACGTCATGGAAATGGATAAAAATTGGTATGTTGTGCATACGTACTCGGGGTATGAGAACAAAGTAAAGGCAAATCTTGAAAAACGTGTCGAGACAATGGGCATGTCAGATAAGATATTCCGTGTAGTCATTCCGGAAGAAGAAGAGACAGATATTAAAGATGGTAAAAAGAAAACGGTTATGCGTAAAACGTTCCCAGGTTATGTTTTGGTTGAATTGATCATGACAGATGACTCTTGGTATGTTGTTCGTAATACGCCGGGTGTTACTGGATTTATCGGTTCATCAGGTGGCGGAGCGAAGCCTACCCCGCTGTTGCCGGAAGAAGTAGAGTTCATCCTGAAACAAATGGGTATGAAAGAACAACGCGTAGATATCGATTTCGGAGTGGGTGAAAGTGTAACGGTGCTTGAAGGGCCGTTTGCTCACTTTGAAGGTAAAGTGGAAGAGATTGAAATGGATAAAGGCAAAGTCGTTGTGAGTGTTGATATGTTTGGGCGCGAAACGAAGATGGAGCTTTCATTCGACCAAGTAGAAAAAATGGATTGATGGGTAATGGGAATTTCCCACTTGCCAAATCTGTGTAATGGTGGTATCATTTCAAAGGTCAGACCTAGTCTGTACGGATTAACCAATTCTACCGACATCGTCGGCAGGCACATATTTGAGTGGGAGGGGCAACCCAATTACCACATCACGGACTTAAGGAGGTGTGTCTCGTGGCTAAAAAAGTTACTAAAGTAGTGAAATTGCAAATTCCAGCTGGTAAAGCAAATCCAGCACCACCAGTAGGGCCGGCATTAGGTCAAGCAGGTGTTAACATTATGGGATTCTGTAAAGAATTTAACGCTCGTACAGCAGATCAAGCTGGTCTTATTATTCCAGTTGAAATCTCAGTATTCGAGGACCGTTCATTTACATTCATCACAAAAACTCCGCCAGCAGCAGTATTGCTGAAGGTTGCAGCAAACGTTCAAAAGGGTTCAGGTGAGCCTAATAAAAACAAAGTTGCTACAGTTAAGCGTGATAAAGTTAGAGAAATCGCAGAACAAAAGATGCCAGACTTAAACGCGGCGTCAGTTGAAGCGGCGATGGCAATGGTCGAAGGTACTGCTCGCAGTATGGGATTCAAAATCGAAGACTGATTTTGGTTTTTCATAATACAGCAATTGTTTCAAGGTGAAGGCTGCGGTCGAATGTGATTCGCGGCCTTCATTAAGTGGGAGGTTTAATCCGTTAAAACCACAAATGAGGAGGAAAATTCTGATGGCTAAAAGAGGTAAAAAATTCGTAGATGCAGCGAAGCTTGTAGATCGTACTGCTACATACACTGCGAAAGAAGCAATTGAACTTGCTAAAAAGACAACTACTACTAATTTTGATGCAACAGTTGAAGTAGCTTTCCGTCTTGGTATTGATACTCGTAAAAATGATCAGCAAATCCGTGGAGCGGTAGTTCTTCCAAACGGTACTGGTAAAACTCAGCGTGTATTAGTATTCGCTAAAGGTGAAAAAGTTAAAGAAGCAGAAGCTGCAGGCGCGGACTACGTAGGCGACGCAGAACTAATTGCTAAAATTCAACAAGGTTGGTTCGATTTCGACGTAATCGTTGCTACACCTGACATGATGGGCGAAGTTGGTAAGATCGGTCGCGTTCTTGGACCAAAAGGTCTTATGCCGAACCCGAAAACAGGTACTGTAACATTCGACGTAACAAAGGCTATTGAAGAAATCAAAGCAGGTAAAGTTGAATACCGTGCGGACAAAGCTGGAATTATCCACGCGCCGATCGGGAAAGCATCTTTCACTAACGAGAAGTTGGAAGAAAACTTCTTGACTATCTTTGAAACGATTCAAAAAGCTAAACCAGCTTCATCAAAAGGAACATTCATGAAATCGGTAAACGTTACGACAACTATGGGTCCTGCTGTTAAAGTAGATCCGTCAAGCGTTGCTGTTAAAAAATAATTGACAAGCATAAAGTGATCTGTTAAGATTACGCTTGTTATGATGATAACCATTTGTACCGAAGACAGCAGGTGTGGCTTGCCACTTAATGCTCCTGCCGAGGACAAGACGCTCTTTTTTAAAGATGACGACTTTTCTGCCCTCATGTCTTAGACATTGAGGGCTTTTTATATCGGTATAAGTGACCCTAATTACCAGGAGGTGTCAACATGAGCAAAATTTTAGAAGCTAAACAAGCGGTCGTATCGGAAGTCGCTGAGAAGTTGCAATCAGCAGCATCTGTAGTGGTTGTCGATTACCGTGGTCTAACGGTTTCACAAGTAACAGAATTGCGTAAACAACTACGTGAAGCGGGCATCGAGTTCAAAGTTTATAAAAACTCTATGGTGCGTCGTGCGACAGTAGTTGCAGGACTAGAAAGTTTGAACGAAAACCTTACAGGTCCAAACGCTATCGCTTTCTCTACAGAAGACGTAGTAGCGCCAGCTAAAATCTTAAATGATTTCGCTAAAAAGAACGAAAAGCTTGAAATTAAAGCAGGTGTGATCGAAGGAAACGTCGCATCAGCTGAAGAAATGAAAGCATTGGCTACTCTACCGTCTCGCGATGGTCTATTGTCTATGCTACTCAGCGTTCTTCAAGCGCCAGTACGAAACTTTGCACTTGCTACAAAAGCAGTTGCAGAACAAAAAGAAGAGCAAGGTGCTTAATTTCGCATTTTGACTATGACCGGAAAAAACTAGCCGGTTAAATACAACTTTCCAGGAGGAACTTAAAATGACTAACGCACAAATTTTAGACGCAATCAAAGAAATGACAGTTCTTGAACTAAACGACCTTGTTAAAGCAATCGAAGAAGAATTCGGCGTAACAGCAGCAGCACCAGTTGCAGCAGCTGGAGCAGTTGCAGAAGCAGCTGAAGAGCAAACTGAATTCGACGTAATCCTTGCATCAGCTGGAGATCAGAAGATCAAAGTTATCAAAGCTGTTCGTGAAATCACTGGCCTAGGATTGAAAGAAGCTAAAGCTCTTGTAGACGAAGCTCCTAAAGCTGTTAAAGAAGCAGCAACTAAAGAAGAAGCAGAAGAAATGAAAGCTAAACTTGAAGAAGTTGGCGCATCTGTAGAAGTTAAGTAATTTCTACTTCCCTGAGAAAAGCCCGTCTATTTGACGGGCTTTTTTCTTCATATACAGATATTGTAACTCAACGCAGGAGGTGTATGCATGGGAGAGCATTATTACTCAAAAACCCCACAAGTTTCAAGTGCCCCCAAGCAATGGAAGGCTGAGATTCGTAACAAAGTCTTTTCATTTACAACAGATGCTGGTGTATTCAGTAAAGGTAGTATCGATGAAGGGTCAAAATTGCTAGCTGAAACGTTTAAAGAACCATCCATTGGGGGAGACTTCTTGGAAATAGGTTGCGGCTATGGACCAATTGCGTTGTCTATTGCATCGGATTTCCCTGAACGGCTTGTCCATATGGTTGACGTGAACGAGCGCGCGTTGGCTCTTTCTAAAACTAATGCGCAGCAAAACAAGATCGCCAATATACGAATTTATGAAAGTAGTGGAGTCGATCATGTTCGATCAAATGACTTTGCTGCAATTATAACAAATCCTCCCATTAGAGCAGGCAAGCAAACGGTCTTTTCATTCTACGACGGCGCTTATGAAAAAATGGCTTCAGGTGGAGAACTATGGGTTGTCATTCAAAAGAAACAAGGAGCTCCATCTACGATGGATTACTTGAAGAAGTTGTTTGGTAACGTGGATACGGTTGCCAAGAAAAAAGGCTACTTTATTTTGGTGGCTAAAAAAGATTGACAGGATCAATTTCATGTAGTAGCATTATTAAATGCATAAATATTTATATTGCAGCTGTATGCCCTTTTGTGTGATGTAGTAGAGGAAAAGGTATATTGATGTTTGGATAAAGATTGTGAAATCGAAAATGAGCTCTTGTCGGAACTCGTTTTCTTTTTGTTTTTTCGAAGTCACAGCGGAATTTCTGATTTTGCAAAAAACTAATATTGTCTTAATGAGGGGTGAATGAGTTGACAGGTCATTTAGTTCAGTATGGTCAACATCGTCAGCGTAGAAGTTTCGCGCGAATCAAGGAAGTACTCGATTTGCCGAATTTAATTGAAATTCAAACGGCATCTTATGAGTGGTTCTTAGAAGAGGGGCTACGTGAAATGTTCCGGGATATTTCTCCTATCCAGGATTTCACAGGTAACTTGTCCTTGGAATTTATCGATTACAAACTGGGCGAACCAAAATATCCGGTTGACGAATCAAAAGAGCGCGATGTGACATATGCCGCACCACTTCGTGTAAAAGTACGTCTTCATAACCAAGAAACCGGCGATGTGAAGGAACAAGACGTTTTCATGGGAGATTTCCCGCTTATGACAGAAAACGGAACATTCAT
Organism: Sporosarcina sp. P20a; assembly: GCF_002743175.1. Classification (NCBI taxonomy): domain Bacteria; kingdom Bacillati; phylum Bacillota; class Bacilli; order Caryophanales; family Caryophanaceae; genus Sporosarcina; species Sporosarcina sp. P20a. Next base: position 44,769 of record NZ_PDYT01000012.1, read on the forward strand.
TATTAACGGAGCGGAGCGTGTTATTGTTTCACAGCTCGTTCGTTCGCCAAGTGTTTACTACAATGATAAGACTGACAAAAATGGTAAGCGTGGATTTGGCGCTACTGTTATTCCGAACCGCGGAGCGTGGCTTGAGTATGAAACAGATGCAAAAGACGTAGTACATGTCCGTATCGACCGTACTCGTAAGTTGCCAATCACTGTTTTATTGCGTGCATTAGGCTTCTCTACCGATCAAGAAATTATCGATTTAATCGGTGATAATGAATATTTACGGAATTCATTAGAGAAAGATAATACCGAGACTTCAGAAAAGGCGATGCTTGAGATCTATGAGCGACTTCGTCCAGGTGAGCCACCAACACTAGACAGCGCAAGAAGTCTTTTGTATTCACGATTCTTCGATCCGAAGCGCTATGATTTAGCGAATGTCGGTCGCTATAAAATGAATAAGAAGCTTCACTTGCAAAATCGACTGTTCAATCAAACGGCTGCTGAGACACTTGTCGACCCTGAAACAGGCGAGATTTTAGTGGAAAAAGATCAGCTGATCGACCGACGTACATTAGATAAATTACTGCCATTTTTATCTCAAGGTATCAATTCTGAGTCGATCGAACATGTAGGGTCTATATTGGAAGAACCAATGGTTATCCAGACGCTAAAGATTTACGCGCCGAAAAGTGAAGAAAAACAAGTGATTAATGTTATATCTAACGCTGAAGTAGACGAGTCTATTAAACATATTACCCCGTCAGATATCGTTGCTTCTGTCAGTTATTTCTTTAACCTCTTGCATGGTGTAGGAAACACAGATGATATTGACCATCTTGGAAATCGTCGTTTGCGTTCTGTTGGTGAATTACTCCAAAACCAATTCCGTATCGGTCTTTCCCGTATGGAGCGTGTGGTTAAAGAGAGAATGTCTATCAATGACACGCAATCTATAGTGCCTCAACAATTGATCAATATCCGTCCTGTAATCGCATCTATTAAGGAGTTTTTCGGAAGCTCGCAGCTTTCTCAGTTCATGGACCAAACAAATCCATTGGCTGAATTGACGCATAAGCGTCGTCTATCTGCACTAGGACCTGGTGGTTTGACACGTGAACGAGCAGGAATGGAAGTTCGTGACGTTCACTACTCTCACTATGGTCGTATGTGTCCAATTGAAACGCCTGAGGGACCGAACATTGGACTCATTAACTCGTTGTCTACATTTGCGAAAGTGAATCGATTTGGTTTCATTGAGACTCCTTATCGTAAAGTAGATCCTGAAACGGGTCGTGTTACTGCGCAAATTGATTATCTGACAGCAGATATTGAAGATAACTATGTAGTAGCACAAGCAAACTCACTGCTTGATGAAGACGGATCATTTACGAATGAAGGCGTGGTAGGGCGTTTCCAAGGGGATAACACTGTATTCCGCCGCGAACAAATTGACTATATGGACGTTTCACCTAAGCAAGTTGTTTCAGCAGCTACTGCATGTATTCCATTCTTGGAAAATGATGACTCTAACCGTGCATTGATGGGTGCGAACATGCAACGTCAAGCAGTTCCTTTATTGAATCCTGAAGCGCCGTTTGTTGGTACAGGTATGGAACATATCTCTGCACGTGATTCAGGTGCGGCTGTTGTTTCTAAACACCACGGTATCGTAGAGCACGTAGAAGCAAAGGAAATTCGTATTCGTCGTATTGAAGAAGTGGGCGGTAAAGAAGTTAAGGGTGACCTTGTCGTTTGCCGTTTATCTAAATTCATTCGTTCGAACCAGGGAACTTGTTATAACCAACGTCCGATTGTAAAAGTTGGCGACCGTGTAAAACCGCTTGATATTCTTGCGGACGGACCATCAATGGAACAAGGAGAACTTGCGCTTGGCCGTAACGTTCTAACTGCATTCATGACATGGGATGGTTACAACTATGAGGATGCGATTATCATGAGTGAGCGTCTGGTGAAAGATGATGTATTCACATCTGTTCATATCGAAGAATATGAGTCGGAAGCACGTGATACAAAGCTTGGACCAGAGGAAATCACACGTGATATTCCAAACGTCGGAGAAGATGCATTGCGCAACTTGGATGACAGAGGAATTATCCGTATTGGTGCTGAAGTGCGCGATGGTGATATCTTGGTCGGTAAAGTAACGCCTAAGGGAGTTACAGAATTGACTGCGGAAGAACGTCTTCTACATGCAATCTTCGGTGAGAAAGCACGCGAAGTACGCGATACTTCATTACGTGTACCTCACGGAGCAGGTGGAATCGTTCTAGATGTGAAGGTCTTTAACCGTGAAGATGGAGATGAGTTGTCTCCTGGAGTAAACCAGTTAGTACGTGTATATATCGTACAGAAGCGTAAAATCTCTGTCGGGGATAAGATGGCAGGACGTCATGGTAACAAGGGTGTTATTTCCCGGATTTTACCTGAATCAGAAATGCCGTTCCTTCCAGATGGTACGCCGATCGATGTCATGTTGAATCCACTAGGTGTTCCATCACGTATGAATATCGGACAGGTCCTTGAAATGCACCTTGGTATGGCTGCACGTAGTCTAGGTATTCACACAGCTTCTCCTGTATTTGACGGTGCAAACGAGGAAGATGTTTGGGCTACAATGGAAGAAGCGGGTATGAACCGTGACGGTAAAACAATGCTATATGATGGTCGTTCAGGTGAACCATTTGATAACCGCGTATCAGTCGGCGTTATGTACTTGATCAAACTTGCCCACATGGTAGATGATAAGTTACACGCACGTTCTACTGGACCATACTCACTCGTTACACAGCAACCACTTGGCGGTAAAGCCCAGTTCGGTGGACAGCGTTTCGGGGAAATGGAAGTTTGGGCACTGGAAGCATATGGTGCCGCTTATACATTGCAAGAAATCTTAACAGTCAAATCTGATGACGTCGTAGGTCGTGTGAAAACATACGAAGCGATCGTCAAAGGCGATAGCGTTCCTCAACCGGGTGTACCAGAATCATTTAAAGTACTAATCAAAGAACTTCAGAGTTTAGGGTTAGACGTTAAAATGTTGACGGAAGACTTTGAAGAAATTGAGCTTCGCGATCTAGACGACGAAGAAGATATGCAACCAACTGACGCATTGAACTTGATGAAAGAAGATCAACCGATCGCCTAAACTAAAAGCGAAAAGCACTGATCTGTAATATAAATAAACAAACAAAAACGAATAGAAGAGGGCTTCGAGCACCCTCTTCTATTCTATTCAGTAAGAAGAACGTCTTACGTGAATGCGCTACTACAAGATAAGTTGATTGATAAGCCGTTATGGCGATTAGACTAAAGGGAGGTTGGCTCCTTGATAGATGTTAATAATTTTGAGTATATGAAAATCGGCCTTGCTTCACCTGACAAGATTCGTTCTTGGTCATATGGAGAAGTGAAAAAGCCTGAAACGATCAATTACCGTACACTAAAGCCAGAGAAAGACGGATTATTCTGCGAGAGAATTTTCGGTCCTACAAAAGACTGGGAATGTCACTGTGGTAAATACAAGCGGGTTCGTTATAAGGGCGTTGTTTGTGATCGTTGTGGCGTAGAAGTAACGCGTCAAAAAGTACGTCGTGAACGAATGGGTCACATTGAGCTTGCAGCACCTGTTACACATATTTGGTACTTCAAAGGAATTCCTAGCCGTATGGGCTTGATTTTAGACATGACGCCACGTGCGTTGGAAGAGATTATCTACTTCGCGTCTTACGTAGTTGTCGAACCGGCAGATACGCCACTTGAGCGCAAGCAGTTGCTTTCTGAAAAAGAGTACCGTTTATACCGTGAAAAGTATGGTTCTAAGTTCCAAGCGGCAATGGGAGCGGAAGCAATCGAGCAACTACTTCGTGCAATCGACTTGGATAAAGAAACAGATTCATTAAAAGAAGAGTTGAAAACAGTACAAGGTCAGCGTCGTACACGCGCAATCCGACGTCTGGAAGTTGTGGAGTCTTTCCGTAACTCCGGAAATCGTCCGGAATGGATGGTGTTGGAAGTACTTCCTGTTATCCCTCCCGAATTGCGTCCGATGGTACAGCTAGACGGAGGACGTTTTGCGACATCCGATTTGAATGATCTTTATCGTAGGGTTATTAACCGGAACAACCGTCTAAAGCGACTATTGGATCTAGGAGCGCCTGGCATTATCGTTCAGAACGAGAAGCGTATGCTTCAAGAAGCAGTAGATGCACTTGTAGACAATGGTCGTCGCGGAAGACCTGTAACAGGTCCAGGTAACCGTCCGTTGAAATCCCTTTCTCATATGCTGAAAGGTAAGCAAGGGCGCTTCCGTCAGAACTTACTTGGTAAACGCGTAGACTATTCTGGTCGTTCGGTTATCGTAGTAGGTCCTAACTTGAAAATGTATCAATGTGGTCTACCTAAGGAAATGGCGATCGAGCTATTTAAGCCATTTGTTATGAAAGAATTAGTAGAACGCAACTTGGCGCATAACATTAAGAGTGCGAAACGTAAGATTGAACGTCTTCATTCCGAAGTGTGGGATGTATTGGAAGATGTTATTAAAGAACATCCAGTACTTCTTAACCGGGCACCGACGCTTCACCGTCTGGGAATCCAGGCGTTCGAGCCGATACTGGTTGAAGGACGCGCTATTACGTTACACCCGCTCGTATGTACAGCTTATAACGCTGACTTCGATGGTGACCAAATGGCTGTTCACGTACCGCTATCTGCTGAAGCACAAGCTGAAGCACGTCTATTGATGCTAGCTGCTCAAAACATTTTGAACCCGAAAGATGGGAAGCCAGTTGTAACTCCTTCACAGGATATGGTGCTTGGAAACTATTACTTAACAGTCGAGCGTAAAAACGCAGCTGGAGAAGGTTCTGTGTTCAGTGATCCGAATGAAGCGTTAATTGCGTATCAAACAGGACATGTTCACTTGCATTCCCGCATCGCGGTTCAGGCAGGTAGTATTAAGAATCCTACATTTACGGATAAGCAAAATAGTCAGCTATTGTTAACGACGGTAGGTAAAATCATATTCAACGAGATTCTACCTGAGACGTTCCCATACATCAACGAACCGACAAATTACAACTTGCAAGTGGAAACACCTGGAAAATATTTCATTGACGGCACAGTTAATGTGAAGGAGCATTTGCAAGAAGCAGAACTGATCACACCGTTTAAAAAAGCAATCCTTGGGGAAATTATCGCGGAGATCTTCCGTCGCTTCCACATTACAGAAACTTCTAGAATGTTGGATAGAATGAAAAACCTAGGATTTAAATATTCTACTCGTGCTGGAATTACAATCGGTATTTCTGATATCGTGGTCTTGCCGAATAAAGCGGAAATCCTTCATGAAGCGCAAGAAAAAGTGGATAAAGTCACGCAGCAGTTCCGACGCGGTTTGATTACCGAAGAAGAGCGTTACGATCGTGTTATCTCTTATTGGAGCCATGCGAAGGACGTCATCCAGAATAAGCTAATGGATTCATTGGATATTGAAAACCCAATCTTCATGATGAGTGACTCTGGAGCCCGTGGTAACGCATCGAACTTTACACAACTTGCTGGTATGCGTGGACTAATGGCCAACCCGGCTGGACGGATTATCGAACTTCCGATCAAATCTTCCTTCCGTGAAGGTCTGACAGTACTCGAATACTTTATCTCTACACACGGTGCGCGTAAAGGTCTTGCCGATACAGCACTGAAGACTGCCGACTCAGGGTACTTGACTCGTCGTCTCGTAGACGTTGCACAAGATGTTATTGTTCGTGAAGAAGATTGCGGAACTGACCGCGGTCTTGCTATCACTGCTTTAACAGAAGGTAATGAAATGATTGAAACATTGTTTGAACGTATTGAAGGTCGTCACACGAAGAAGACGATCAAACATCCAGAAACGGGTGAAGTCATTCTTGCGAAAAACGGATTAATTACTGCGGACATAGCGAACATAGTAATTCAAGCTGGTATCGAAGAAGTGACGATTCGTTCTGCGTTTACATGTAATACGAAACACGGCGTATGTAAAAAATGTTACGGTATCAACTTAGCTACTGGAGAAACGGTAGAAGTAGGGGAAGCAGTAGGAATCATTGCGGCACAATCTATCGGTGAACCAGGAACACAGTTAACGATGCGTACATTCCACACAGGTGGAGTTGCCGGAGATGATATTACACAAGGTCTTCCGCGTATTCAAGAGATTTTCGAATCTCGGAATCCGAAAGGTGTAGCGGTTATTTCTGAAATTGCTGGTACTGTAATTGAAATTGATGAAATCCGTGAAGGCTTAAAAGAGATCACTATTGAAGGTGAAGTAGAAACACGTAAATACCCTACGTTGTACAATGCGCGTTTAAGCGTAGAAGTAGGCGATGTGGTTGAGCGTGGGCAAACTATTACCGAAGGTTCTATTGACCCTAAACAATTGATCGTAGTAAAGGACGTTTCAACTGTACAAGAGTATCTGTTGAAAGAAGTTCAAAAAGTTTACCGTATGCAAGGTGTAGAGATCGGTGACAAGCACGTTGAAGTGATGGTACGTCAAATGCTTCGTAAAGTTCGGGTAATTGAAGCGGGAGACACTGATCTTCTTCCAGGTTCATTACTGGATATCCACCAATTCTCTGAAGCGAATGCAAAAGTGTTGTTAGCAGGTAAAGTCCCAGCTACTTCACGTCCTGTAATTCTCGGAATTACGAAAGCTTCACTTGAAACGGAATCATTCTTGTCTGCGGCATCGTTCCAAGAAACAACAAGAGTTCTTACAGATGCAGCTATCAAAGGTAAAACAGATGAGTTGCTAGGTCTGAAAGAAAACGTCATTATCGGGAAATTGGTCCCTGCAGGTACTGGAATGCAGAGATACCGCCAAATCAAGATGCAACATGATGGGGTAGAAGAAACTATTACAGCTGAATAAAAATAAACGGGACATCGTTCCCGTTTGTTTTCTTAAAATTGTTGACAAGTCATTGTAGAGATGATAATATACAAAAGGTTGATAGTTGTTGACCGTTAACTTTTCGGAAAGAAAAAAGTTCTTTCGAATAAGTGCAAGGCGATAAGCAATCATCATTATAAAATAACAGTAAGCAGAGATCTCTGGAGTTACTGTCACCCGTTTTTGTGTGTGCACGCACAAAAACTTTGTTTTTACTTAAAAATGAACCACCTGGGTGTGTGGTATTATAAAAAGCTCGGAAGGAGGAACAACCTGATGCCTACAATTAATCAATTAGTCCGTAAACCTCGTAAATCGAAAACGGAAAATTCTAAGTCACCGGCTCTAGGAAAAAGCTATAACAGCTTTAAAAAGTCTATGACAAACGTAAACTCACCACAAAAAAGAGGTGTTTGTACACGTGTTGGTACTATGACTCCTAAGAAGCCGAACTCGGCACTACGTAAGTATGCTCGTGTTCGTTTAACTAATACATTGGAAGTAAACGCATATATTCCAGGTGAAGGCCACAACTTGCAAGAACACAGTGTGGTACTAATCCGCGGAGGACGCGTAAAAGACTTACCGGGTGTTCGTTACCATATCGTACGTGGGGCACTTGATACAGCTGGAGTTACTGGCCGTATGCAAAGCCGTTCAATGTATGGAGCTAAAAAGCCTAAAGTTAAGAAGTAATACAAAACTAACGATATTGAAAGGAGGAACTAATTATGCCTCGTAAAGGTCCTGTAACAAAACGTGATGTACTACCTGATCCGATTTATAATTCCAAGCTTGTAAGCCGCCTTATCAACAAAATGATGGTAGACGGTAAAAAAGGTACTTCTCAAAAGATTCTTTATGGAGCGTTCGAAATTGTTAAAGAACGTTCTGGACAAGAGCCAATCGAAGTATTCGAAGCAGCTTTAAATAATGTAATGCCAGTTCTTGAAGTGCGCGCTCGCCGTGTAGGTGGAGCTAACTATCAAGTACCGGTTGAAGTACGCCCTGAACGTCGTTCTACTCTAGGCCTTCGTTACCTTGTAAACTATTCACGTACACGTGGAGAGAAGACAATGGAAGAACGTCTAGCGAACGAAATTCTTGATGCATCAAACAACACAGGTGCTTCTGTTAAACGCCGTGAAGAAATGCACAAAATGGCTGAAGCCAACAGAGCATTCGCTCACTATCGCTGGTAAGGTCGGATAAACAACAGCAGTAATCCGAAACGGAAGGAGATTACAAAATGGCTAGAGAGTTCTCACTAGAGAATACTCGTAACATTGGTATCATGGCTCACATTGACGCTGGTAAGACAACGACAACAGAGCGGATCCTTTTTTACACAGGTAAAATCCACAAAATTGGTGAAACGCACGAAGGTGCATCACAAATGGACTGGATGGAGCAAGAACAAGAACGTGGAATCACGATTACTTCTGCTGCAACAACAGCAGCATGGAAAGGTCACCGCGTAAACATTATCGATACACCGGGACACGTAGACTTCACGGTTGAAGTTGAACGTTCACTTCGTGTATTGGATGGTGCTGTAGCGGTACTTGATGCACAATCAGGTGTTGAACCACAAACAGAGACAGTTTGGCGCCAGGCGACAAACTACAAAGTACCACGTCTCGTATTCGTAAACAAAATGGATAAAACAGGTGCTGACTTCCTTTATTCAGTAGGTACACTACGTGACCGCCTACAAGCGAACGCACACCCAATCCAATTGCCAATCGGTGCGGAAGATAACTTCTCAGGAATTATCGACTTAATCGAAATGAAGGCAACAATGTATCCGAATGATCTAGGAACAGATACAACGGTGGAAGAAATTCCGGCTGAGCATCTTGAACTAGCTAAAAAATACCGTGAGAGCCTAATCGAAGCTGTTGTAGATTTCGATGAAGATCTTATGGAAAAATACCTTAGCGGTGAAGAACTTACAATAGAAGAACTTACAACGGCTATTCGTAAAGCTACGTTGGCAGTTGAATTCTATCCTGTTGTTTGTGGTACTGCTTTCAAAAACAAAGGTGTACAACTAGTATTAGATGCGGTAGTAGACTACCTACCATCACCACTTGATGTACCACCAATGATGGGCTTCAACCCTGATACTGAAGAAGATGAAGTGCGTGAGTCGACTGACGAAGCGCCATTCTCAGCACTAGCATTTAAAGTTATGACGGATCCTTATGTAGGTAAACTTACATTCTTCCGTATTTACTCTGGTGTTCTTCAAGCAGGTTCTTATGTAACTAACTCTACAAAAGGCAAGCGTGAGCGCGTAGGACGTATCCTACAAATGCACGCAAATAGCCGTGAAGAGATTTCTGAAGTACATGCGGGTGAAATAGCTGCTGCTGTTGGTTTGAAAGATACAACTACTGGAGATACACTATGTGATGAGAAGTCATTGATCATTCTTGAATCAATGGTATTCCCAGAGCCAGTTATCTCTGTAGCAATCGAACCTAAAACAAAAGCGGACCAGGATAAAATGGGCCAAGCTCTTGGTAAGTTACAAGAAGAAGATCCAACATTCCGTGCGCATACAGATCAAGAAACAGGAGAAGTAATCATTGCGGGTATGGGTGAACTTCACTTGGATATTATCGTCGACCGTCTACGCCGTGAATTTAAAGTGGAAGCAAACGTGGGTGCACCACAAGTTTCTTACCGCGAAACATTCCGTGCGTCAGCTGAAGTCGAAGGTAAATTCGTTCGTCAATCAGGTGGACGTGGACAGTTTGGTCACGTATGGGTCGAATTTGGTCCAAACGAAGAAGGAAAAGGATTCGAGTTCGTAAACAACGTTGTTGGTGGTTCTGTTCCTCGTGAATACATCCCAGCAGTTGAAGCAGGTATTCGTGATTCACTAGATAACGGTATTTTGGCTGGATATCCTTTAATCGATGTCAAAGCACGCCTGTTTGACGGATCTTACCATGACGTTGACTCCAACGAAATGGCATTTAAGATCGCTGCGTCAATGGCTTTGAAAAATGCTGCATCAAAATGTAAACCTGTAATCCTTGAACCAACTATGAGAGTAGAAGTTATCATTCCGGAAGAATACATGGGCGATATCATGGGTGATATTACATCACGCCGTGGCCGTGTAGAAGGTATGGAAGCTCGTGGTAACGCACAAGTAGTTCGTGCAATGGTTCCACTTGCTGAAATGTTCGGTTATGCAACATCTCTACGTTCAAACACACAAGGCCGCGGAGTATTCTCAATGGTGTTTGATCACTATGAAGAGCTACCAAAGTCTATTGCAGAAGAAGTAATTAAGAAAAACAAAGGTGAATAATAAAGTTCATCCTTGTTTCCTATAAAAAATACTTGTAAGATATGGATAGTCGAGAGGACGCTTTCGGCTTTCATACTATAAAAACTAATTTTTTTAAATAAAGGGAGGACCTCTAAAATGGGTAAAGAAAAATTCGACCGCTCCAAGGAGCACGCAAACGTAGGAACAATTGGTCACGTTGACCATGGTAAAACAACTTTGACTGCTGCAATCGCAACAGTTCTTTCTAAAGCACAAGGTGGAGAAGCAAAGTCATACGCTGACGTTGATAACGCACCTGAAGAAAAAGAGCGTGGAATTACAATCAGTACTTCACACGTTGAGTACGAAACTGACAAGCGTCACTATGCACACGTTGACTGCCCGGGTCACGCTGACTATGTTAAAAACATGATCACTGGTGCTGCACAAATGGACGGCGGAATCCTAGTAGTATCTGCTGCTGATGGCCCAATGCCACAAACTCGTGAGCACATCCTTCTTTCACGTCAAGTAGGTGTTCCTTACCTAGTTGTCTTCATGAACAAATGTGACATGGTAGATGACGAAGAACTACTTGAATTAGTAGAAATGGAAATCCGTGAACTTCTTTCTGATTACGATTTCCCAGGTGATGACATTCCAGTAATTAAAGGATCAGCACTTAAAGCTCTTGAAGGAGAGCCAGAGTGGGAAGAAAAAATCCTTGAACTTATGCAAGCAGTAGATGACTATATCCCAACACCAACTCGTGACACTGACAAGCCATTCATGATGCCTGTTGAGGACGTATTCTCAATCACAGGTCGTGGTACAGTAGCAACTGGCCGCGTTGAGCGTGGAGTAGTTAAAGTCGGAGATGTTGTTGACATCATCGGTCTTGCTGAAGAACCAAAAGCTACTACTGTAACTGGTGTAGAGATGTTCCGTAAACTTCTTGACTATGCAGAAGCTGGCGACAACATCGGTGCTCTTCTTCGTGGTGTAGCTCGTGAAGATATCGAACGTGGACAAGTTCTTGCTAAGCCAGGAACAATCACTCCACACACACAGTTTAAATCTGAAGTATACGTTCTATCAAAAGAAGAGGGTGGACGTCACACTCCATTCTTCTCAAACTACCGTCCTCAGTTCTACTTCCGTACAACTGACGTAACAGGTATCATTCAACTTCCTGAAGGCGTAGAAATGGTTATGCCTGGGGATAACGTTGAAATGACAGTTGAACTTATTTCTCCTATCGCGATTGAAGAAGGTACTAAATTCTCAATCCGTGAAGGTGGACGTACAGTTGGAGCTGGCGTTGTAGCAACAATCACAAAATAATTTGTTTTGATCCCGCCCTTGAGGCGGGATTTTTTTGTTTTTAGAAAAAGTATATAATAGAAAATACTTTCAATTGCTCAGTAAACAATAGAGAAATTAAATCTTTAAGTGGACTTCGAATCACGTGCAAAACACAAAGAAAGCTGATAGTATAGTAAACGGATTAAAAGTTAAACTAATTTCTTCAAAAGGGTTGCACAATCCTTTTATATTATGTATAATGTTGAATGTTGGTCTTTGACTGCGATGAAGCGAGAGGTTACCGATACACCCGGCCGCTTTGCCATGGCGCGTGTAAGGAAAATTTTCGTGGAGAATTGTCTAGAAAATAGGCGAAAGGGAGGGAAAATAATGGCAAAACAAAAGATTCGTATTAGATTGAAAGCTTACGATCACAGAATGATCGATCAGTCAGCTGAAAAGATTGTTGAAACGGCTAAACGTTCTGGAGCTAGTGTTTCAGGTCCAATTCCGTTGCCAACTGAAAGATCAGTTTACACGGTATTGCGTGCTGTTCACGTATACAAAGATTCACGTGAGCAATTTGAAATGCGTACGCACAAACGTTTAATCGATATTGTGAATCCAACACCACAAACGGTGGATGCACTAATGAAGCTTGATTTACCATCAGGCGTCGACATCGAAATTAAACTATAAAACATAAATTAAACAATATTACAGGAGGTGTGACTAATGACCAAAGGAATCTTAGGAAGAAAAGTCGGAATGACGCAAGTATTTGCTGAAAACGGCGATCTAATCCCAGTAACAGTGATTGAAGCTACTCCAAACGTTGTACTTCAAAAGAAGACAATCGAGACAGACGGCTACGAGTCAATCCAACTAGGATTTGATGATAAACGTGAAAAGCTTTCAAACAAGCCAGAACAAGGCCACGTTGCAAAAGCTAACACTGCACCTAAGCGCTTCATTCGCGAAGTTCGCGGAGCTGACGTTAGTGCATACGAAGTTGGTCAGGAAGTCAAAGTCGATACATTCGCAGAAGGCGAAGTAGTAGACATTACAGCAAAATCAAAAGGTAAAGGTTTCCAAGGGGTTATCAAGCGTCACGGTTACTCACGCGGACCTATGTCTCACGGATCACGTTTCCATCGCGCACCAGGTTCACTTGGAGCAGTTGATGCACAACGCGTATTCAAAGGCAAAAAACTACCTGGACGTATGGGTGGCAAAACCATCACGATCCAAAACGTTGAAATCGTACGAGTTGATCTAGAGCGCAACTTGATATTAGTAAAAGGTAACGTTCCTGGAGCACGTAAATCACTTGTACAAGTGAGAAGCGCAATCAAAGGGAACTGAGTAAAACAGGAAGGAGGAAACAGGAATGCCTAAAGTATCTGTAGTAAGTCAAACAGGCTCTGCTGTTGGTGACATCGAATTAAACGATGCGATCTTCGGAATCGAGCCAAATCAAGCAGTATTATTTGAAGCAATTGTTCAACAACAAGCTTCTTTACGTCAGGGTAACCACAAGGTTAAAACTCGCGCGGAAGTAGCAGGCGGCGGTCGTAAGCCGTGGCGTCAAAAGGGTACAGGTCGTGCTCGTCAAGGTTCGATCAGATCACCACAATGGCGTGGAGGCGGTATCGTATTCGGTCCATCACCACGTAGTTACAGCTATAAAATGCCTAAGAAAGTTCGTCGTTTAGCACTTCTATCCGCTCTTTCTACGAAAGTAGCAGCTGAAGAACTAATCGTTCTAGACAACTTAGCATTTGACGCACCAAAAACGAAAAGCTTTGTACAAGTGCTTGAAGATCTTTCAATCACGAAGAAAGCATTATTCGTTACAGCTGACCAAGAAGAAACAGTAGCATTATCTGCTCAAAATCTTCGAGGAATCAGTGTTGTTACAGCAAGTGGCATCAATGTTTTAGACTTAGTCGGACATGATCAGCTTGTTATGACAAAAGCAGCAATAGAAAAAGTCGAGGAGGTGCTTGGTTAATGGAAGCACGTGATATTCTGAAACGTCCGGTCATTACCGAGCGTTCTTCTGAACAAATGGAAGATTTAAGAAAATATACATTCGAAGTCGATACACGCGCGAGCAAAACTCACGTCAAACAAGCTATCGAAGAAATCTTCGGTGTTGAAGTAGCAAAAGTCAACGTTATGAACTACAAAGGTAAGTTCAAGCGTATGGGGAAACATGCTGGTTATACAAACAAGCGTCGTAAGGCAATTGTTACACTAACTACTGATTCCAAAGATATCGAACTTTTTGAAATGTAATTAAACCATAATAAATGAAGGAGGGAACACAAAATGGCGATTAAGAAGTACAAAGCTACCTCCAACGGACGTCGTAACATGACTACTTCTGATTTTGCAGAAATCACAGTAAGCAAACCAGAAAAATCATTGCTTGAACCAGTCAAGCGTAAAGGCGGACGTAACAACCAAGGTAGAATGACAGTTCGTCACCAAGGTGGAGGACACAAGCGCCAATACCGCGTCATCGATTTCCAACGTCGGAAAGATGGCATTCCAGGACGCGTTGCTACGATCGAATATGATCCAAACCGTTCTGCAAACATCGCATTAATCAATTATGCAGATGGAGAAAAAAGATATATCCTTGCTCCAAAAGGATTGACAGTAGGTTCCACAATCGTTTCAGGACCAGAAGCGGATATCCGCGTAGGAAATGCTCTACCACTAGAGAATATCCCTATGGGTTCCACGATTCACAACATTGAAATGAAGCCAGGCAAAGGCGGACAATTAGTTCGTTCAGCAGGAACTTCAGCTCAACTACTAGGACGTGAAGGCAAATATGTCATCATTCGTCTACAATCAGGAGAAGTTCGTATGATCCTTGCTACTTGCCGTGCTACAATCGGTCAAGTTGGTAACGAACAACACGAATTGATCAACATTGGTAAAGCAGGTCGTTCACGTTGGTTAGGCAAACGCCCAAGTGTACGTGGATCTGTAATGAACCCTAACGATCACCCACACGGTGGTGGTGAAGGACGTACGCCAATCGGTATGCCAAGTCCTGTTACTCCTTGGGGTAAACCAACTCTTGGATTCAAGACACGTACGAAGAACAATAAATCAGATAAACTTATCGTTCGCCGTCGTAAAAAATAATGTTATTGCACTGCGGTTCAGTAGATGGACCGTAGTACATACTCGGAAGGAGGTTCCAGAATGGGCCGCAGCTTGAAAAAAGGACCTTTTGCAGATGACCATTTACTAAAAAAGGTTGACGCACAAAAAGACTCAGAAAAGAAACAGGTTATTAAAACATGGTCACGCCGTTCAACAATCTTCCCGACATTCATCGGATTGACGATTGCAGTATATGATGGACGTAAACATGTTCCTGTTTATGTAACAGAAGATATGGTAGGTCACAAACTAGGTGAATTCGTACCTACACGCACATACAGAGGCCATGGTGCCGACGATAAGAAAACAAAACGCTAATTTGAGAGGAGGTTATCCTGATGCAACAAGCTAAAGCATCTGTACGTACAGTCCGTATTGCTTCTCGCAAAGTTCGTTTGGTCGTTGATCTTATCCGCGGCAAGAATATAGGTGAAGCTATGGCTATTCTACGACTTACGCCTAAAGCGGCATCTCCAGTCGTGGAAAAATTATTGAAATCAGCAATTGCAAACGCTGAACATAACTACGAAATGGATACTGAGAACTTAATCGTCAGTGAAGTATTCGTAGATGAAGGACCAACAATGAAACGTTTCCGTCCACGTGCACAAGGTCGTGCGAGTGCGATCAACAAACGTACAAGCCACATCACATTAGTGGTATCTGAAAAGAAGGAGGGGTAATTAGTGGGCCAAAAAGTACATCCTAATGGACTACGTGTAGGCGTCATCCGTGACTGGGACTCAAAATGGTACGCGGAAAAAGATTATGCGTCCTTACTACATGAAGACTTAAAGATCCGTGAATACATCGAAAAACGTCTTATCGAAGCTTCAGTTTCAAAAGTTGAAATTGAGCGTGCTGCTAAGCGTGTTAACATTACAATCCACACTGCAAAGCCAGGTATGGTTATCGGTAAGGGTGGTTCCGAAGTAGAAACACTTCGTAAGCAACTTAACGAAATTACAGGCAAGCGTGTACACATCAACATCGTAGAAATTAAGCGTGCTGATTTGGATGCGAGATTAGTCGCAGAATCAATCGCTCGTCAATTAGAAAGTCGTGTATCATTCCGTCGTGCTCAGAAACAAGCGATTCAACGTACTATTCGTTCTGGCGCAAAAGGAATTAAAACACAAGTGTCTGGTCGTCTCGGCGGTGCTGATATCGCTCGTGCAGAACACTATAGTGAAGGAACTGTCCCTCTTCATACATTACGTGCAGATATAGATTATGCACATGCTGAAGCTGATACTACTTATGGTAAGCTTGGCGTAAAGGTATGGATTTATCGTGGTGAAGTCCTTCCAGTAAAAGTTAAGAAGAACTCTGGGGAAGGAGGCAAATAATATGTTAATGCCTAAACGTGTAAAACATCGTCGTGTATTCCGTGGGAAAATGCGTGGTGAAACAAAAGGTGGCGCTACAGTTCAATTTGGTGAGTATGGTCTTCAGTCACTAGAAGCAAGTTGGATTACTAACCGTCAGATTGAATCTGCTCGTATTGCTATGACTCGTTACATGAAACGTGGCGGTAAAGTATGGATCAATATTTTCCCGCACAAACCATATACTAAAAAGCCTCTAGAAGTCCGGATGGGTTCCGGTAAAGGTGCTGTAGAAGGCTGGGTTGCAGTTGTGAAACCTGGTAGAGTAATGTTCGAAATTGCAGGTGTTTCAGAAGAGGTTGCTCGTGAGGCACTTAGACTTGCATCGCACAAACTTCCTGTAACAAGCAAGTTTGTAAAACGACAAGAAATTGGTGGTGAGTCTAATGAAAGCTAATGAAATTCGTGACTTAACAACTGCAGAGATCGAGCAAAAAGTGAAATCACTTAAAGAAGAGCTTTTCAACCTTCGCTTCCAGTTAGCGACAGGTCAATTAGAAAACACTGCACGCATCCGTGAAGTACGCAAATCGATTGCGCGCATGAAAACTGTAATACGACAAAGAGAAATCAGTGCAAATAACTGATGAAGGAGGTTGCAGCCATGACTGAGCGTAATCAGCGCAAAGTATACACAGGCCGAGTGGTTTCCGATAAAATGGATAAAACCGTTACGGTAATGGTAGAAACATACAAAAAACATTCTTTATACGGTAAGCGTGTAAAGTATTCTAAGAAACTTAAAGTTCATGATGAGCTAAACGAAGCGAAAATCGGCGATGTTGTACGTATTATGGAAACTCGTCCATTATCAGCAACTAAGCGTTTCCGTCTTCTAGAAGTCGTTGAAAAAGCGATCATCATCTAATAGGTTTTTAACTCAGATTTCGGAAGGAGGTAACCTCGATGATTCAACAGGAAAGTAGAATGAAAGTTGCTGACAACTCTGGTGCACGTGAAGTACTAACTATTAAAGTACTAGGCGGATCAGGTCGTAAAGTAGCTAACATCGGTGACGTAGTTGTTGTTACGGTTAAGAAGGCAACACCAGGTGGCGTTGTTAAGAAGGGTGACGTTGTTAAAGCGGTCATCGTTCGTACGAAAAGTGGAGTTCGTCGTAAAGACGGTTCATACATTACATTCGATGAGAATGCTTGCGTTATTATCCGTGATGATAAAGGGCCACGTGGAACACGTATTTTCGGACCAGTTGCTCGCGAACTACGCGACAACAACTTCATGAAAATCATTTCACTTGCTCCAGAAGTTCTTTAATTCTAATGACAGAGCCAGTCAAGGAGGTGCGATAAATGCACGTTAAAAAAGGCGACAAAGTAATGGTGATCTCTGGGAAAGATAAAGGCAAAACAGGTGTGATCCTAACTGCTTATCCGAAAAAAGACCGTGTGCTTGTTGAAGGTATTAATATCGTCAAGAAACACACAAAGCCGAACCAAGAAAACCCACAGGGCGGAATTGTAAGCCAAGAGTCTACAATACATGTCTCAAACGTGATGGTAATCGATCCTAAAACAGGCGAGCCGACTCGTGTAGGTTACAAGATGGAAGACGGTAAAAAAGTACGTATTGCAAAAAAATCCGGTGAATCATTGGATAAGTAAGTATTGCATTGAAGGGAGGTCCGACTGATGAGTCGTTTGAAAGAGAAGTTTTCTAAAGAAATCACACCTGCTCTAATGAGCAAGTTTGAATATACATCTGTTATGCAGGTTCCTAAAGTAGATAAAATCGTTATCAACATGGGTGTTGGTGATGCTGTCCAAAATACAAAAGCACTTGATGCAGCTGTTGAGGATCTTGCAACTATTTCAGGTCAAAAACCAGTCATTACTAAAGCGAAAAAATCTATCGCAGGATTCCGTTTACGTGAAGGAATGCCGATCGGAGCAAAAGTAACGCTTCGCGGTGAGCGCATGTACGAATTCCTAGATAAATTAGTTTCAATCTCATTACCACGTGTACGTGACTTCCGTGGCGTTTCTAAAAAAGCGTTTGACGGTCGCGGTAACTACACTCTAGGTGTGAAAGAGCAACTTATTTTCCCTGAAATTGACTTCGATAAAGTATCAAAAGTACGAGGGATGGATATCGTCATCGTGACGACAGCTAACACTGATGAAGAAGCACGTGAGTTGCTTGCTCAGTGTGGCATGCCATTCCAAAAGTAAAATAATAGGGAGGCGAAAACGTGGCTAAGAAATCTATGATCGCTAAACAGAAACGTACGCCAAAGTACAAAGTACAAGAATATACACGCTGCGAACGTTGTGGTCGTCCACATTCAGTATATCGCAAATTTAAACTTTGCCGTATTTGTTTCCGCGAACTTGCATACAAGGGACAACTTCCTGGCGTTAAAAAAGCCAGCTGGTAAACCCCTAATTAGGGAAGGAGGTTAATTCAAATGACAATGAGTGATCCGATTGCAGATATGCTTACACGCATCCGTAATGCGAACATGGTTCGCCACGAGAAGCTTGAGGTACCTGCTTCAAACGTAAAGAAAGAAATCGCCGAGATCTTAAAACGAGAAGGTTTCGTTCGTGATGTGGAATACGTGGAAGATAACAAACAAGGCATCATCCGCATTTTCCTAAAATACGGTCAAGATAACGAACGTGTTATCAATGGCTTGAAACGTATTTCTAAACCAGGACTTCGTGTATATGCTAAATCAAATGAAGTTCCTAAAGTACTTAACGGCTTAGGTGTTGCACTAGTTTCTACATCAAACGGTGTATTAACAGACAAAGAAGCCCGCGCTAAACAAGTCGGCGGAGAAGTCGTCGCTTACGTTTGGTAATTAGCTACAATTGAATGGAGGTGCAATAGAATGTCCCGTATTGGTAATCGTCAGATCGAAGTTCCTGAAAATGTTACTGTAACAATTTCAGATGCAAACTTCGCTACTGTTAAAGGTCCGAAAGGTGAACTTTCGAGACAATTAGATAAAGAAATTACGATCACTCACGAAGGTAATGTAATTACATTTACTCGTCCTTCTGAATCAAAAGCTCACCGTTCAATTCACGGTACTACACGCTCTGTTCTTAACAACATGGTAGTGGGAGTATCTACAGGATTTGAACGCACACTTGAATTAGTTGGGGTTGGATATCGTGCTTCTATGCAAGGGAAGAAACTTGTATTGAACGTAGGTTACTCGCATCCAGTTGAATTCACACCAGAAGAGGGTGTAGAAGTTGAAGTTCCAGCGAACACGAAAATCATCGTTCGCGGTTACAACAAAGAACACGTAGGTGCTCTTGCTTCTAATATCCGTCAAGTACGTCCACCAGAGCCGTATAAAGGCAAAGGTATCCGTTATGAAGGCGAAATTGTTCGTCGTAAAGAAGGTAAAACAGGTAAATAATACCGCCCGAGGTATTTGGAAGGAGTGACTCCGATGATCACGAAACAAGATAAAAACGCTGTCCGTAAAAAACGTCACGCACGTGTGCGTACGAAAATCAGCGGAACTGCAGAGCGTCCACGTCTAAACGTTTACCGTTCAAACAAGCACATCTATGCACAATTGATTGATGACTTGAATGGCGTAACAATCGTTAGCGCTTCTACAAGAGATAATGATGTTGAGGCTGGATCTACAGGTAACACTGAATCTGCAGCTAAAGTCGGCGAGCTTATTGCAAAGAAAGCTGTTGAAAAAGACGTTAAAGCGGTTGTATTCGACCGCGGCGGATATCTTTTCCACGGCCGTGTAAAAGCATTAGCTGACGCTGCACGCGAAAATGGTCTGGAATTTTAATAAGAGGGAGGGACATATTTCATGCGTCGTAATGATCAGAACAAAAGTGAGTTCGAAGAACGCGTAGTAACGATCAACCGCGTTGCGAAAGTTGTAAAAGGTGGACGTCGTTTCCGCTTCACTGCACTTGTCGTAGTCGGAGATAAAAACGGTCGTGTCGGTTTTGGTACTGGTAAAGCACAAGAAGTTCCAGATGCAATCCGTAAAGCAATTGAAGATGCGAAGAAAAACTTAATTGTAGTGCCAATGGTCAAAGGTACAACTCCACATGAAGTAATCGGACGCTTTGGTGCAGGACAAATCCTCATCAAACCAGCTGCTCCGGGTACTGGTGTTATCGCAGGTGGACCTGTCCGTGCGGTACTTGAACTTGCAGGCATCACGGATATTCTTTCTAAATCTCTTGGATCAAGCACACCAATCAATATGGTACGTGCAACAATCGAAGGGTTGCAGAATTTGAAACGCGCAGAAGACATTGCCAAATTGCGTGGTAAATCCGTAGAAGAACTGTTAGGTTAAGGGGGGAAATACAATGACGAACAAACTTGAAGTCACCCTTACGAAAAGTGTTATTGGTTCAAAACCAACACAACGTAAAACAATTGAAGCATTAGGCCTTCGAAAGTTAAATCAAACAGTTGAGCATCAAAGCAACGATGCCATCCGTGGTATGCTCACAAAAGTAAGCCACTTGGTAACCGTTAAAGAAATTTAAGTACTATTTTACAATAAGGAGGTGCCGATAAGATGAAATTACATGAGCTAAAACCAGCTGAAGGATCTCGCAGAAACCGCAAACGTGTTGGTCGTGGGATTGGATCTGGAACAGGTAAGACTTCTGGTAGAGGTCATGACGGCCAAAACGCTCGTTCAGGCGGTGGTGTACGTCTTGGTTTCGAAGGTGGACAAATTCCTCTTTTCCAACGACTTCCTAAGCGCGGATTCACGAACATCAATCGTAAAGATTATGCCATCGTTAATCTCGACACATTAAATCGTTTCGAAGAAGGCACGGAAGTAACACCGGAATTGCTAATCGAAACTGGTGTTGTAAGCAATGCTAAATCTGGTATCAAGATTCTGGGTAACGGAACACTTGATAAGAAGATTACAGTACGTGCTAACAAATTCTCCGCTTCTGCAAAAGAAGCAATTGAAAAAGCAGGCGGGCAAACAGAGGTGGTATAATGTTTCAGACAATCTCTAATTTCATGCGTGTGAAGGAGATCCGGTCTAAAATAATTTTCACCCTCCTAGTGCTCATCGTTTTTAGACTAGGGACATTTGTTCCGGTTCCAAACGTTGATGCAACTGCTTTACAACAATCTGATAACCAGTTTATCGGATTCTTGAACACATTTGGTGGAGGAGCGCTATCCAACTTCTCGATCTTTGCAATGGGGATTATGCCGTATATCACGGCGTCCATCATTGTACAACTCTTGCAGATGGATGTTGTTCCAAAGTTTACTGAGTGGTCAAAACAAGGGGACGTCGGAAGACGTAAACTTGCACAATTCACAAGATATTTCACGATTGTTCTTGCCTTTATTCAAGCACTTGCCATGTCGTTTGGTTTCAACCAAACATTTGGCGGCACACTGATTCAAGACAACAGCATATCCACTTATATCACAATTGCGATTGTGTTGACTGCAGGTACAGCTTTCCTTCTATGGCTTGGTGAACAAATTACTGCAAAAGGTGTTGGGAATGGTATTTCCATCATTATCTTTGCAGGGATTGTTGCCGGCATTCCGAATGCTGTTAACCAGTTGTATGTAACGCAAATTCAAGACGCTGGAGATGCACTATTTATTAGAATTGCAACGATGGTCTTACTACTGATCGTGATTGTAGCCATTGTAGTCGGAGTTATTTATTTCCAAGAAGCATTGCGGAAAATTCCGATTCAATATGCGAAACGTGTATCAGGACGTAATCAGTCTGTTGCAAGTCAACAAACACATTTACCTTTGAAATTGAATGCTGCAGGAGTTATCCCGGTAATCTTTGCGGTGGCATTCTTCATCACGCCACAACAAATCGCTCCGTTTTTCGGTGAGAACAGTGTAACTAAAACTATTATTCGGATCTTCGATTATACGAATCCGATTGGTATGATTTTGTATGTAACACTTATTATCGCGTTTACGTATTTCTATGCATTCATTCAAGTGAATCCAGAAAATATGGCAGACAATCTGAAAAAACAAGGTGCATATATCCCAGGAATTCGCCCAGGAGCAAACACTCAAAAGTACTTAACAAGTACTCTGTATAGACTAACGTTCGTCGGCTCGATTTTCCTTGCCGTCGTTGCGGTTATGCCAATCTTCTTCATCAATTTGGCTAATTTGCCTCAATCTGCTCAAATCGGCGGAACGAGCTTGCTCATCGTAGTAGGGGTTGCCCTTGAATCGATGAAGCAATTAGAATCACAATTAGTGAAGAGACATTACAGAGGCTTTATGAAATAAAAAGCAATAGCCTGACCTATTGTAAACAAATGGAGGGCAAGGACGTATGAATATCGTATTAATGGGTCTGCCTGGCGCTGGTAAAGGTACACAAGCAGACAAAATTGTCGAGAAGTACGGAATCCCTCATATTTCTACAGGCGATATGTTCCGTGCTGCCATCAAAGATGGCACGGAACTTGGAGTTAAAGCAAAATCGTTCATGGATCAAGGAGCATTAGTTCCTGATGAAGTTACCATTGGTATCGTGCGTGAGCGTTTAAGCAAATCGGATTGTGACAATGGATTCCTGCTTGATGGCTTCCCTAGAACAGTTCCTCAAGCTGAAGCACTAGATGCTTTACTTAAGGACTTAGGAAAAAGCATTGAGTACGTATTGGACATCGAAGTCGATACGGAAGAATTAGTTGCAAGATTATCTGGTCGGCGTATTTGTAAAGTGTGTGGCACTTCATATCACTTAATCTTCAACCCGCCAAAGGTCGAAGACGTGTGTGATAAGGATGGCGGCGAACTTTACCAGCGTGCAGATGATAATCCGGAAACTGTCATGAATCGTCTGGAAGTAAATATGAATCAGACAGCTCCTTTACTCGACTTTTATGGCGAAAAAGGTGTATTGACTAAAATTAATGGTCAACAGGACATTAATCTTGTATTCAAGGACTTGGATGCAATTTTGCAACAAGATAAAAAGTAATCAATCCTTTTCGGGCACGTCTTCATCATTGTTCGGAAAGTAATGGATGAAAACGAACTGCAAAAGCTTTAAGTTCCTGTTATAAGATCAATGAGAGTTTATCATTAATACCTTGGTAGTTCCGACATGCATTATATTGCCAATGGCAGTATAATAAATAATTGGCTCTGCGATGAGGGCAATAAAGGATCTCATTCGCAATTTATGCGAAACAGCGAAATGTGGCAGACGTCTTTCGAACATCACTCATGCTAACTGGACATATGTTGAAGGAAGCCTTTTGAAGGCAACTGATGCCGCTCGATGGTGAAAGCCTTTATTGGATATAGAAGGGAGACAGGATTGATGGCGAAGGACGACGTAATTGAGGTAGAAGGAACTGTTCTTGAAACGTTGCCGAATGCGATGTTTAAAGTGGAGTTAGAAAACGGACATACTGTGCTTGCACACGTGTCAGGTAAAATTCGTATGCACTTTATTCGTATTCTGCCAGGCGACAAGGTGACATTGGAACTTTCACCTTACGATTTAACACGTGGTCGTATCACATACCGTTTCAAATAAACTTTTGCACTCCCGAAATATTGAAGGAGGTTGGGTAGGATGAAAGTAAGACCATCTGTAAAACCGATCTGCGAAAAATGTAAAGTTATTCGTAGACGCGGCCGAGTAATGGTAATCTGTGAAAATCCAAAGCACAAACAAAGACAAGGCTAAAACACAAGGAGGTGCACAACTTATATGGCACGTATTGCTGGTGTAGACGTTCCGCGCGATAAGCGCGTTGTCATTTCATTGACATATATATTCGGTATTGGTAAAACAACTGCACAATCAATTTTAACTGCAGCTGATGTTTCTCAAGAGACTCGCGTTCGTGATTTAACTGACGCTGAACTTGATAAGATTCGTGAACAAATTGACGGCTTGAAAGTAGAAGGAGATCTTCGTCGTGAAACTTCTCTAAATATCAAGCGTTTGATGGAAATCGGTAGTAACCGTGGAATCCGTCACCGTCGTGGATTGCCTGTTCGTGGACAAAACACGAAAAACAATGCACGTACGCGTAAGGGTCCTAAACGCACAATGGCTAACAAGAAAAAATAATAGGTAAAGGAGGGTTCTTTCCAACATGGCACGTAAACAACAAACTCGTAAACGTCGTGTAAAAAAGAATATTGAAACTGGTATTGCACATATCCGTTCAACGTTCAATAACACTATCGTAACTATCACGGATAGCCACGGTAATGCACTTTCATGGTCTAGCGCTGGTGCACTTGGCTTTAGAGGTTCCCGTAAATCCACTCCATTTGCTGCACAAATGGCTGCTGAAACAGCAGCAAAAACAGCAATGGAACACGGTTTGAAATCATTGGAAGTAACAGTTAAAGGCCCAGGTGCTGGTCGTGAAGCGGCTATCCGTTCACTACAAGCCGCTGGACTTGAAGTTACTGCAATCAGAGACGTAACTCCAGTTCCACACAATGGTTGTCGCCCGCCAAAACGTCGTCGCGTATAATCGGTTTGAATCTATTGGATTAAGAAAGACAATTTTTGTTAATACTGTTGAAATAGACTATCTATTATCAGTGAATTCAATAAGGTTAAACCAATATTGAGACGTTTTGAGGAGGGTAAATTAATGATCGAGATTGAGAAACCAAAGATTGAAACAGTAACGATCGGCGAAGATTTACAGTTTGGTAAGTTTATTATCGAACCGTTAGAGCGTGGATATGGAAATACCCTAGGGAATTCCTTGCGCCGCATTCTCTTGTCTTCATTACCAGGAGCTGCTGTGACATCTATTCAAATCGATGGTGTACTTCATGAATTCGCTACAATTGAGGGTGTCGTCGAAGACGTATCTACAGTTATTTTGAATGTGAAGAAACTAGCACTCAAAATT
The DNA here is from genome assembly GCF_002743175.1 of Sporosarcina sp. P20a. Classification (NCBI taxonomy): domain Bacteria; kingdom Bacillati; phylum Bacillota; class Bacilli; order Caryophanales; family Caryophanaceae; genus Sporosarcina; species Sporosarcina sp. P20a. Next base: position 69,777 of record NZ_PDYT01000012.1, read on the forward strand.
TACTCAGATGATGAGAAAGTTATTGAGATCGATGTGAAGGGTGAAGGCGTCGTGACAGCTGCAGACATCACACATGATAGTGATGTTGAAGTATTAAATCCAGATCTCCCGATTGCTACTCTCGGTAAAAATGGACATTTACGTATGCGTATGTATGCTGTACGTGGACGCGGATATGTTCCTTCCGATCAAAACAAACGTGAGGATCTAGCGATTGGTGTGATTCCAATCGACTCGATTTACACTCCTGTATCACGCGTTAACTTCCAAGTTGAAAACACTCGCGTCGGACAAAGTACCAACTTTGATAAGTTGACACTCGATGTATGGACAGATGGAAGCATTGGTCCTAAAGAGGCAGTATCACTTGGAGCTAAAATTCTTACAGAGCATTTGAATATATTCGTTGGTATGACTGACGAAGCACAAACTGCAGAAATCATGGTAGAAAAAGAAGAAGACCAAAAAGAAAAAGTTTTGGAAATGACGATCGAAGAACTTGATCTTTCTGTCCGATCTTATAACTGCTTGAAGCGTGCAGGCATCAATACTGTTTTAGAACTTGCTAACAAGTCTGAAGACGAAATGATGAAAGTGCGAAACTTAGGCCGTAAATCACTTGAAGAAGTGAAGGCTAAATTGGATGAGCTAAACCTCGAGTTACGCTCTGAAGAATAACTGACATATATTGAAGGAGGGTAACTTCAAATGGGATACAGAAAACTTGGACGCACAAGTTCACAACGTAAAGCAATGCTTCGCGACTTAACGACAGATCTAATTATTCATGAGCGCATCCAAACAACTGAAACACGTGCGAAAGAATTACGTAAAGTAGTTGAAAAGATGATCACTCTTGGAAAACGTGGAGATCTTCATGCACGTCGTCAAGCGGCTGAATATATTCGTCGTGAAACGGTGACTGTTGAAAACGCAGAAGGCGAAGAAGCAACAGTGTTTGCACTTCAAAAACTTTTTGATACAGTAGCACCACGTTATGCAGATCGCCAAGGCGGTTATACACGTATAATGAAAATGGGACCTCGCCGTGGCGATGGCGCACCAGTAGTTATTATCGAACTGGTGTAATTCCAACACTTCGAGGGTGTGTCTGTCACGCACAGCACACCCTCTTATTACAAGTACGAGATTTATACGACATAAAAGCTGAGTGTTATGATCCGCGAGAAATCGACTGGTCTAGCTCTACGTACCTCATCTGAGATGTCGGCATGAGCACCCGGCATTTTCGTTTTCAAAGGCGCATTCCTTAGATGAGGTACGCGCTTTTTTTTTATACATAAGAATAATTGATTACATAAGATGTTTATTGATCCATACCACCACCTAAGAGGAGGAGTCCAGATGAAGGAAATAGCGTCGATGCACCAGGTGGAGTTTTCTTACGATATGGAGGAAGAGGAATCTTCTACTGTGTCAACTAAAGCATTAACTGATGTATCTTTCACCTTGTATGAAGGAGAATGGCTGGCAGTTGTAGGACATAATGGTTCTGGTAAGTCGACGTTAGCCAAGTTGTTGATTGGCTTAATGTTTCCTTCATCAGGCGAAGTACATCTCTTCTCGGAAAGACTATCAGAAGAGAATCTTTGGGAAACACGTTCGCGTATGGGTATTGTGTTTCAAAACCCTGATAATCAGTTCGTCGGTTCAACTGTGCAGGATGATGTAGCATTTGCACTTGAAAACAACGGTGTACCACATGAAATGATGGTTAAACGGGTTCATGAGGCTCTGGAACAGGTTAAGATGACGGATTACATCAATCATGAGCCCCATCATCTCTCAGGCGGTCAGAAGCAGCGTGTAGCGATTGCAGGCGCATTAGCTTTGCACCCTGAATTACTTATTTTAGATGAAGCTACTTCCATGCTGGATCCTCAGGGACGGGAAGAAGTAATTGAAATCGTCAAGAAGTTACGTTCTGAAATCGGCTTGACTGTGTTATCCATTACGCATGACTTGGAAGAAGTGTTATTAGCAGATCGTATATTGGTTATGAATGAAGGACAAGTATTGATGGTAGGTTCACCGCAGGAAATCTTTCAGCGAGGTACTGAGCTAGAAAAAGTCGGGCTCGATCTGCCGTTTGCTTTACGTGTTTCTGAATTATTAAGAACAGCTGGTGTAGAGTTGCAAGGCAATCATATGACAGAAGAAGAGTTGGTGAATGAATTGTGGACATATCACTTCAGCAAGTAGGATACTTATACGCTAAAGATTCACCCTTTGAGAAACGTGCCTTGCAGGACGTGACAGCTACGATTCCTTCCGGCTCTTATACGTCAATCATTGGTCATACGGGCTCGGGGAAATCGACCTTATTGCTACATTTGAATGGATTGCTAAAGCCGTCTGAAGGTATAGTCAAAATTGGTGACACGATGATTACAGCACAGACCAAAGGTAAGAAGATGAAGGAAGTTCGACATCAAGTAGGAATTGTGTTTCAGTTCCCTGAACATCAGTTATTTGAAGAAACAGTTGAAAAAGATATCATGTTCGGTCCTATAAATTTTGGCGTGTCGAAAGAGGTAGCAAGAGCTCGCGCACATGAACTAGTGAAACTTTTAGGTCTACCAGAGGATGTACTGCAGAAGTCTCCTTTTGAGCTGTCAGGAGGTCAAATGCGACGTGTTGCGATTGCAGGTGTGCTTGCATTCAAACCATCTGTGCTGGTCCTTGACGAGCCGACAGCGGGGTTGGACCCCAAAGGTCGAAAGGAGATCATGGAGTTATTCCACCATCTGCACATAACAGAGAATTTAACGACTATCCTCGTTACACATAGTATGGAAGATGCCGCACGCTATAGTGATCGGATCCTTGTAATGCATGAGGGGACAGCTGTAATGGAAGGGACGCCTGAAGATATATATAGTCTGGAAGAGGAACTTCTTTCATTTCGACTCAGCGTACCGCGTTCCGTGCGTTTTCAGCGAGAGATAGAAAAGATGAGTGGGCAGCGTTTTGATCGCATTGCACTAACGGAAGACGTATTGGCACAAGAGTTAGCAAAAGCCATTGCGAGAAATGAGGAGCGGCCATGTTAGAAAAAATGATTATTGGCCGTTTTATTCCTGGTACTTCCATTGTGCATCGTATGGATCCGCGTTCCAAATTGCTCTTTGTCTTTCTGTTTGTCGTAGCAGTGTTCTTGGCTAATAACGTAGTGTCCTATTCCATTTTGCTTGGATTCACGGCATTTGTCATTGCGCTTGCCAGAATCAGACCTTACTTTTTGATCAACGGGTTAAAACCGGTCATCTTTTTGATCATTTTTACTCTCCTATTACATATTTTCTTCACACGTGAAGGTCCCATTATATTTGAGTGGAAGTTTATCAAAATATATGAAGAAGGATTGCGAATGGGTATATTTATATCTATCCGGTTCTTGGTCCTCGTGCTGATTACGACCGTATTGACGTTAACAACTTCACCGATCTCGATTACGGATGGGTTGGAAACGTTGCTCAATCCTTTTAAAAAGCTTAAATTACCCGTACATGAATTGGCATTGATGATGTCCATTTCTCTACGATTCATTCCAACTCTAATGGACGAAACAGATAAAATATTAAAGGCACAACTAGCGAGAGGGTCTGATTTAAGTACCGGTACCATCAAAGAACGGGTGCAGGCAGTTATTCCATTGCTGGTACCGTTATTTGTTAGTGCATTTAAGCGTGCGGAAGATTTAGCGATTGCGATGGAAGTGCGTGGCTACCGTGGCGGGGAAGGTCGCACAAGGTTCCGCCAGCTATCTTGGCAAATGAGGGATACTGCTGTCTTGATCGCTTTTGTGCTATTGGTAGGTGTATTGCTGTGGGTGAGGAAGTGAATCAATTGAAACGAATGAAAGCGACTGTTTCGTATGACGGGACAAATTTTGCTGGCTATCAATCTCAGCCAGGCATGCGTACGGTTCAAGCAGAAATCGATAAGGCGCTTGTGAAATTGCATAAAGATCCTTCATCACATGCTGTAGCAAGCGGGCGAACGGATGCAGGTGTTCATGCACTTGGTCAAGTCATTCATTTTGACACACCTCTTGATTTAGGTGATCGCTGGCTGATGGCATTGAATGTACTGTTACCTAAGGACGTACGCATAACTGCGATTGAACAAGTGTCTAAAGATTTCCACGCTCGTTACGGTGCAAAAGGTAAAACATATCGTTATAAATGGTCCTATGGAGAATTGCAAAGTCCATTCGAGCGTAACTTTGCCGTCCATTTAGGTAGATGGAATCCGGATGTGGAACGAATGAATGCAGGCGCCGCCTATTTAATCGGCACTCATGATTTCACAAGTTTCTGTTCGGCGAAGACAGCTACTTCGAATAAAGTTCGCACGATCCGAAAACTAACACTAGAACGTCTTGGGGATGAACTGATACTTGAAGTGGAAGGTGATGGATTTCTTTACAATATGGTCCGCACGATTGCAGGTGCTTTGCTGGCGGTTGGCATTGGTTGGGACGAGCCGGAAGATGTCCAAAAAATTCTCGAGGCGAAAGATCGTCAAAGGGCAGGGAAGACAGCGGCAGCACACGGTTTGTACTTACTAGAGGTTACCTATTAAGCCCATGGCAACTAATCCTGGTGTATTCATAAAAACGCTTGACTTTATTGGAAATAAAGTATAACATGATAAATGGTATTTCAATAACCCCACAAACAAGCCCCGGAAGTTTATTTGTGTTTAGGGATAGAGAAAACAAGGGAACAGATTTGATATTTTAGGAGGAAATACAATATGCGCACAACATTCATGGCTAAAGGTCACGAAGTCGAACGTAAATGGCTAGTTGTCGACGCTGAAGGACAAACGCTTGGTCGTCTTGCTTCAGAAGTTGCAACTCTTTTACGCGGTAAACATAAACCAACGTTTACACCACATGTTGATACAGGTGATCACGTTATCATTATCAACGCTGAAAAAATCCAATTGACTGGTAACAAATTAAAAGATAAAATGTACTACCGTCACTCTGGTTACACAGGTAGCATCAAGTCACGTACTGCTCTTGAAATGCGTACTAACTACCCTGTGAAAATGCTTGAACTTGCGATTAAAGGAATGCTTCCAAACGGTCCTCTAGGTCGTCAAACTATCAAGAAATTACACGTATTTGCTGGTCCAGAACATCAGCATGCAGCACAAAAACCAGAAGCTTTTGAGCTTCGCGGTTAATTAAGAGGAGGAAACCCACTTGGCACAAGTACAATATATCGGCACTGGCCGTCGTAAAAGTTCAGTAGCTCGTGTACGTCTAATTCCTGGCGAAGGCAAAATTGTCGTCAATAATCGTGACGTAGAGGACTACGTACCATTCGAAACACTTCGTGAAATCATTAAACAACCACTAGTTACAACGGAAACACTTGGAAGCTACGATATCCACGTTAACGTTAACGGTGGAGGTTATACTGGTCAAGCAGGCGCAATCCGTCACGGCGTTGCTCGTGCATTGCTTACTGTAGATCCTGATTTCCGTGCAGCACTTAAATCAGCAGGATTCCTAACACGTGATCCACGTATGAAGGAACGTAAGAAACCAGGTCTTCGCGGCGCTCGTCGTGCACCTCAGTTCTCAAAACGTTAATTTGTTTTTTCAAAAGCTCTTCTCATTACTTTATGAGAAGGGTTTTTTTGCGTCTAGCATGAGTTACCTATAATGTGTGACCTCCTGTAGGCGCAATATAGTAATAGGAGATCTCAGCATGTTATCTAAAATGAAATCAGTACATGTTGTACTTTTATGAGTAGATATCTTGCCAGCCCCCTTATGTAAGCGGGAACACTTGAATCTTCACTGAGAAACTGTACAATAAATTAGTAGCAGTAACTCCAAAACACTTTCTAAAAGTTTGTGATAAAGAAAGTAGACCACCCTTCATTTCCAGTTGTTTTAGCTATTTGAGAGGCTCACGGATCACCCCCTGATGTAATGAGTCATTAACGAATCAACTGCGACTAGACCATTTACTAAAAAATGTTAACTTATCATGTGATTCAAATTCAGAGACAATTTGACAGACAATATAATCCTGCCGCTAACAGTATTTTTTTGTCTGCGTAGTGTTATGCGGTCAACGTTTATGCTAACTTGCATTTGGGTAAACTGTGACAAGTTGCACTTTTCTATTCAGACTTGCTTTAGTTCAATTGAATTGTGTGAATAAAAATGTGTGGAGCAATTGAAAGAGTATCCTAGGCTAATGTGAATTTTTATACTTTATAGAATGTTCGGTGGTTTTAATTACATGGTAAATTGTCAAATCAAGTCGAACGCGTCAGATAACTCATGAATACCTCAAAGGGCGTATTGAAATTAAGTACTTTTCTAGGAATTTGATTGAAATTTAACAAGAACCCTATGATCTCATTTTGAGTCAACCTAC
>NZ_PDYT01000013.1:0-72785 GCF_002743175.1 Sporosarcina sp. P20a
CCCTGAATGATAACAAGGGGACTTTTCTTTTTCAATAGGGCCTCACTGACCAGACAGGAATGGCTCTGGGAGGATCAGCGGGACAGGTGAAACACCTAGCGAGCGAAGCGAGGAGTGTGGTTCACCGCCCGCCCTCCAGAACGCGTCCGGCTGCAGCGCAGATCAACGGGTTCAAAAGCTGATCTTTCTAGGGGGCGATTGTAGAATAAGTGATACGAACTTATATTATAAAATACGATAAGTTAAAAAGCACAGGCGTAATAGTCCGTGCTTTTTCTACTGTTAATTCATCTATAAAACATACGCTAAATCGGTTGTTGTTTGACTTGTAATTATCATTTCTCTCCCCATCAACCGAACCCGTTGGTCAGGTAAAGATATCTTTAATCTTCAGCATCAGGCGTTAATTTCACACTAGAAGGTTCGTAAAATTGATCCACTAAGTTATAAATGGTGATGAGTTCATACAAAACGACAAACTCTGGTGGGAATTGACTTGGATGCCTTTCCTCACTATTGGTGATTTCTTTATTGTCGTCCCAGAATAGGTCGGTAACGTTTATTAATTGCGACTCATGCTTCTTCGGATTGTAGTCAATGGAATGCTTTAAGTCGTCGGCAAGCTCCGTTACAGCGTGCATGATTCGATCGCGTTCCGCCGAAGTCCAAGAAATATGTTGTTCCGGTATATTGAGTAAAGCGCCGAGATGAAATTCGAGATTATGTAAAAATAATAGCTGCTTTTCTGCCATGAGCAGTTCTTTTTCTTTCCCTCTGAACCACGGATACAATTTGGATTCATTACGTTGAAAATGAATCAATGTTTCCGTTTTCCTAATTTCTTTCGTCAGTTGCTTGATGGTTTCTAGCTCATCTCGACGGTTTGTGTGTGCGTCATATAAAATCGTTCGGAATGTGCGCTCCATTATAGTTCCTGCTCGCTCACTAATACGTTGGATGTTTTCTACAATATCCCTTCTGTAGTTAGGCGGGAAGACCAACATATTCACTCCGGTGGACACGAGCAAACCAATGGTAGTCGTACCGAGTCGAATGAAAAAAGCAAATAAGTAGTTGCTGTGAATAACTTCGACCATGGCGACCGCTGTCAATGTGGCAACGAGTAGGCCGGCATGCAAGTTTAATCGGTAACAGACTAAAATGGTGGCCACCGCTGCTAATGTATAGGTAATCGGGGAATTACCGAAAAGCGTGATAAAGAATACGGCGAATGCAGAACCGATAGCCGATGCGGGAAATCGAATAAGCCCTTTTTTAATGGAATCACTGACAGTGGGCTCAATCGTCACAATCGCCGTGATCACAGCAAATACTGGTGGCCAATTAAACCATTCACAAATAATCGCCGTCAAAAAGATGGCTATCCCCGTTTTCACTATTCGACTGCCATTGAAATGAAAGGATCGCATACGGTTATAACCTCCAGTTCTAACTGCGTATATTTAGTACTGTAGTACATTATATCATCCTCGACCACCGGAACGTACGAGCGGTAATTTTTGCATACATGCACCTACACAGAATTTTATTTGAGGAATACTATACTGTAATTAGGAATAGATTATGAATAAGGGTAGAATTCGATCACTTCATTAGGATGTTCGGAAATAGAGTGTTAAATACGTGTAAAAATAGGAGAAGGGGTGTGTGAAATGAGTATCCTTTTATATTTAATAATTGGCGGTGTGATTGGCTGGTTTGCTAGCTTAATCATTGGCAAAAGTGTTCCAGGCGGTATTGTTGGAAATATTATTACAGGAATTATAGGTGCGTGGATTGGTGGAAATTTATTTGGCAGTTGGGGACCGCGCTTAGGTGACTTTTATGTCGTACCGGCTATTGTAGGGGCGCTGATTTTTGTCATCATCGTAAGTTATATTATGAAAACAGCACAGAAAAGAAGGTAACTAGATAGAAAAGAGGGCTACCCGAATTGTCGTGGGGGAGCCCTTTTTTTATGGAGTACTATACGTTATGCAAGCGGATGTTTATTTTTCATTATTATCTGCGAAGAACGTCATGGTTTCACACATAAATTGGGCCAAACCATCACCGAATTGATCGATATTCGTCGTGAAGCGTTCGTCAGCTACGTACATTTGTCCCAAACCTTTGAATGCCTCCAATGTGTAATGATGGCCTGTTTGCGTATTCAAAAACTCATACCATTCCGAAATAGCTGTTTGTGCTTCCGTGGATTCAGGTGGAGTGTTTCTGAGATCAGCCAATTTACGATAGATGTCATTCATCTTTTCCCTGACTGCGTTATTCTTGAATGAAGTGTTTGATTGTTCGACCGCTTTTGCTCCCCATAATTTTCGCGCTTCTTCTTCATATGGGTTATGACTAAAATTAAATCCTTTAAATTTCTCTTCGTTCGACATGTGAATCTCTCCTTTTACATATTGTGTGGTTTTATCGATTGTCGCAATCATTTGATCGATTCGTTCGCGCTTCTCGAGCAATAGTTTTCGATGCAGTTGAAGAGCTTGCTGGCGATCAAATGACGGATCACTGAGAATTACCTTTATTTCTTTCAACGGAAAGTCCAGTTCTTTGAAAAAGAGTATTTGCTGCAAAGTCTCGAGGTTCTGTTCGGAGTAATAGCGATAGCCCACGTCTGTCGTCTCCTCGGGTGTTAGTAATCCGATTTCGTCGTAGTGATGAAGCGTGCGCACACTAATACCAACTAACTCCGCGACTTGCTTTACCTTCATTCTCATCCTGAACACCTCCTTATACTATGTAGTATAAAGTGTGACGTAACGTTAGAGTCAATGCATTCAGTAAAATTTTCAAAAATACATGATGTTGCTATTTCTATTGTTTAATAGATAGAATAATTAGATAATTTATGAGATAATGAAGTAATGAAAAGGGGGGATTTGTCATGGATAGTCGATTTCCGATCGGAGAATTACACGTTCCAGAACATGTGACGTTGGAAGATGTTCAACAGAGGTTACAAGAAATTGCTAGCTATACTACTCGACTGAGGGAAACTGTAGATTCATTGAATGACAAAGAGTTAAATAAAACGTATCGCGAAGGTGCGTGGACCGTTCGTCAATTGGTGCATCATATTGCTGACTCGCAGTTGACTATGTATCAGCGATTAAAGCTTGCGTTAACAGGCGACAATCCAACAGCACCCGACTTTGACCAAAAGAAGTGGGCTTTACTACCTGACACTGAGCTACCGGTTGAGCCTTCCATTAGAATGCTAGAAGGGATTAATGAGCGTATTGTAGCATTAGGCAATAGTCTGACGGAAGCACAACTGCACCGAACATTTATCCATCAAGTAAACGGTGAGATCAAAGTAGCAAAAAAAGTTCCGAAGCTGGCTTGGCATGAAGAACATCATTTAGCGCATATTGAGATAGCTTTGGCGAAATAAGTACGCCTTATATCGTATGAACTCCGCCACTTCTTCACATTGAGGGAGTGGCAGTTTTTTTAATTAACTCCATGCTAAGTAATCTGCTCAAAATGAAATCAAGCTTATATTTAAATTGTCAGAATTATGCTATAGTGAGTACTAGTTTTCAAGAAAAGATCTTATATAATCCATTTGGTGTTTACATATTACATGGCTAGGACTGTAGTTCAAGCTTGGTTACAAGAAGTGAGTAAATGGAGGTTTACTGATGTTAAAGGTAGTGGTGATATTTCTGCTGGCCGGCTTGGCTGAAATCGGTGGAGGCTATTTGATTTGGCAATGGTTGCGCGAAGGAAAATCCGCGATGTTCGGATTATTTGGCGGTATTGCCTTAATTTTATATGGCGTAGTGGTCACATTCCAAACATTCCCGACTTTTGGCAGAGTGTATGCGGCGTACGGAGGTGTGTTCGTCTTTCTATCCGTTTTATGGGGATGGGGAATTGATAAAAAAACTCCTGATTTGTACGATTTCCTAGGGGCGGGTATTTGCCTAATTGGCGTGTCCGTCATATTGTTTGCACCGAGATCGTAACAGTGAATAGATAGCAGAGTATGAAAATGATGAACATCATTCGATAAGGAGAGGACGATCACATGACACAAAATGAAATTTTTCATATTGGCAAACAAGCGCTAGAAGCTCAATCTTTCAGCAAGCTATTGGGAACGAAATTGACGGAGTTTACTGCAGGGGAAGTAGTTTTGGAAGTTCCCATCACGGAACATGTACTACAGCAACATGGCTTTGTACACGGTGGGGTTATTGGTTATGCAGCGGATAACGCGTTGACTTTTGTCGGTGGTTCCGTTCTAGGTCCGAACGTATTGACCGCTGAATACAAAATCAACTATGTACGGCCCGCAATAGGTGAAAAAATAATTGCCCGGGCGACAGTTATTTCTGCAGGTAAACGTCAAGCCGTCTGTCGCTGTGATGTTTTTGCCGTCAAGGATGGAGAAGAGAAGATTTGTGCCACTGCCCAAGGGACGATTATGACGGTTGTATAGGAATAACGAGATGAATGGCTTGATACAAAAACGCACCCATTAGCTAGCGGGTGCGTTTTGTATTGTTTCATTTGCATACGCCTGACTGGTGGGAGTAGATGTAACGTGATTATGTTGACGTTTGGTCGAGTGATACCAGCTGCTAAACAATAGAATGATGATCACGAGATCCACCGCATCGCCACCGTAATACATCAGCATCGCTCCTGCCCGCGCCTCTTCAATCGGCACTCCGGCAGGCGGATAAGCGTATAGTAATTTGGATAAAATACCGTGTCCCGCAAGAGCTACAATAAAGACTGTCGTACGGTAGCGGAAACTATAGCGGCGAGATACGGGATCAATGTATAACAGAGAAATCGTAAATAGATAACCCGCAACAAACACGTGTATATGGATCACGATATGCAGCCAGAGGTGGTGGTGCATGGCCGCAAACAAACCCGTCGTGTATAACAACCAAAGCCCGCCGATGTTCAAAATGGAAGCAATGACGGGATGTGTATAAAACCCCGCGAGTCGGCTTTTTAGCAAGTGGCTTACCTTCCTAGCCTGCCGAACGGGAAGTGTCCGCAGCGCTAACGTCATAGGAGCAGCGAGCGCCAATAGTAGGGGACCGAGCATGCCGAGCAAGAGATGGCCCAACATATGCCAGGCAAAATGAGCATGCGACAGTTCGGCAAGGGGTCCGACAACAGCGCTTACTGAAGCGAGTACGCCTGCGATCCACAACACGCTCCGTTTGTATGGCCATTTTCGCAAACGTCTTTGCCGATTGGAGTAAAATACCGCAACCCCGTATAACAGAATGGCCAACACCGCAAGCGTCCCAAACAGCCAATCGGTTGCACTGAGAAAAGCATCATGTGGCATGAAGCACCAGCCTGTCCGCCGATCGGGCATCTTGGTGCGCTGACTTGATTAACAACAGACCCGCCGCAATCATCACAATCGCAGCACCGTTCCACACGACATCATACGGAACGATATCTACATGATAACGAATCTGATGAATGCGCATGACCTTATGTTGAATGGTCCCGTCATACAATTGGAACGCGCCGCCACCCAGCAACTTACCACCCCAGAACATCTTATGCCATAACGCATTCCTCCTACGCAAATCCGCTACCATAAACAACGCGCCCACCGTCGCAAACCAGCTGAACGCATGAAACAAACCATCCGACACCAAGCCGACCGCCACAGTAGATTTATCATAAAACTTGTGCCAATGCAGCAGCTGATGAAACAGTGTCTCATCCAAAAACGCCACAAATCCGAGCCCAAATAATATGCCCGCCCAGAGATTTCTCTTTTGATATGTTTTTCGATTCGCCCAATTTTCCACTTTCATGACCACCATATTTACTGCTCCTTTCCTCACGTACGTAGTGTTCCCTAAGGATGGGGGGATTAATACATTGATGGGTGTTGTGGGCAGGCTCATAGAGCGGATATGTAGTCCGATTGAGCGGTTACGTGGCTTGATAGAGCGCTTTGCTTCGAAGTATGAGCGGATTTAGGTTGACATTGGGCGGGAATACATTGTGATAGAGCGGTTTACAGCAAACTATGAGCGGAACGACGGTTTGATAGAGCGGATGTGTGAGTTCATAGAGCGGTGCGACACTACGTAGCCTTGTTTAGAGCGCTGGCCCTCGAAGTATGAGCGTATCCAGGTTGACATTGAGCGGGACCACATTGTGATAGAGCGGTTTACAGCAAACTATGAGCGGAACGACGGTTTGATAGAGCGGATGCGTGAGTTCATAGAGCGGCGACACTACGTAGCCTTGTTTAGAGCGCTGGCCCTCGAAGTATGAGCGTATCCAGGTTGACATTGAGCGTGAACCCATCCTGATAGAGCGGTTAACTGCCAACTATGAGCGAAGCTACGTCCCAATAGAGCGGATACAGACTCACATAGAGCGAATAAGCTCCCCCTTAAAGCAAATACACCCCAACAAAACAAGATCCCTAAAGGCATTCATTATAAAAATACTTTAATCATCCACTATTTAACGGTAACTTTTCCCGCAAAATCTGCTAGAATACGAGTAAAGGGAGTGTGAGCCGTGAAAATTGTCATTTCGCCTGATGCATTTAAGGGGAGTTTGAGTGCGGAAGAAGCGACCAACGCTCTATCTAATGGAGTGAAAAAAGTGTTTCCGCAAGCAGAAATCATACGTTTACCTGTTGCAGACGGAGGTGAAGGGACGCTCGATGCACTGATTTCGTCTACTGGTGGGACAATCGAAACGGTATCTGTGCGAGATCCGCTTGGTCGAGTAATCGATGCACATCTAGGTGTGCTTGGTGACGGAGAGACGGCGGTTATTGAAATGGCCCAGGCATCCGGATTGATGTTGCTCGAGAAAAAAGAACTCGACCCGATGAAAGCGTCTACATATGGTACAGGGCAATTGATCCTCCATGCGCTCGACCAAGGATATCGTAAATTGATCATCGGGCTTGGGGGCAGTGCGACGAATGATGGAGGCGCAGGTCTGCTTGAAGCTCTTGGAGTGAAATTTAAAGCAGCCGGGTGGCCGTTAGAAATGAATGGCACTACGCTTTCTGTATTCGACGAAATCGATATATCGAAACTGGATAAGCGGTTGTTGGAGGCGGACATTCGCATCGCGTCTGACGTGGAAAATCCGTTCGTCGGAGAGCAAGGAGCGTCGGTTATTTTCGGTCCGCAAAAAGGAGCGAATCCGGAAATGGTCTTGGATTTGGATGAAGGATTGGAGCATTTTGCGGATGAGACTGAAAGAGTGACAGGCGTACGTTTGCATGAGCTGCACGGAGCGGGCGCAGCAGGTGGAAGTGCGGGTGCATTAATTGCCTATTGCGATGCACGTCTAGAAAGTGGAATCGGTGTCGTGCTTGAGGCGATAGATTTTGCAAAGCATCTATCGTCTGCAGACCTTATTCTGACAGGTGAAGGGAAGACGGATCGACAAACGCTTGCCGGCAAAGCATTAATGGGCATTGCGAAGCTTGCGAAAGCAGAGGGTGTTCCGGTCCTAGTCATTTCAGGGACTATTGATGAAGCGGCACGTCAAGAGCTGCTCGGGTGGTTCTCTGAATTGCATGCGTTGGATGCCGGAGAGAAGTCATTGGCCGAATTGATGGCTAACGCAGCAAGTTTATTGGAGAATAAAACGTCTGCAGTTTTGCAAAGTAGAAAATAGTTTTTTATTATGCCAAGCATAGTAAATGGGCGAGTAGGGTATAGAATACACGAGGAGGTGGTCAGATGTTTCAAGATGCGATCGACTGGCTTGTAGGGCCGGCGAATAATTTCATTTGGACATATGTTTTAATTGCACTTTTATTGGCAACAGGTTTATATTTCACGATTCGCACGAAATTTGTTCAAGTACGCTTATTTCGTGAGATGTTCCGTCTGATTGTAGAGAAGAAAGATAGCAATGACGGGGTATCTCCGTTCCAAGCATTCACAATCAGTGCCGCATCACGCGTAGGAACTGGTAACGTAGCAGGGGTAGCCCTTGCGATCGGAATCGGTGGACCTGGTGCAGTATTTTGGATGTGGGTTATCGCAATCATTGGGATGGCGACAGCATTCATTGAAAGTACATTGGCGCAAGTATATAAAGTGAAAGACGGTGATACTTTCCGCGGAGGGCCCGCATATTACATGCAAAAAGCACTCGGCTGGCGGAAACTTGGAATTGTCTTCGCGATTTTATTGACGATGTGTTTTGGATTTATTTTTAACGCAGTGCAATCGAACACAATCAGTCAATCGTTCACGGATGTATTCGGCATTCCACATTGGGCTGTAGGAGTTGGACTAATTGTCCTGACGGCAGTGATCGTCTTTGGCGGTGTGCAACGTATTGTTAAAGTAACACAGACAATCGTTCCTGTAATGGCAACATTTTATATTATCGTGGCATTGTATATTGTGATATTAAACATCACAGAAGTTCCGGCGATGATCGCATTAATTGTTGAGCACGCATTCGGTATTAAAGAAATCATGGGTGGCGGAATCGGTATGGCTATGATGCAAGGTGTACGCCGAGGTCTGTTCTCCAATGAAGCAGGTATGGGTAGTGTGCCAAACGCAGCAGCCACAGCGAACGTATCGCACCCAGCAAAACAAGGACTAGTACAATCATTAGGAGTATTTTTCGATACCATCATCATCTGTTCGGCAACTGCCTTCATTATCTTACTTGGTGGCTTGTACCAATCAGGCGAAACAAACGGTATCTTATTGACACAAGCATCCATGGAAGTACACGTAGGCGCATGGGCACCATACTTCATCGCTGTCGCTATCATGTTCTTCGCCTTCAGTTCCATCATCGGTAACTACTATTATGGTGAAACGAACATCGAATTCATCAACGCCAACGTCATGTGGAAACGAATCTACCAAGTACTCGTACTCGCCATGGTCTTTTTCGGAGCCGTTGCAAAAGTACAAATAGTCTGGGACATGGCCGACCTATTCATGGGACTAATGGCCATCATCAACCTAGTCGTCATTCTACTCCTAGGCAAAATCGCCTTCAAGGTACTCGACGACTTCACCAAACAACGAAAAGCCGGCAGAAACCCCGTCTTCAAATCAGCCAGCATCCCTGGCCTAAAAGGCGCAGAATGTTGGGAAGAAACAGCTGAAAGAGCAGAAGATCGTTTGTGATATTGATAGATAATATCAGGCTTTTCAAGTTGTGAACTCTGGCCTTACGTTCTTGAGACTTTGAACTGGTACTAAAAATACAGTGAAGTTTCTAGGTGGTCTACGTTAGAAAGTAGGATTGTAGCGGAAGCAGGGGGCGACTCCGGGAGGATCAGCGTGAGTCTGAGACCCTGGACAGGTGCCTTAATTTCTGCAAAGTACACAGAAATACGGCAAAGCGAACCCTTCGCTGTTCGCTTGGCTCAGGCCACGCCCTCCGGAAAGCGTCCCCCTGCTGAAGCGGAAATCCCTTCTCCTCACTAATTTCACTATCTAATTAAAACGTTCACACAAACAATTTAGTCAAGAAGTAAAAAGTTTGATATACTATAAAATACTGAATAAGAAAAATCGAATCGTAGTTCAGAAGAAGGATTCTGAACATCGGTTCGATTTTTGTTTTGCATGTTTGAACACAACATGTTAGGGTTATATATGAATCAACACACTATATATAGTGTATAACAGCAATTAGATGAATTGGTACCCACCACGTTTAAAAGGGAATCCGCCATGAACGGAGCTGCCCCCGCAACTGAGGGCACGGACGACTATCTTATAAAACCACTGCTACGGCGGGAAGGAAAGATGGAAGAACGATGTGCCAGCCAGTAGACCTGCCAGTCATCTCAGCAAAACATTCTTCGGGGTTGGAGAGTGAAAGCACAAAGCAGTCTTTTTTCAGTCTGCCTAAAACTTTCCGCAATCTACTAATCGTCAATTGACGACTCCCGAATTTATCGGGAGTTTTTTTATTTAGTACATAACCGAATTAATTAACTAAAGGGAGCGGATATAATGGCTATTATTCAAGAATCTGTGGGACTTAATTTATTGATGGAAAACTTACAAGAGGAATTCGGCAAGAAGCAAATAGAACCGTTGATCGAAGCGAGTGAGAAATTCCAGGAGCGTCACCCCGCGAGCTCAGCAACTGAGTGGACGAACGCAATGGTGCTGGAGTCTTTAAGCCGTATTGATGAAGCGAATGCGTATTGGACGTTTGTAGCGGCGCGTATTTATTTATTCGACGTCTATGCAAAGCAAAAAGCATTGCGTGGAGCGGATGTCTATACCGATTTTGCGAAAAATGTAGAACGCTTGGTGGAACAAGGTTTATATACACCTGTTTTGACTGAAAAGTACAGCCAGGACGAGCTTCAGGAAATTGGTAAGCTACTTGACCCTTCTCGTGACCTATTATTCACATATATCGGTTTGAAAACATTGGTAGACCGCTACGTAACCGTAAACTTTAAGAAACAGTCCGTAGAGCTTCCGCAAGAGCGCTGGTTGATCATCGCGATGACGTTAATGCAAGACGAAACAGTAGACCGTATTCATAAAGTCGGCGAAGCGTATTGGGCGATGAGCAACTTGTACATGACGGTGGCGACGCCTACATTGTCGAACGCAGGCAAGATGCACGGTCAGCTATCGAGCTGCTTTATTGATACAGTAGATGATTCACTGCAAGGGATTTACAACAGCAACACCGATATCGCGAACTTGTCGAAATTCGGTGGCGGTATCGGCGTCTATATGGGGAAAGTTCGTTCTCGCGGTGCATCGATCCGTGGTTTCGAGGGTGCGTCAAGCGGTGTTCTTCCTTGGATTAAACAGCTGAACAACACAGCAGTCAGTGTCGATCAACTCGGTCAACGTCAAGGTGCCGTAGCCGTTTATCTCGACGTATGGCATCAAGACATCTTCACGTTCCTCGACCTCAAGCTTAATAACGGGGATGACCGTTTACGCGCACATGACATTTTCACAGGCGTATGCTTGCCGGACTTGTTCATGGAGAAAGTCGAGTCCCGTGAAGACTGGCATTTATTCGATCCACATGAAGTCCGCACGAAAATGGGTTATTCATTGGAAGATTTCTATGATGAAACTAAAGGGCAAGGAACATTCCGCGAGAAGTATGAAGAATGTGTTCGCAATGAAGATTTATCAAGAGAGACGGTTTCGGCGATTGAAATCATGAAACGGATCCTACGTAGCCAGCTGGAGACAGGAACACCATTCATGTTCTACCGCGACGAAGTAAACCGTATGAACCCGAACAAGCATGAAGGCATGATTTACTCTAGTAATTTATGCTCAGAAATACTCCAAAATATGTCAGCATCTACACATGAATCGGTTACACTCGAAGACGATATGGTGGTCACACGCACAAAACCAGGCGATTTCGTTGTATGTAATCTATCATCGATCAACCTGGGAAGAGCGGTTACAGCAGACGTTTTAGACCGTTTGATCAAAATTCAAGTACGTATGCTGGACAACGTTATCGATCAAAACCAAATTCCAGTTGTACAAGCCCAACGCACAAATGCACGCTATCGTGGAATTGGACTCGGCACATTTGGTTGGCACCATTTACTCGCATTGAAAAACATTCAGTGGGAGTCAGACGAAGCGGTGAGTTTCGCAGACGAGTTATATGAGAATATTGCGTATTTGACAATTAAAGCTTCAATGGAATTATCAAAAGAAAAAGGCGCGTACCCATTGTTTGATGGTTCCGATTGGCAAACGGGCGAATACTTCGAGCAACGTGAATACGATTCCAATAAATGGCGTGAACTTCGCATGGACGTGGCAATGAACGGTATGCGTAACGGCTACTTGATGGCAGTTGCACCGAACAGCTCGACGTCGGTTATCGCAGGCTCAACAGCGTCGATCGACCCAGTATTCAAGCCATTCTACCATGAAGAGAAGAAAGACTATAAATTACCGGTTATTGCACCGGATCTGGATCACAATACGTATGACATTTACCGTCGTTCTGCTTACATCGTCGATCAGCGCTGGTCTATCAAGCAAAACGCCGCGCGTCAGCAGCACATCGATCAGTCGATTTCATTCAACATCTATGTACCGAACTCCATCCGTGCTTCTGTTATTTTGGATCTGCACTTGCAAGCATGGAAATCCGGCATGAAAACGACGTACTATATGCGTTCAACCGCAGCGGAGATTGAGGAGTGCGAGTGGTGTCATTCTTAATCGCCTATGCATCCTGGAGCGGCAACACGCAGGAAGTAGCAGAATTGATTACGGAACGTCTACAAAATGAAGGTGTCGACGTCGATACCTATCGTATCGGCATCGGCATTATCCCGAATATTAAAGAATACGACGCGTTGTGCATCGGTTCATTCACATGGGAAAAAGGAGCAACGCCGGAAGAAGTCAAAGATTTCGTGGCGGACGTCGGCTATAAACCGGAGCTCGTCTACGTCTTTGGCACAGGGGATACCCAGTTTGGTGGCGATGATTTATTTTGCAAAGCAGCAGACAAGCTGGCAAAATTCTATCATTCACCTTTTGAACCATTGAAGATCGAACAAAGCCCGCGCGGCATGCAAGAACAAACCGTTACGAATTGGACGAAAGGAGTGCTCGAACATTGGAGACACTTACAAGAGTAAAAGTATTAAATCCTGCAAACCCGAATAAAGCAACAGCTATTTTCGGTGGGGAAGCAAGCGGCATCCTGAACTGGAACGACATCGCGCACCCTCATTTCTATACACTACGTCAGCGAATCCGTTCCCTTTTCTGGACAGCGAATGAAGTGGACATGACACAAGACGTCAAGCAGTTCTCAAGCTTGACGAAAGAAGAGCAATCCGCATTCCTGAAAATTATCGGTCTACTGGCTACACTCGACGGTCCACAAACGGTCATTGCAATGAAAATCGCAGACTTCACAACGGATCCTTCCGTCAAGTCGATCCTTGCCACAATTGCAGACCAGGAAAGCGAACATAACCATAGCTATGCGTACGTACTATCATCCGTCACAAACTTGGACAAGCAAATGGAAGCTTTTGAAATGGGGCGTACAGACGAAGTACTAATGAAGCGAAATGAACGAATTGTAGACGTCTACAATGAATTTGCGGAGAACCCAACAATCGAAACGGTTCTAAAAGCGATGGTCTACACGACATTATTGGAAGGCCTATTCTTCTACAGTGGCTTCGCATTTTTCTATAACTTGGCGCGTCACCAAAAAATGGTCGGCACATCCACAATGATTTCATACATCAACCGTGACGAACTGCAGCATGGTAAAGCAATCAGCGACATCTTCCGTGCAGCATTGGCAGAAAATCCAGAGTATAACACAGACGAATTCACGGAATGGATCTATGACCAATTCCGCCACTCCGTCGAGCAAGAAGTCATCTGGAGCCGCTATGTATTAGCAGGAATCGATGGCCTGGAGCTGGATGAGATGGAAGGCTACGTCAAGTATCGGGCGAACAAAATGTTGCGCATGCTCGGCTTGAGCGAAATCTATCCAGAATTCACGGACAATCCCATGAAGTGGATCCGCGCGTACGTCGATAACTTCGATGATACGAAAACGGATTTCTTCGAACAAACTAGCCGTCAATATGTGAAGACTAGTGATTTGAATGGTTTTGATGATTTGTAATAGGTAAGGATGGGAGGGGAATCCGTTATGGGTTCCTCTTTTTGTTGCGTGGGAAGGGGGAGGGGACCGTTTTATTTAAGGGAAGACGCTTATACATATGGCTGGGCGCTCATACTACTGCGCTATCCGCTCATACATTTCTCTAAGCGCTCAATGAACGCGGGGAAACGCTCTATCCATCCATTTAACCGCTCAATGAATCCCGGCATTCGCTCTATGTTCATAGCTAACCGCTCAATGTCCATCGTGGCGTGTGCTCTATCGAACTTCAGAAGAAGGAAACGCTCATACATCCACGCTATCCGCTCATAAATTTCCCCAACCGCTCAAAGAATCCCGGAAAACGCTCTATCTATCCATTTAACCGCTCAATCAATCTCGAAATCCGCTCAACCCGTCAACCTAACCGCTCAATCCCCGCCAGGCAAAGCATCCGCCTACAACATCCATCCACCCAAACCAAATCAAAAAACACCACAAAAAAACCAAGCGGATCGAAGTCCGCTTGGTCATGTTCTACCTATAAAATTACTTCTGAGCTTCTGCAATCTTGTGCATCGTCTTGTTCTTCCCAAGATTCACGTGCCAAGATAGAGCTTCTTCCAAGATGTGTGGAGTTTGTCCACCAACTTGTTCAACGGCTCTGTTGTAATAATCACGTAGCTCTTCCTTGAAGTCTGGGTGAGCACAGTTCTCGATCAACAACTCCGCTTTTTGTCTTGGAGCCAAGCCGCGAAGATCCGCGTAACCTTGTTCCGTAACAATTACGTCTACGTCGTGCTCCGTGTGGTCCACGTGAGAAGAGAAAGGTACGATAGATGACACGTCTCCGCCTTTTGCGTAAGACTTCGTAACGAAAATCGCGATGCGTGCGTTACGAGCGAAGTCACCAGATCCACCGATACCGTTCATCATACGTGTACCGCTAACATGTGTAGAGTTCACGTTTCCGTAGATGTCTAGCTCAAGCGCTGTGTTGAATGAAATGATACCCAAACGACGGATAACTTCCGGGTGGTTTGAAATTTCTTGTGGACGGAATACAAGCTTGTCGCGGTATTTGGCGATATCGTCTTCGAAGCTGTCCAAACGCTTTTTAGATAGAGTCAATGAAGTGGCAGAAGCGAATTTCACTACACCATCATCGATCAAGTCGAAGATTGCGTCTTGAAGTACTTCAGAATATACTTCGATATCTTTAAACTCGGAATTTCTCATGCCGTCAAGTACTGCGTTCGCAACTGAACCAACACCTGATTGAAGAGGCATTAGCGTTTCATCCATACGGCCCAATTTGATCTCGTCACGGAAGAAGTTCAACAAGTTGTTTGCAATCTCTTGTGTCTCTTCGTCTGGAGGAACGATAGGGGAAGGAATATCACCTTGCTCTGTAAGAACGATTCCAACAACCTTTTCAGGGTCTACTTTGATACCTGGTGTACCGATTTTATCTGTTGCACTATAAATAGGGATTTCTCTACGTTGGTTTTGAGCATCTGGGATATAGATGTCATGTAAGCCTTCAAACTCCATAGGAGCGTTAACGTTCAATTCGATGATGACATGCTTCGCTTCTTGAACGAAGATCGGAGAGTTACCAACAGAACCAGTCGGGATGATATATCCTTCTTCTGTAATAGCTGCTGCTTCGATGATTGCATAGTCAACTGGTCCGATTACGCCTTGGCGAATCCATTCAGCTGTATGGGAAAGGTGCTGATCGATGTAGAATGAGTCACCTGAGTTGATTTTGCCCCGCATTGCTGGGTTGCCTTGATAAGGAACACGTAAATTGATTACATCTGCATTGGCCATCAATTCGTCAACGTTCGGGCCCATTGAAGCGCCAGTGAAAACGTTTACTTTGAAATCTTCAGTTTTTCCTCGTTCTGCCAATGCCAATGGAACCGCTTTTGCGTCTCCAGACAAAGTAAATCCACTCAGACCTAGAGACATTCCATCCTCGATCCAAGACGCTGCTTCTTTTGCTGTAACAATCTTGTCTTTCAGTGCTTCACAACGAAGTACCTTATTTAATTCGTTTGCCACGGTATCATCCACCTTACCTTTCATTTTGTATATAATTCTATCATTTATATAAATAAAATCAACATAATATTATGAGAACTATACTAATTTTCCCACTCACGCAAGAAAAATACTAAAAATTATGAAAATTATAGATGGCATGTAGAAGCTTGCATAGAGTGTTTTCCCTCACGCTAAAATTAAAACCAGGGATTTGCGAAGGGATAATAGGGAATTCCCTGATAGAAACGAGTGTAGAAACACGTATACTTGTATAATATAAAGATATTTTATGAGAATTGAACGAAAAGTCCTATGATTAATAGTAATTAATAGGGAATTCCCTTAGTTTAAATTCAGACTACTTAGTTTATTTTAGGGTAAGGAGAATAGTAGGTCTAATACATTTACTGCTACATTCTGAGAAGGAGTGGAAAATTTCGATGAAAAAAAGATTCGGATTGAATTATTTTAAACCCGTCGAGAGTTATTCTGGAAGTTGGTCAGTGCTGGAGGAGAAAAATCGTGATTGGGAAAACATGTACCGTCAACGCTGGTCGCATGACAAAGTGGTGCGTACGACGCATGGCGTAAACTGTACAGGCTCTTGTAGCTGGAAAGTCTTCGTCAAGAACGGCATCATCACATGGGAAAATCAGCAAATCGATTATCCTTCCTGTGGTCCTGATATGCCAGAATTCGAACCGCGTGGTTGTCCACGTGGCGCTTCATTTTCTTGGTATGAATACAGTCCATTGCGTGTGAAATATCCTTATATACGCGGCAAGCTGTGGCGCATGTGGAACGAAGCATTGCAGGAAACGAAAGATCCTGTAAAAGCATGGACAGCGATTGTTGAAGATCCTGAGAAATCCAATGAATACAAAAAAGCACGCGGCAAAGGCGGTCACGTCCGGATTCATTGGCGTGATGCGACGATGCTCATTGCTGCTCAACTCATCTATACGGTACAAAAATACGGTCCGGATCGCGTGGCAGGATTCACGCCGATTCCTGCGATGTCGATGGTCAGTTATGCATCGGGCGCGCGTTTCATTTCATTGCTCGGCGGCGAAATGCTCAGTTTCTATGACTGGTATGCAGATCTTCCACCGTCCTCTCCACAAATTTGGGGTGAGCAGACGGACGTTCCAGAATCAAGTGACTGGTTTAACGCGGGCTACATTATTATGTGGGGCTCGAATGTTCCGCTCACACGTACACCGGATGCGCACTTCATGACAGAAGTTCGTTATAAAGGAACGAAAGTCGTTTCCGTTGCGCCGGATTATGCGGAAAGCGTAGTGCATGCCGACGATTGGATTGGTGCGAACCCAGGGACGGACGCGGCAGTTGCCCAAGCGATGACGCACGTTATTTTAGATGAATTCTATCAAAAACGTAAAGAACCGACATTTATAAACTATGCCAAACAATATACGGACATGCCGTTCCTGATTCTACTTGATCCGCATGAGGATTCGTATAAAGCAGGACGTTTCTTGCGTGCAAGCGATCTTGGACAGCAGTCACCACATGCTGAGTGGAAACCCGTATTATTTGATGAAGCGAAAGATGAAATTATAGTTCCGAACGGCACGATGGGGCAGCGCTGGGAAGAAGACGTCAAGTGGAATTTGCAACTGGAAAATGCAGATGGCACACGCGTTGAGCCCGCATTATCTATTGAAAAGCAAGCTGAGAAATGGCAAGAAATTCATTTCCCGTATTTTGATAACCGAGGAAACGGCACATTCAAGCGCCCGATCCCTGCGATGAAGGTACAATTCGCAGACGGCACAGAGCGTTTAGTGGCGACGACGTACGATGTCATGATGAGTCAGTACGGTGTCAATCGAATCGGCAGTGAGTTAGAGGCGACAGGTTATGATGACGTGACGTCTATCTATACACCAGCTTGGCAGGAAGCGATCACGAACGTTAAACCGGAACTCGTTACACAAATCGCCATGGAGTTCGCACAAAACGCGATCGACACAGGCGGCCGTTCGATGATTATTATGGGAGCGGGAATCAATCACTGGTTTAACAGTGACACGATCTACCGTGCAATCCTCAACCTCGTCACGCTAACGGCTTCACAAGGAGTCAACGGCGGAGGCTGGGCGCATTATGTAGGGCAAGAGAAATGTCGTCCAATTGAAGGCTGGAGCACGATTGCCTTCGCAAAAGACTGGCAAGGTCCGCCACGTCTGCAAAACGCGACTTCATTCTTCTACTTTGCGACCGATCAATGGAAGTACGAAGAAGCAGGAACGGATACACTTATGTCACCACTAGGCGGAGAAGCGCGATACCAGCACCCGGCAGACTATAACGTACTTGCAGCGCGTCTCGGCTGGTTGCCATCATATCCGCAGTTCAATAAAAATAGTTTATTGCTTGTGGAAGAGGCAGCGAAGCTTGGTAAGACCGATACGAAAGAAGTCGTTTCGCATGTCGTCGACCAGTTGAAATCAGGCGAACTACAATTTGCAGCAGAAGATCCAGGTGCACCGGAAAACTTCCCGCGTTCATTATTTGTCTGGCGTTCGAATTTGATCTCCAGTTCTGCCAAAGGGCAGGAATACTTCATGCGACACCTACTCGGCGCTTCCGACGGCTTGCTTGCAACGCCGAACGAAGATATGAAGCCGAAAGAAATGGTTTGGCGTGATGATGTCGAAGGAAAGCTTGATCTACTCGTAGCACTCGATTTCCGTATGACAGCGACTCCGCTCTATGCAGATATCGTGCTACCAGCTGCGACATGGTATGAGAAAGTGGATCTGTCTTCAACAGACATGCACCCATTCGTCCATCCGTTCAACCCAGCAGTCAATCCATTATGGGAATCAAAATCGGATTGGGATATTTACCGCGAGATCGCGAAAACATTCTCAACACTTGCGGAAACGCATTTGCCGGGCGTCTACAAAGACTTGGTCACATCTCCGTTAGCACATGACTCCGTTCAGGAAATTGCGCAGCCGATGGGCGAAGTGCATGACTGGAGTAAAGGCGAAATTGAAGCCATTCCTGGGAAAACAATGCCAGGCATGACGATTGTCGAACGAGACTTCACAAAAATCTATGATAAATACATTACCCTCGGACCACTGTTATCTACAGGGAAAACCGGCGCACACGGCGTCAGCTTCTCGGTAGCCGATGAGTACGAAATGATGAAAGGCATTAACGGTGTGTACGAAGACGATACCGTAAAAGACGGTTTGCCGAAATTGTACACAGCGAAACACGCAGCAGAAGCGATGTTGACACTGTCTTCCGCAACGAACGGACGTGTATCGCAAAAAGCGTTTGAAGCGGCAGAGCACGATACGGGCATGGAACTAAAAGATATATCAGCAGATCGCGCAGCAGAGCGATTCACATTCGCGGGGATTACCGCGCAACCGCGTGAAGTCATTCCAACACCAGTCTTCAGTGGTTCGAATAAATTAGGTCGACGCTACTCGCCATTTACG
The DNA here is from genome assembly GCF_002743175.1 of Sporosarcina sp. P20a. Lineage (NCBI taxonomy): Bacteria > Bacillati > Bacillota > Bacilli > Caryophanales > Caryophanaceae > Sporosarcina > Sporosarcina sp. P20a. The sequence continues at coordinate 19,179 of NZ_PDYT01000013.1, forward strand.
ACGAATATCGAACGTCTCGTCCCATTCCGAACATTGACGGGAAGACAGCATTTCTACGTTGATCACGAATTATTCCTTGGATTCGGCGAAGCATTGCCAGTCTACAAACCAACGCTTCCGCCATTCGTCTTTGCGGACCGCGATGCAGAAGTGAAAGGTGGACAAGATGCACTCGTTCTTCGTTACTTAACACCGCACGGTAAGTGGAATATCCACTCGACTTATCAAGATAATCAGCACATGCTGACATTGTTCCGTGGAGGTCCGACTGTCTGGCTATCGAATCTCGATGCAGAAGAACATGGAATCGACGACAATGCGTGGCTTGAAGTGTATAACCGAAACGGCGTTGTCAATGCACGTGCTGTCGTCAGTCACAGAATGCCTAAAGGTACGATGTTCATGTACCACGCACAGGATAAGCATATTCAGATGCCCGGCTCGGAAATTACCGAGCAACGCGGAGGAAGCCATAATGCACCGACGCGAATTCACATGAAGCCGACTCAAATGGTAGGCGGCTATGCACAGCTCAGTTATGGATTCAACTACTACGGACCGATCGGTAACCAACGTGATGTCTACGTCGCAGTCCGTAAGATGAAGGAGGTCAACTGGCTTGAAAATTAAAGCGCAGGTAGCAATGGTAATGAACTTAGACAAGTGTATTGGGTGTCATACATGTAGTGTGACGTGTAAAACGACATGGACGAACCGCGAAGGTGCCGAGTATATGTGGTTCAATAACGTAGAAACGAAACCGGGGATCGGCTACCCGAAACGCTGGGAAGACCAGGAACTCTATAAGGGTGGCTGGCAGTTGCGAAAGGGCAAGTTGGAACTAAAATCGGGTTCCAAGCTGTCGAAAATCGCACTCGGTAAAATCTTCTATAATCCGGATATGCCTGAAATGAAAGATTACTATGAGCCATGGACATACGACTATGAAAAACTGACGTCCGCACCGGATCAAGAACATACACCGGTTGCTCGTGCAAAATCTGTCATAACAGGCGAATACATGGATCCTGAGTGGGGCCCGAACTGGGAAGATCAGTTAGCTGGCGCACATATTACAGGACCGACTGACCCGAATATCGAGAAAATTGAAGAAGAAATCAAATTCAACTTTGAACAAGCATTCATGATGTACTTGCCACGACTATGTGAACACTGCTTGAATCCAAGTTGTGTAGCCTCTTGTCCGTCAGGCGCAATGTACAAGCGTGACGAAGACGGAATCGTTCTTGTCGATCAAGAAGCCTGCCGTGGCTGGCGTTATTGTATGACCGGTTGTCCGTACAAGAAAGTGTACTTTAACTGGAAAACGAATAAAGCGGAGAAATGTACATTCTGTTTCCCGCGCGTGGAATCCGGTTTACCGACCGTTTGTTCCGAGACATGTACAGGCCGAATCCGCTATCTAGGCGTCTTGCTTTATGACGCAGACCGCGTGCAAGAAGCCGCGTCTACACCGGATCCGAAAGACTTGTACCAAGCGCAATGTGATTTGTTCTTAGATCCACATGACCCTGAAATCATCGAACAAGCAATCAAAGATGGCATTTCTGAAGACTGGATTGACGCAGCACAAAACTCGCCAGTGTACAAATTAGCAATCGAGTACAAGCTAGCATTCCCGTTGCACCCGGAATACCGGACATTGCCAATGGTTTGGTACGTTCCACCGCTTAGCCCGATCATGAACTACTTTGAAGGAAAAGACTCCATCAAAAATCCGGACATGATTTTCCCGGCTATTGAAGAAATGCGAATTCCGCTTCAGTATTTAGCCAATATGCTAACAGCTGGAGATGTGGATATCGTCAAGGGAGGCTTGCAACGTATGGCGATGATGCGCTCATATATGCGTGCGGTTTCTTCCGGCAAGGACTTCGACGAATCTAAACTAGAGCGCGTTGGATTGACTGCCAAACAGACGAAACAAATGTATCGTTTGCTTGCGATTGCGAAATACGAAGATCGTTTCGTAATCCCGACATCCCATAAAGAAAGTCAAATGAACGTTTATCGTTCCCAAGGTTCAGCAGGGTACGACGGCATGGGTACCTACGGTGAACAAGCACCAGCTCAAAATCCGTATTCTTCATTCTCTGTAATGGGCTCGGACGGAGGGTGTGACGGTTGCGGACCTGTAACTCCGGGAGCAGCTCCTGTGAAAACGGGCAAGGAAATCTATGAAGAGAATTTCTATGGGGGGATCTGGCGTGATTAATCTCGACCTCTTATATGATAAGAAGCATATCTTCGGCTTTTTCTCCCATCAACTAAACTACCCGGAAAAGCTGACGTTTCATCCAGATATGTGGAATGAGTATGTAACGGAAGATGCTGCAGGTTACGAAGACCTGCAGCTGTACTGGGAAACGATGCAAACGTACAGTTTGGATGAAATACAAGAGATGTACACGTACACATTCGATTTCCAAAAAGACGCTACGCTGTTCATGACCTATGTGAAGTTTGCAGACTCAAAAGAGCGTGGTCAGACGCTGGCACAGTTAAAAGTGTTATACGAAATGTTCGGGCTCGAAATGCCAGATGAAGAACTATCCGACTTGCTTCCGTTAATGTGTGAATTTATTTATGCGGCTGAATGGAAGGGAGATCCGCGAGCGCAGCAGAGCTTTTCGATGTTGCTCGCAGTCATCGAGGACGGTTCATACTTTTTAATGAAAGCACTAGAAAAGTATGAAAGTCCATGGGTACATTTGATCCGTGCACTGCGTGAAACATGTAAATCATGTATTCAACGGGAGGTTTCCGCTAATGACTAGTCAATTTCTATGGGTCATTTTTCCTTACATCTGTATCGCAGTATTTATTGTAGGACATATTTTCCGCTATAAGAACGACCAATTCGGCTGGACCGCGAAGTCGAGTGAATTTATTGAAAAGAAACAATTGATGATTGGTAGTTTGTTGTTCCACATCGGAATCTTCCCCGTCATTTTAGGTCATGTGGCGGGACTTGGAATTCCAAAAGAGTGGACGCGCGCAATGGGTGTTAGCGACCATATGTATCATATCGGTGCGGTTTGGGGCGGGGGATTCTTCGGTGTGATGACGCTAGCTGGAATGATTATTCTTACGTCCCGTCGTTTCACAAAGAAAAATGTTCGTAAGTTGTCCTCGAGATCCGATTTAATCGTTAATACCTTTTTACTGTTTATCGTTTTCATCGGTGTATATAGCTCGTTGATCACCAACACGATGACACCGGGATTTGATTACCGTGATACGATTTCGGTCTGGTTCAGATCGTTACTGATTTTCCAGCCAGAAGCCGCATATATGGCATCCGTTCCGATTGCGTTTAAACTGCATGTTTTAACGGGCTTCCTTATTTTCGCAATGTGGCCATTCACTCGACTCGTTCACGTCTGGAGTGTGCCATTGAATTATGTAGGTAGAAGTTATATTCTATATAGAAAACATCAGCCGACCAAACAGTCACCCCGGTAAGCGAATGATGAATAATAGGAGATTAAGTCTATGACAGGACAAGTAAATAGTAATTTCCAACTGGCGATCGATGAATTGAAAGAAACGCTTCATGCGGATTTCATCGGCTTGGCGTTAGTGGATTTGAAGAAATATCATCATGAGTTAAAGTGGCGATATGTAACGGGGGATATCAGTTTACGCTATCGTAGAATTGTCCTTCAATCAGGAAAAGGCGTGGCAGGAATTGTGTTCAAGACAGGTAAGCCGATGAAGATTGAGAATGTAGACGCCAATGTAATGGATGGAGATCTCTATAACTATCCAATCGTCGTATTCGAAAAGCTAAAAAGTTTTGGCGCGATTCCTTTATTCCGTGATGATCATGTGCAAGGCGTGCTTTTGATTGGCTACCGTGAAGTGGACCGGTTAACAGCTGACAAGTTTGAGCAATTCAAGCATGCGGTAGGACCTCAATTCGGACCGTTTCACATGAAGGAGCGATTGAAAGATGACTTTATTAAATAATGATCAACTAACCACTATGCTGCACAAACTATACGATCGTACGACAGAAGCGATGTTCTTTTTCGGCGCGAACGGTGAGATTCTATCGATGAATGAAGCGGCGAAAGAAATTATGGAACCCGCGCTCTATGAAAAGATGCTACAAGGCGAGGCGGACGCGATGTGTATGACATGCCGTGGTTTTACGAGTGAAGATGAACAAATGACGTGTGTCTCGTGTTTCATGGAGAAGCCGCAACAAACATTAACTTCATTCCAATTATATTTGGAGACGAAAGACCTTGGCGTGCAACCGTACAGCGCGACGTATCAGGTGTTAGATGAAGAGAACTACGTGTCCGTGTTGATGTTGCGTAATTTAACGCGGCAAACTCAGACGTCTGAAGTTCTTCATCAAAAATTGCGCATGCAACAAGTCATTTTAGCGCAGGAAAATGAACGCAAACGAATTTCACGCGAGTTGCATGACAGTGTAGCACAGGAAATGCTTAGTTCGCTTGTTGATTTGCGTGTGTTGAAATACATGGGCATGAACGACAAGGCACTTGAAAAGTTGCGTCAAACGGAAGGTTCGTTGATGCGCTTATTAGATGAGATCCGTCATCTATCTGTCGAACTGCGACCGGCTGTACTCGATGATTTTGGGTTAGAAGCCGCTTTCCGTACGCACATCAAGAATCTTGAAAAGAATTACGGACTGTATGTTCATTTTGAATCCGATTTGAAGGAAAGTCGTTATGAAGGCGGGATTGAAACGGTTGCGTATCGTATTGGCCAGGAAGCGATTCTAAATTCGATGAAATATGCCCAAGTAGAAGATGTCTTTTTAACGTTAATTGAAGTGGATGGACAGCTACAAATAAAAGTATTCGATGAAGGTGTCGGCTTTGATGTCAATGACTTTACACCGCAAGGCACGGGCCTCGGACTATATGGTATGAAAGAACGGGTGGAACTAGTAGGTGGTAATATGACCATCATTTCAAGTCAGCAAGAAGGCACGACAGTCCAAGCAACGATTCCACTGAAAAAGGAGAGAGCAACGAGTGAAAATCATAATAGCTGATGATCATGCAGTCGTCCGCACAGGATTCATGCATATATTGAATTTCCAAGACGATATGGAAGTCGTAGCAACAGCGGCAGATGGATTGGAAGCATATGAACTAGTTGCGAAGCACAGACCGGATATTATTTTACTGGATCTCAGCATGCCTCCTGGCCAAAGTGGGTTGATTGCAACAGGCAAAATCCATGAAGATTTCCCAGAAACGAAGATTGTGATTTTGACGATGTACGATGACGAGGAGTATATGTTCCACGTACTGAAAAACGGTGCAGCAGGCTATATCTTGAAAAATGCACCCGACGAAGAGTTGCTACACGCCATTCGTGAAGTGTACGACGGCGGCACGTATGTTCATCCGTCTATGGCGACTTCGCTCGTGAGGGAGTTTGTGAAGAAAGGGTCGAAAGAGACAGCCGAAGACGATCCGTTCAAGATTTTATCCAAACGCGAAATTGAAATTTTACCGCTTGTGGCTAAAGGCTATGGCAATAAAGAAATTGCAGAGATGCTTTATATTTCCGTCAAGACTGTAGAAGCGCATAAGGCGAAAATGATGGACAAGCTACAATTGAAGAGCCGCCCGGAACTCGTCGAATACGCACTACGCAAGAAGTTTTTAAGTTTCTAATGAAGAGGTGAAGGATGATGGTCAATACAGGACTTACGCATACGCTACCTGCACTACGAGTGCTTGAAAATGAACATCGCTTTCTAACTACTTTGATGGAGCAGTGGCATGCAATCGTACTGGATTTTGAGAATGATAGATTCACGCGTGACGAAGGTCTAAAAGCACTCAAGAAATTGCGTGTGTTAGTCGTCGAATTTATTGATCCGCTGAAAAATCATACGGAAAAGGAAGAAGCATTCCTGTTTCCGATGCTCGCGAAATATGTGGGCAGTGATCAAGGGCCAGTTCAAGCAGTACAAGAAGAACACGACGAGATGGATGCGTTTATCGGACATTTCCTTCATCACACAAGAGGGGATCTATCGGAATTTACACTCGCAATGATGCAAGACGTCGTAAAAGACGCAGGCGAGGCGTTTGAAGTCATCATGATTCACTTTGTAAAAGAAGAAAACGTCATTTTTCCGATGGTTCTATCAGTCTTACTTGCCAAAGAGCAAGATGAATTATTCGACCAATTATATACATCAATTCTACCGGATTAACACACAACGAAAGTGATTGGTTAGCTTTGCAACTAATTTCAGATTGGATGGATTCCTATGACACAAAAGATTCAGTTGCCTTTGCAAACAGCAAATCTAGTTGTCGGCTTCATGGTGTGGGTCTTGATCTCTTCTTTGCTACCATTTATAAGCGAAGATATCAATATTCCGCCAGAGCGTGTGGCCATCATCACAGCAATTCCTGTAGTACTCGGTTCGATTTTGCGAATTCCACTTGGCTATTACGCCAATGTTTATGGCGCACGTATGATGTTTTTCATCAGTTTCATCGTATTGCTATTTCCTGTCTACTACATAAGTGAAACATCAACAGTGACAGGGCTTTTGATCGGCGGTACGTTACTTGGGATAGGGGGCGCGATTTTCTCTGTTGGTGTTACGTCGCTACCGAAGTATTATCCTAAAGAAAAGCACGGACTCGTCAATGGTATTTACGGGATGGGGAACATCGGGACAGCGATCACGACGTTTTCAGCGCCGGTCCTCGCGATGAAGTTCGGCTGGTCATTGACTGTCAAAATGTATTTGATTTTATTGCTTGCGTTCATCGCATTGAATTTCTTCTTCGGTGATCGTAAGGAAGTTCGAGTGAAAGCACCGATTGTCGAACAAATCAAAGGTGTTTATAAGAATGAAAAATTGTGGTTCTTCTCATTATTCTATTTCATCACATTTGGTTCATTCGTTGCGTTTACCGTGTTCTTGCCAAGTTTCCTCGTTAATTACTTTGAACTCGATAAAGTGGACGCAGGACTTCGTACAGCTGGCTTCATCGTCGTCGCGACGTTATTACGTCCGGTGGGTGGTTGGTTAGGCGATAAGTTCCAGCCATTATTCTTATTGATGGGCTGTTTCGCAGGCTTGACGATCTCGTCTATCGTACTAGCGTTTTCACCGGATATTGGACTGTACACAGTTGGCAGCATTATGATTGCGGCAGCTGCAGGTCTCGGAAATGGTGTCATCTTTAAACTAGTACCGATGTATTTCAGTAAGCAAGCAGGTACTGTCAACGGAATTGTATCGATGATGGGTGGTCTTGGTGGATTTTTCCCTCCATTATTACTCGCAACGATTTTCTCCATGACAGGCTCCTATTCCATTGGATTCATGGCGTTTTCACAAGTATCATTAGTCAGTCTTGTATTGGCATTTTGGCTCTATTACATGGATCGCACGAGCTTGTCTAAAGAAGTATTTGATTCAACGGGGCAAGGTATTCTCGTGACCAATTCAAAGGGGCTCATTGTTTCGGTCAATCCGGCATTTACGAAACTAACAGGGTATAGTGAAGAGGAAGTGCTAGGTCAAAGCCCGAACATCTTAAGTTCAGGTAGACACAACCGGGAATATTATAATGAAATGTGGCGCACAATTGATGAACAAGGCGTCTGGCAAGGTGAAATTTGGAATAAGAAAAAGAGTGGCGAAGAGTACTTAGAGTTCCTTTCCATCAGTTCCGTAAAAGATGGAACAGGCGACGTCGTTCGCTACGTTGGTTCGTTCAGTGATATTAGTCCAGAAATAAGCGCAGGCAATCGGTCTTAACCGGTTGCCTCGCTTGTTTGTGTAATGAAAGGAAGTAGATCCAGTGGAGAATCGCTATTCAAGGCAAACATTATTCCAGCCAATCGGTACGTCGGGACAGCGACAGCTATTAGACGCACATGCGGTAATCATCGGCTGTGGCGCGCTCGGCTCTTCGATTTCCGAGACGCTCGTACGTGCAGGAATTGGCAAAATAACGCTCGCAGACCGCGATTATGTTGAGGCATCCAATTTACAGCGGCAACAATTATTTGTTGAAGCAGATGCGAAAAACAGTGTGCCAAAAGTGGTGGCAGCGAAGCGTCGTTTACATGCTATCCGTCAAGACGTAGACATTACAACAGTGCTCGACCATATCGACGGTCCGTTGCTCGAAGAAATCGCGATCGGTGCGGATATTCTACTCGACGCAACGGATAATTTCGAGACGCGTTTGCTGATTAATGATGTCGCATGGAAACTGAATATTCCTTGGGTCTACGGCGCAGTCGTCAGCAGTTCAGGCAGCGTCTTTCCTTTCATTCCAAGCAAGACACCGTGTTTCCGTTGTCTACTACCGGTCATGCCGGCAGTCAATGAAACATGTGATACAGTAGGGGTAATTGCGCCTGCTGTACAGATTTCGGCTGCACATCAAAGTGCGGAAGCGATGAAATGGCTGACGGGGAATGAACAAGCCATGCGCACGAAACTTCTGCATTTTGATGTGTGGAATAATACATCAGTTGAAGCGGGAATTAGCCGGATGAAGAATCCGCAATGCGAAACATGCGGTGAACATCCGACGTACCCTGCGCTTCATCAAGCAGCAGGCACACAATACGCTGTGCTATGCGGGCGTGATACGGTGCAGATCATACCGGATGCAGGACGTAAATTGACGGTGGCAGACGGTGTGAAAGTCGCGCAGCAACTAGGATCGAAGTACCGAGAAACACCGTTTTTCGTAGAGTTTCAAGCGGAAGGCTATCGCTGTATTTTATTCGGCAATGGCCGACTATTGATTCATGGATTGAAAGATATGCGAGAAGGACGAAAAATCTATCATTCATTATTCGGCTAGGAGGAATTGCAAATGGAAGAGGCTCATTTACCACAGAAAGCGCGTGACAAGTCGATCGCAGTTGCGGTGCTGACGATTAGTGATACACGGACGAAAGCGGACGACAAGAGCGGCAAGGTGATTTGCGAGAAGTTGGCGGAAGCTGGCCATACAGTGAAAGCGTACGAAATTTGCTCGGATGAAGCGACGCATATTGTGGAGCGGTTATCCGCTTGGTCGTCCGATTCATCCATTCAGGCCATGATTTTCACGGGCGGAACGGGGATTGGCGCACGGGATATTACAGTGGAAACCGTATCACCTTATTTCACGAAACCATTAGATGGATTCGGTGAACTGTTTCGCTTTTTGAGTTATACCGAAGACGTGGGATCGAAAGCATTGCTCAGTCGCGCGGCGGCTGGCGGGATCGGCTTGCAAGCTGTGTTTTTACTACCGGGTTCATCGAAGGCTGTGACGCTGGCGATGGATAAGTTGATCGTGCCGGAGTTGCCGCATATTGTGCATGAGCTTGGGAAGCATTTGGAGTGAGGGTATGAGCTTTTGCGGGGGGTGATAGAGCAGTTGGCTTGAGAGTATGAGCGTTTACGCGTGCTGATAGAGCGGTTAGCGTGTGAGTATGAGCGTTTACGCGGTTTAATAGAGCGGTTAGCTTGGGAGAATGAGCGGATGCGTGTGTTGATAGAGCGGTTAGCGTGTGAGTATGAGCGTTTACGTGGTTTGATAGAGCGGTTAGCTTGGGAGAATGAGCGGATACGTGTGTTGATAGAGCGGTTAGCGTGTGAGAATGAGCGTTTACGCGTGCTGATAGAGCGGTTAGCTTGAGAGTATGAGCGGATACGCGGACTGATAGAGCGGATAGCATGAAAGTATGAGCGGATACGCAGCCCAATAGAGCGCTCACGCAATAACATTGAGCGCCACACCACGCCAAGCCACACGGACCCAGCCAAACCCACCAATCCCAATCAAAAAAACGCGCGACAGTTAGTCCGCGCGTTGATAATCTCCATTTTTCCCACCAGATTTATGCTGTAGCATCGTTGGTCCGATGACCATATCCTTGCCGGCAGCTTTACACATATCATAAATCGTCAATGCAGCGGCAGAAGCGGCTGTCAAGGCTTCCATTTCGACGCCGGTCACGCCTTTCGTTTTGACTTCGGCTTGGATTAACACGTTGTAATGGGAAGATACTTCGTTAATATCCCAATCAAATCGGACATCTACACCCGTTAAAGGGAGTGGGTGGCACATGGGAATGATGTTGGACGTGTTTTTCGCGGCCATGATGGCGGCGACTTGCGCAACTGCGAAGACGTCTCCTTTTTTATTTGTGCCATGCGTGATTTGCTCGTGAATTGATGCGTTAACCATAATTGATGATGTAGCGATCGCCGTTCGTAAAGTAGTTTCTTTGTCGGACACGTCGACCATTTTGGCGCGGCCTTGTTCATTGAAGTGCGTAAGTTCGGACATGATGATCATCCTTTCGTTTCATTTCATTGTACTAGTTAGTATACCAAAAGAAAGTAGGAGATGTACGTGGTAGAAATTCGAAAACCGATTCAAGTGGCGGAAGCTGTAGAGCGTGTGATGAAACATGTACATAAGCTTCAGACGGAAGTGCTTTCGTTAGAAGATACATATGGTCGAGTGTTAGCTGAGCCGATCGTGGCGAAGCATGATGTGCCGCCTTTTGATCGTTCACCGTATGATGGGTTTGCGATTCGTGCGGAAGATTCGATGGGTGCTTCAGGTGATGTTAGAAAAGCCTTCCGTGTGATTGGAGAAATTGGTGCAGGGCATGTGGCAGATCGTCCGATTGAGCCAGGTGAATCGTTCCGCATCATGACGGGTGCATTGATTCCAGAACAGGCGGACGCAGTCGTCATGCTGGAGCAAACGGTGGAAAACGACAGTGGGTTTACGTTGCGTAAGCCATTTGAAGCGGGCGAAAATATTTCGCGTCAAGGAGAAGATGCGAAACAAGGGGAGACATTGATCGAAGCAGGAACGGTAATTCATCCGGGGACCATTGCGCTACTTGCAACATTTGGTTATGCACAAGTACGTGTTGCGAAACTTCCGATAGCTGGGGTGTTGTCGACGGGAACTGAATTGCTCGATGTCACCGATGAACTCGAACCGGGGAAGATTCGCAATTCCAATGGCCCGATGATTCGTGCGCAGTTGAAGCGAATGGGAATTGAATCTACGTCGTATGGCATGATGGAAGACGACTTGGATGCATGTACCGAAATCGTCGAGAAAGCACTTCAAGAAACAGACTTGCTCATTACGACAGGCGGTGTGTCGGTCGGGGATTATGATTATCTGCCTACGATCTATGAACGTCTCGGTGCGGAAGTATTGTTCAATAAAGTGGCGATGCGCCCGGGTAGTGTGACGACGGTGGCGGTTTTAGGGGATAAATTATTATTCGGTCTATCAGGTAATCCTTCTGCTTGCTTCACAGGATTTGAATTGTTTGCACGTCCTGCCATTTATTCGATGATGGGCTGTTCAGCGCCTTATATGCCACGTATTCAAGCGGTCCTTGGAGAAGATTTTAAGAAAGCGAATCCGTTCACTCGTTTTGTTCGTGCCAGCTGGTCGATGACGAATGAAGGTATCGTGGCTACGCCTTCAGGTTTCAATAAATCTAGCGCCGTGTCTTCTATTGCGCGTGGTAATTGCATCATCGTCTTGCCGAGCGGAACGCGTGGTTTCGAAAAAGGAATGCTAGTGGATGTTTTATTGCTAGGAACGGAACAAGGTGTGGAGCGTTGGGAGCTGTGAAGACGCTACATATTGTCGGCTTCAAGGACAGTGGGAAAACGACGCTCGTTTCGCACTGGATTACCGTGCTGAACCGTCTTGGTTACGAAGTCGCTGTGCTAAAACATCATGGACATGGCGGCGCACCTGAACTGCCGCCAGCGCATACGGATACGGTACAATTCTTAGAATTTGGAGCTGTCTCCACTCTTGTGGCAGGCGGCGATATGATACAATTGATACAAAATAAAGAACGTTCATTTGAACAGCTAAAGGCATTGGCCGCATCTAGTGAGCCGGATGTTTTATTAATAGAAGGCTATAAAAAAGAAGCTGGTGAGAAAGTGGTACTCATCCGAAATGAAGAAGAACGACATGAGTTGGAGTCGTTACTTGGCATCGTTCGGACGGTGAAAACAGCCGAGTTGTTTGAAGACATCACACGACTCGACGACTGGCTACAAGAATGGGTGGAGGCGAGAAGATGAAACGTTATGAAATCATAGACACGCCGATTGATGTGCAGAAATATAGTGAGTTGGTTTTGCATCCGGCAGCGGGCGCGGTAACCGTGTTCACGGGACATGTTCGCGAATGGACGCATGGTGTTCGTACATTGTATCTCGCGTATGAAGCCTATGTACCGATGGCGGAAAAGAAGCTTGCTGAAATCGGTGCTGAGATGGAAGCAAAGTGGCCAGGTGTTCAAGTGGCTATGGCGCATCGCATTGGTGAGCTGAAAATATCGGACATTGCTGTAGTCATCGCGGTATCGTCGCCTCACAGAAAAGAAGCATATGAAGCGAATGAATACGCAATTGAGCGTATTAAAGAAGTCGTACCGATTTGGAAGAAGGAAATCTGGGAAGACGGCGAAGAATGGATCGGTGCACAGAAGAAATATCCAGAGAAAGGGAGCGAATCACAATGATTACAGTTCATTACTTTGCAAGGCTACGGGAGTTAACAGGTAAAGGTGAAGAGTCTTTGGATCGCGCGCCTTTAACGGTGGAAGAATTGCTGAACTGGGCGGAAGAAACGTATCCGGGTTTCGGTAAAGAGACGATCCATGTGGCAGTGAATGAAGAATATGCCCTAAAGGATGACGTCATTCAAGCGGGGGATGTTTGCGCGTTCATTCCACCAGTGAGTGGCGGATGAAGACGGTCGGTGTGCTGCTCGCGGGCGGACAATCGCGACGTTTCGGCTCACCAAAAGCGTTTGCGACGCATGGAGGTCACTCGTTTTATCATTATTCAGTAGAGGCATTACGACCGATTTGCGATGAGATCGTCGTCGTGGCGCGTACTGAATTTAAAGAACTGTTTCCGGACAGCGTTCATGTGACGACTGATCTTGCGTCCTATGCGGGAATGGGTCCTCTTGCAGGAATCTTATCCGCAATGGAGTCTATGCAAGCAGACCGATACGTTGTGTTACCTTGTGACATGCCGTTTATTGAAGTAGGGATTATGGAAAGATTGCTTGAATTACATGATGGAGATATTTCATCTATCACGGTTGAAAGCAAGCGACATCCACTCGTTTCAGTTTGGAATGCAAACGTCAAATCGACAATCAAGCAAGCGTTACACGATGGTAATCGCCGAGTGATGGATGTGCAAGCGCAACATGAATGTCGGTGGATTGAAGGCGCTTTAGTAACGGATACACCTGAAATTGCTTTTAAAAATGTCAACACGCCATGTGAACTGGAAAGGGGATGAAGAAGATGAATGCCATTGTAGATCAACTCGGACGCCCGATTCGGGATTTGCGTATTTCTGTTACGGATCGCTGTAATTTCCGCTGTACGTACTGCATGCCAAAAGAAGTATTTGGTGATGACTTTGTATTTCTAGCTAAAAATGAATTGCTGTCGTTTGAGGAATTGGAACACTTGGCTCGGATTTTTGCTCAGTTAGGTGTCAAGAAACTGCGTTTGACGGGCGGTGAACCGCTGATGCGCCGCAATTTACCCGAGTTGATACAGAAGCTTCACGACATCGAAGGGATCGAAGACATCGGACTTACAACGAATGCAGTGCTGCTCGGTCAATACGCGCAACCGCTTTACGACGCTGGATTGCGCCGTCTAAACATCAGTTTAGATGCACTGGACCCAGAACTGTTCGGCCAGATCAACGGCCGTGGCATTTCACCTAATCTCGTTCTCAAAAACATTCAAAAGGCACAAGACATCGGTTTTACAATTAAAGTGAATATGGTCGTACAAAAAGGCGTCAATGAAAGCGAAATCCTCCCGATGGCTACGTATTTTAAAGAACGCGGCATCACATTGCGCTACATCGAGTTCATGGATGTCGGCAATGACAATGGCTGGAGCTTCAAAAAAGTCGTCACGAAAAAAGAAATCTATGACATGCTGGCTGCTGAATTCGACATGGAGCCTGCGGAAGAAGACTATTACGGTGAAGTAGCCAAACGCTATCGGTATACAGGAACGGATGCGCAAGTTGGCTTTATCACATCTGTTTCAGAGTCGTTTTGTTCAACTTGTACGCGTTCTCGTTTATCATCCGAAGGGAAATTATACACTTGTCTCTTTGCATCAGAAGGCTTTGACCTACGGGAATTAATTCGTTCGGATAAAACTGACGAAGAATTATACGAAGTGATTGCCGACGTGTGGAGAGGTAGAAGAGATCGCTATTCCGATGAACGTACGGAGCAGACTGTGAAGAATCGCAAGAAAATTAATATGAACTATATCGGTGGCTAAAGGAGTGTTGTCCATGAAACCAACAGTATATATTTGTCGTGAGATGCCGGAAGAAATGATCGCTCCACTTCGTGTACACTACGAAGTACGTATGTGGCAATCAACGAGTGAAGCAGTTCCTCGTGATGTGTTGTTGAAAGAAGTGGCTGACGCGGATGCACTTTGGACCGTTATCTCCGACCAAATCGATGAAGAAGTGCTCAACGCTGCCCCTAAATTACAATTAATCGTCAATATGGCAGTGGGCTATAATAACATCGATGTGAAAGCAGCCTCGGCACGAAATATTATGGTATCGAATACACCTGATGTGCTGACAGAAACGACGGCAGATTTGGCGTTTGCTTTATTAATGGCTACGGCCCGTGATTTGATTGGTGCAGAGAACACGTTGCGCGAAGGACGTTGGACGTCATGGGAGCCACTTGGTTTTACAGGAACTGATGTATACGGAGCTACTCTTGGTATCGTCGGCATGGGGCGGATCGGTGAAGCGGTGATGAGACGTGCGAAAGGGTTCAATATGGACGTGCTCTATCACAACCGTAACCGCAAGTCTGAAATAGAAGATATGTACGGCAGTCGATATGTTGCGCTTCCAGATTTGCTGGCGTCTTCAGATTTCGTCCTGATTTTGGTACCGTATAGTGAAGAGACGAGAGGGATGATTGGGGCAGAACAGTTGTCTCAGATGAAAGAGACGGGCGTTCTGATCAATGTTGCGCGTGGCGGAATTGTGGATGAAGAAGCATTGTTTGATGCGCTGCGCACGAAGAAGATTCATGCCGCAGGGCTAGATGTGTTTGAGACGGAGCCGGTTCCGCTCGATCATCCGTTGTTGACGTTGCCAAATTTGACGGTGTTGCCGCATATTGGCAGTGCTACCGTGAAGACGCGCAAGGCGATGATGAAGCTGAACGTGGATGCGTTGCTTGCGTTTGCGCTAGGGGAAGAGCCTAATCATCAGGTTCGTATTTAGTAGTGACGTGGGTTCAATACGTAATTCACGCACATTCCCAAACTACTCCCCCTAATCCTCAACAATCGAAAAAGAGACTAGCAAAGTCGTACGGGCTGACTTTGCTAGTCTCTTTTGTGTTGTTATTGGGATTTGTTGATGAACAACCAAATTGCTGCGGATAGTTCGATTGCTTGTAGCTGCAGTTCGGAGCCTTCGAACGCTTGGCGGAATGAGCGGACGACGGATTCTAGTAAATAGAGTCGAGGTTGATCTGCTGATAACTCGTCCAATAAAAATTGGCTGTATAACGTCTTTTGGTTTTCTTCCTCTGGTAACTCTTCGACGAACTTCCGCAAACTCTCAATCAATACTTCGCGTGTCATCGGATAAAACTCTGCGGCCGTTAACATGTCTTCTAATAAGTTCTGCGACAGGAAGCGTGCATCTCGTTTGACGATGTCCGGCACGATGACTTCCATTCGTTGCATGACGAACTCCACTAGTTTCATCGTATCGATTTGCTCTGTAGTGGCACTTTTCCAGACGTTAAGTGCATGTTGGATAAAACCGAAAAGTAACGACGCACAATCATAGGAATAGGGTTTTACTTCTTCACCGTAAACATTGACGAGTCGTTTCGCAATCCATGCGAGTTCTCGAAAATGCATCTGCTTGACGAATTGACGTAGCTCGTCATCAGGCGAATGAACGATAGTTTCAAATAATGGAAGCAAGTTTTGTTGTCGGTTCATCGTCAAACGAATTTCGATTTGTGCAGAAAGAAGGGCAGGGTCTGCAAGATCCTTGCCGATCGCTAGCTCATTTCTTCGTAAGTAACTCATATAATGAGCGTCGCGCAATATCGCCATGAGACATTCGTTTTTAGAAGTGAAGTAATTATAGAACGTTCCCTTTGAAATTTGTGCTGCATCCAAAATATCTTGGATGGATGTTGCGTGAAAGCCTTTGTCAATGAATAGTTGTTTTGCGATAAGCAATACGTGCTTTTTCCGATCGTTCATAAATGATCACCTGTATGTTTGGATTTGTTTTATACTGTGTGTATACCTCATATACTATTCTTAAAACACTGTTATATCAAGCTTTTTAAGCTGCCCGAATTTATTAGTTGTAATAAATGTACTGGCGGTATAAAATATAAATCTGACATATTATTCACATGTTATAGGAGGGTAAAATGGTAGAATCATTAGAAATTAAAAAAATGCATGAGAAGCCACCTTATGGCATCATTGCAATTTTGTTCATTGGTGCGTTTGTTGCGATCTTAAATAATACTTTACTGAATATCGCATTACCAGTCATTATGGAAGAGTTTTCGATTACTCCATCGGCCGTTCAGTGGCTGACGACCGGTTATATGTTGGTCAACGGGATTATGATTCCGGCCAGTGCGTTTTTCATACAGAAGTTTACTAATAGAAGAATCTTCATTACCGCGATGGTGCTCTTCTCGTTAGGGACATTTATCGCCATCATCGCGCCGACTTTCTCTTTATTAGTCGTTGCACGTATGATCCAAGCATCCGGTTCCGCGTTGATGATGCCGCTGTTAATGAATGTTATGTTAACGGCTTTCCCGATCGAAAAGCGGGGGGCGGCACTAGGTATGTTCGGTCTTGTGATGTTCACTGCACCAGCTATCGGACCGACTTTGTCCGGCTGGGTAGTCGAGAATTATTCATGGCGGACGCTGTTTGAAATTGTTCTGCCGATTTCATTGTTGACACTAGCTCTTGCTATTTTCAAACTCAAAAATATTACACCGAACCGTGATGTACGCATCAATTTCTTCTCGTTAGTCTTATCGACTCTCGGTTTCGGTGGTTTGCTGTACGGCTTTAGTTCTGCTGGGGAAAAGGGTTGGAGTTCTCCAATTGTCTATGGCACGATCGCACTCGGTACGGTAGCGCTCGTATTGTTTATACTAAGACAATTACGTATGAAAGAACCGATGCTCGATTTCCGGATTTACAAATACCCGATGTTTGCACTCGCATCCGTCGTATCCATGGTGCTATCTGTAGCAATGTTCTCCGGGATGATTTTGACGCCGTTGTATGTGCAAAATGTGCGAGGTATTTCACCATTAGATGCAGGATTGCTCATGTTGCCAGGTGCGGTTTTAATGGGAATCATGTCGCCGATCACAGGTCGTTTATTTGATAGATACGGTCCGCGGATCCTAGTCTACACGGGACTGATTATCTCCGTGATCGGGACATATTTATTAAGCCAACTGCAGATGGATACAGGTTATTATTATTTAATGGCAGTGTATACATTCCGAATGTTCGGCTTGTCAATGGTCATGATGCCGGTTATGACAAATGGAATGAACTCGTTGCCGATGATCTCGAATCCGCATGGTACGGCAATGAATAACACATTGCAGCAAGTATCAGGTGCGATTGGTTCGGCATTGTTATTGACGCTCATGACCAAACGGTTGGATGTATCAGCAGCTACTCAAGCGAAGGATTTGGCCGCTTCTGGAGTCGATGTATCCACTATGACGGAAGAGATTGGACGTCTGGCGATGCTAGATGGTGTCAATCATGCATTCTTCATTTCCACGGTGATTACATTCGTCGCATTGATCCTATCGTTATTCATTAAACGGGTCATGCCACCGACTTCACCAACTATTAATGAAGTGAAGGAACAGTCTGAAAAGTAAAATAAGAGGTTTCGTATGCTGCTATGCATGCGGAGCTTCTTTTTAGTATGGTATAGTAAAAAGAAAAGGTTGTGTTCGATGTGATAGGGAATAAAGAAAAATGCCCATGCGGAAGCGGGGAAATCGTAGAGAACTGCTGCGGCAAAACAGATATGCCGGGCACAAATATGGTCCAGGAAGAACTGAAGAAAGTATTAAACAGTTATTACGAAACGTCATTGTCTCCTGCCGAGATCCAATCATTAGAAGGGTTATTGAAGGAGTGGTCTGGACGACTCGGTGAGTGGATGGAAGAAGAGGAGCTCGTGACGAATGTCAGCGATTACTACTTCTTCATCGTTCGTAAAGATCTATGGAGACGCCACCTAGTCAAAGCGCTAAACCGTACGCAAAATAGAGCGGTACGAGCTATTTTGAAGAGCTGGCAAAATGCTTTCATTACATTCGCGGAAGTGACAAAGGCTGATAAAGAAGTCTACCATATGAAAGAAATTCTCGGAGAAGGCGAGTATTTATTGGCAAGAGAAGCAGGCGAGCCTGAAGATGTTCGCGCTGTCATTGCCATCGTCTTAGAAGAGATGCGCAATGAAGAGCGCTGGGTCATGCCAATTTCTGCTATTGCGGTGAATAAACATATGAGTGATGAACTACTGACGCGTGTGCAAGAACTAGCTGAAACGAGTGAAGAGAAGAATAGCTTCGATTTCTTTAAGAAGCATCTAGTCGACATTTATGAAGTGGTTTGTAAACTCGATGTTCAGACGTTATCTGACGTAGTCGAGCAAAACTTCACACCATTGCAGCGTGAAGTAGTTGAAATACTAGATGCTCAACTCGAAAAGGAAGAGCTATATCCGGGCGCCTATGAAATGTTACTGTCCTTAATGGCGTACTACTTTACCGATCAAGATCCGAAGTTCCGTAAACCGGAAGTACTCGCTGCGGCCGCGTTCCAATTAGCAGTCGATACGAACATGATGAAGAGTACGTATACGCAAGCGGAAGTAGGTAAACGATTCGGGGTTTCTGTCTCTTCATTCCGAAAGCATACGGATATTCTGCTAGAGAAGATTGAAGACCTTGAGAAGATGATGGAGGAAGGGAAGAAAGATGCCGGGTATCATATCGGTACAAATCCACTTCCGTCTGAGCAAATGAATTGGCAAGTGCATATGTTGACGCAAAAGCATAACTTCGATACGTTTGAAGAAGCGCAGGCGTATATTCAAGAAGCAATCCAGCAACCGTTTGAGCCGGAAAACCAACAACAAGAAGCACAGATGCTTTGTTATATGGCGTACAATGCCGAAACAATCGAACAGCGACATGACTTCGCGGTAGGTGCGTATGGCGCGGATCCGACGAATGTCGATGCGTTGTTGCTTCAGACGGAGCTGACAGATTCGAAGGACGAGCAAGAAAAATTCTTCAAACAAGCTATATTCTCTGGTGAAAAACAGTTTGACAACCGTGCGGAAGATGCGTGGAAGTTCGCACCGAATCGTCCATATTTACGTAGTTTGATGCAGTACGGCGTGTGGCTCTATGAGCAAGACCGTTTTGCTGACGCAAGCGAGATGTTTATACGTCTTCTGTCGCTCGACCTCTTTGATCACCAAAGTGCACGGTACTTGGCGATTTCGTCGTTGATTCATCAAGGAGAAATTGATCAGGCGGCGCGGGTTTTGGAGGCGACTGTAGAAGTTTCCGAAGGCGATGCAGCGTATTGGTATTTGTCTTGGTTGATGGAGATGGCGCGTGCGCAAGGTAAATCTTCGGAGAAAGCTTTGGAGTTGTTTGCTAAGGCGGAGCAGTTGAATCCACATGTGAGTAAGTTGATGGAAATGGCTGTGGATAAGATGAGTTATCCGAAGAGTGCGGCGCTTACGCCGGGTAGTCATGAGGAAGCGCATTATATTTGGTATTTGTTGTAATGAATGTAGGCCGTCATGGCGAGTTGGAGTTTCCGACTTGCTGTGGCGGTTTTTTTGCATTGGCATTGATGAGTGGGTGGGCACCGTTGATCTGCGTTAGGAATTTCATTCAGTCCAGGCTCTCAAAGCGCATGCTACCATCAAGACTCGTTTCCTTCCGCTAAAAATCAACTAGTGTCGTTTTCTTTAGGAGTAAACGCTCATACTTCCACGACATCCGCTCATAAATCTGTATAGGCGCTCTATGATCCCTCTAATGCGCTCTATCAGCCTATTTAACCGCTCTATGAAGTGAGACAAGCGCTCTATGCCTATTACCAATTCTTGCCCATTAAGTTAACTTTTCTTGAATATGTCTAGCTTTAAAGGAATAGGATGATATATTGTCGAACAATTCTAATAGGGACAACTCACGAAAATTATATGGAGTAGAGAGGGGTAGTTTTGATGAAGCTAACTAATTACATCGATGGTGTTTGGCAGGAGGAAGCGGCTAGTTATGCTGCTGTATTGAATCCGGCGAATGGGGAAGAGTTGGCGCAGGTGCCTTTGTCGACGGAGGAAGAGGTGGGGCAGGCGGTGGCTGCGGCGAAGAAGGCGCAGAGGAAGTGGGCTTTGGTGCCAGCGCCTAAGCGTGCGGATTATCTCTATGAAATTGGCCGTATAATGAAAGATAAAAAAGAACATCTAGCGCAAGTGTTGACGAAGGAAATGGGTAAAGTAATAGAAGAGGCCCGTGGTGAGGTGCAAGAAGGAATCGATATGGCGTTTTACATGGCGGGAGAAGGACGACGATTGTTCGGTGAAACAGTGCCATCGGAGTTGCAGGATAAGTTTGCGATGAGCGTTCGTGCACCGATTGGCGTGGTCGGTCTCATTACACCGTGGAATTTCCCGATTGCGATTGCTACGTGGAAGTCGTTTCCGGCGATTGTGGCGGGGAATACATTCATTTGGAAACCAGCGACGGAAACGCCGTTGATGGCGTATGAAATGGCGTTGATTTTTGAAGAAGCTGGCTTGCCGCATGGTGTCGCGAACATCGTCTTCGGTTCCGGCTCAGACGTTGGTACTGCATTGATCGAACATCCCGATGTACGCGTTATCTCGTTTACCGGCTCGACCGAAACAGGTCGACATGTTGCGGAATTAGGTGGTCGTCACTTGAAGAAAATCTCTCTTGAAATGGGTGGCAAGAATGCAGTGATCGTGCTTGAAGATGCAGATATCGAGCTGGCGGTAGAAGGTATTTTATGGAGCGCATTTGGAACGGCAGGGCAGCGCTGCACAGCTTGTAGTCGGGTCATCGTTCATAAAGACGTGAAAGAAGAATTGCAGAAACGTCTACTAGAAAGTATGAAAGGCCTAACAATGGGGGATGGACTAGATGAAACGGTAAAAGTCGGTCCTGTGATTAATGCAAAAGCGCTGGAGAAAATCCAAAGCTATATTGAAATTGGCAAAGAGGAAGGCGCGAATCTAGTAGCAGGTGGACATGTGCTGAATGAAGGTAAATTCGCTACTGGACATTATTTCGAGCCCACATTATTTGCAGATGTCGCATGGGATAGCCGACTCGCGCAGGAAGAAATATTTGGCCCGGTCATTTCATTGATTACAGTTAGCAGTCTGGATGAGGCAATCGAAGTGAATAACAGCGTCGCATACGGCTTGTCCAGTTCCATTTTCTCGCAAGATGTTAATAAAGTATTCCGCGCACAACGCGACCTGGATACGGGCATCGTCTATATTAACGCAGGCACAACGGGCGCTGAAATTCATTTGCCGTTTGGTGGAACGAAAGGTACGGGGAACGGTCATCGGGACTCTGGTGTTGCGGCACTCGACGTCTTTACGGAATGGAAGAGCATTTACATCGATTACAGCGGCAAGTTGCAACGCGCGCAAATCGATACGGAATGAACTCACAGGAAGAAGGGATGAGCAGATGAAAGTTGTTGTATTAGGTGCTGGATTAATGGGAAAAGAAGTCGTTCGTGATTTAGTCAAGCAGGATGAAGTGAAGAAAGTGTATCTCGCGGACCGCGCCATTCGGCAAGCGGAAGATTTCGCCGAAGAACTCATGAATGAAAAACTCGACATTTTATTGCTCGATGCGACGAATGAAGAGCAACTCAGCGATGTGGTCGGGCTTGGGGATATCGTCGTCAACGCACTGTTTTATACATTCAATGAATCAGTCGCCCGCTGTGCGGTAGAACGTGGCGTACACGTTGTCGACTTAGGTGGACATATCGGTGGAGCAACGGAAAAAGTGCTCGCGCTAACTGAACAGGCTGCCGCGAAAGGCGTGACGCTCATTCCTGACCTCGGCGTGGCCCCTGGCATGATTAATATTCTGGCAGGTTATGGTGCGTCGTTACTCGATGAAACTAAGTCAATCAAACTTTATGTAGGCGGAGTTCCGGTCAAACCCGAGCCACCACTAAACTATAATGTCGTCTTTTCATTGGAAGGATTATTCGATCATTACACGGATTCGTCTCGCGTTATGCGATATGGCGAAGTGAAGGAATTGCCTTCATTATCGGAAATCGAAACGCTGGAATTCGATGGCTATGGCGAAATGGAAGCCTTCCATACATCAGGCGGTACGTCGACGATGCTCGAGTCATTTCCTAACATCGAAACACTAGAATACAAGACGATTCGCTACCCTGGCCATGCAGACAAGGTTCAAGTATTAGTGGATCTCGGCTTATTGTCTAGAGAACCCACGATCCGAGTAGATGGTAGACCACTACGTGTGCGCGACGTCATGCTCGCGCATTTGACGCCACAATTACTCCTTGGGGATAAATCGGATGCCGTCTTACTTCGCGTCATTGTGAGCGGTAATAAAGGCGGGCAAGCGCACACGGTGACGTTTAATATGATTACCGAAAAGGATCAGAACACGAATGAAACGGCTATGGCACTCGCAACAGCCAACACCATTTCTGTCGTAGCACAAATGATTGGCAATGGAGTCATCACAAAAAGAGGCGCTTATCCACCGGAAAACATCGTGCCTGGCAAACTGTATATCGCAGAAATGATGAAACGCGGAGTTGTCATAGACGTACAACAGGCCTGATACAGTATATACTGGTAGGAAAGCGTGGATTTAGATCTCAACAGACCATCTCCTCGTATTTCTAAGGAGTGAAGTGAAATGCAAAAACAAACATTAAATACATCACAGATGGGATTACAGCATCTCGCAACGAATCGACGGACGTTGAATAGGTTATTCAAATTCGTGCTAGTAGACTTCGGATTTCTCGACCATATTCCGTTCCCGATTATGCGTAAAGCGCTGAAGAAAAACATCTTGCGTGCAGTCTATTTGACGGACGGCATCAACGTTTACGGCTACGCCATCTATCAAGAAATCCCGAAGTATGGGGGTATTCACGTACTCTACTTGGCAATAGCGCCGGAATTCCGTTCGTATGGCTTAGGCAGCGTCATGCTTCGCCGTCTAGATGCGCTATCACCAGCGGGAATTTTACTCGAAGTGGAAGACCCTGACTTTTCCCGAAATGAAGAAGAGTTATCTATTCGAACGCGACGTATCGCATTTTATGAACGGAATGGACTGACACTGGATAAAACAGTGAAGCTAACCAATTTCAAGCACCCGTTATTATTGATGACAACTTCGGCACTGCCTGCGTTAAACGAGCGTCAGTTCAGGAAGTTTTATCGACAATTGTATAACCGCGTATACCGCATACCAGTAGGACAGATTGCGGTAAACGCTCGCATCGAAAAAGCCTAGTTTCATTGTAAAGGAGGACATAAAGATGGACTTTACATTTACAGATGAACAAAACATGTTGCGAAAGACGGCAAGGCAATTTGTAGATGCGGAAATTATGCCGCATATTGCAAAGTGGGATGCAGAGGGAAGTTTTGACAAAGGAATTTGGAGACGGCTCGCGGATCTTGGATTCATGGGTGTCTGTGTCCCGGAAAAATACGGTGGCAGTGGGATGGACTATAATTCTTTGGCGATTTTATGCGAAGAACTCGAACGTGGAGATACAGCTTTTCGCACCGCAGTTTCCGTCCACATCGGTTTGAATTGTATGACGCTCATGCAGTGGGGGACAGAAGAGCAGAAGCAAAAGTATTTAATGCCGCAAGCAAAAGGTGAGAAAATCGGCGCGTTCGGATTGACGGAACCAGGCGCAGGCTCGGATGTTTCCGCACTTCAGACGACAGCGGTTCGCGACGGCGCTGACTATCTATTGAATGGTCAGAAAACGTGGATTTCACTTTGTGATTCAGCAGACAATTTTCTCGTTTTTGCTTATACGAATAAATCAAAGAAACACCATGGCATTAGTGCATTTATTGTAGAGCGCACGATGCCTGGATTTTCATCGAAGGCAATCAAAGGGAAGTACGGCATTCGTGCAGGTAACACCGGTGAGCTGTTCTTCGAAGACGTTCGCGTACCGGCTGCCAACTTACTAGGTGAAGAAGGCGAAGGGTTCAAGATTGCGATGGCAGCGCTTGATAACGGTCGTTTTACCGTGGCGGCAGGTGCAGTGGGCTTGTTGTATGCCTGTCTTGAATCGAGTGTAGAGTACGCCACAACGCGTGAAACATTCGGTAAGAAAATAGGTGAACACCAACTAGTCCAACAGATGATTGCAAAAATGGAAGCGGGTTATCAGATGAGCCGTCTTCTCGTCTATCGTGCCGGTGAGTTGAAGAATAGTGGTGTTCGGAATACACGTGAGACATCGCTCGCGAAGTGGCAAGCTTGCGATTTTGCCAATCAAGCAGCAGATGACGCCGTGCAGATCCATGGGGCGTATGGCTATTCGGATGAGTATCCGGTTGCTAGGTATTTACGCAATTCGAAGGCGCCTGTTATTTATGAAGGTACGCGAGAAATCCATACGATCATGCAGGCGGAGTATGTGCTTGGAGAGCGTAGCGATAAAAAGTTGAATCGTATGTTGCCTACGTGGCCGTTTGAGGAATGAAAGCGATGCTGTAAGCCAGAGTGAATGGCTTACCGCATCGTTTTTTTTTTTTTTGTGGAGTTCATAATTGTACGGGAATGATGCGGTCACTCTTCATTGATT
This sequence comes from Sporosarcina sp. P20a, assembly GCF_002743175.1. Lineage (NCBI taxonomy): Bacteria > Bacillati > Bacillota > Bacilli > Caryophanales > Caryophanaceae > Sporosarcina > Sporosarcina sp. P20a. The sequence continues at coordinate 44,274 of NZ_PDYT01000013.1, forward strand.
CCAAATTAAGAGCCGACAAAATCTCCACCATCAACGTGGATCGTCTGCCCAGTCATGTAGCTCGAGTCCTGTGAAGCGAGGAATACATACGCAGGTGAGTTCTCAGCAGGCTGTCCACGGCGTTTCATCGGTGTGTCTGCTCCGTGTTCAGCGACTGTTTTCGCGTCGAACGTAGAAGGGATCAGCGGTGTCCAGATAGGTCCTGGTGCTACCGCGTTCACGCGAATCCCTTTCTCCGATAAATTTAACGCTAATGAACGTGTAAAGCTTGTAATGGCCCCTTTGGTCGCGGAGTAATCAAGCAAACCAGGCGATCCGTTATAAGCTGTAATGGAAGAAGTGTTGATTATGCAGTCGCCTTTTTTCATATGTGCAATGGCTGCTTTGGACATAAAGAACAGACCGAAGAAGTTTGTTTCAAACGTTTCTTTCAACTGTTCTTCGGTAATATCCTCAATGGACTGTTGTGGGAATTGTTTTCCAGCATTGTTGACCAGTATATTGAGTTCACCAAAGTCCTCTATAACTTGACCAATCAGCTGTTTACAGTTTTTGTCGCTGCTAATATCGGTTTGATATCTCTTCGCTTTGCCACCGTATTTCTCAATTAATGCAATCGTTTTATCCGCATCTTCATCTTCTTGATCAGCTAAATACGCGATAGCGACGTTCGCCCCTTCTTTGGCATAGGCAACCGCGACAGCGCGACCAATTCCGCTGTCACCACCTGTGATCAATGCGGTTTTTCCTTTAAGTTTATCGGCACCTTTGAAATTCGGGTCATCATAGATTGGCGCGGGATGCATCTCTTCCTCGACACCGGGCTGTGTAGATTGTGTCTGTCCTGATATATTTTCATCGATCTTTTCGTATGGATTTTTACTCATGTGACATCCTCCTTAGTGCATAGTTACCAAAAGTATTCCCCGATTGCTCATGAACAAACATCCAAACGTTCGGTATAAAATTAACTCAAGCTGTCTTTTCGCGTGTTATAATAAAGTCGTGAAGTACTATATAACAGCTAAGGAGCGTGTCTTCGTGAACTTTCAACCTTCCAAAAAAATGTCCATTTTCTCACCAGCAATCTTCGGTGACTTAAAAGCAGCCGCCGAGGAAAAAAAAGCAACAGGTGCGCAAGTCGTCGATTTGAGTCTTGGTAGCCCGGATCTTCCACCTGACGAGCGTGTACGCCAAGCGTTGTCTCAGCAAAGCGCGTTAGCATCATCTTACGGCTACACACTGGGAGGGACGAAGCGATTCCATGAAGCCGTCGCAAATTATTACAAGCGACGCACAGGTGTCATCATCAATCCCGATACAGAAGTCTTGCAGACAATGGGTTCGCAGGAAGGTCTCGTTCATTTACCTTTCGCGTTCTGTGACGAAGGAGATTACGTCCTGACAACGAATCCTGCCTACGTCGCCTATGACGCAGGAATCAAACTAGCAGGCGCAGTACCGTACTATATGCCATTGCTTGCAGAAAACGGCTTCTTGCCTAATCTGAATGAAGTCCCGGAAGACGTGCTGAAAAAGACCAAACTTCTTATTCTGAACTTACCAGGAAATCCAGTACCGGCAATGCCAAGTGAAGCCTTTTTCGAAGAAGTCGTAGCGTTCGCAAAAAAACATGAAATCATCGTACTGCATGACGCAGCGTATTCGGAATACTATTTCACTGGCGACCGTCCAGCAAGTTTCCTCACAACACCCGGTGCAATGGAAGTCGGTTTGGAAATCAACTCACTATCAAAAAGCTTCAGCTTAGCAGGTGCACGGATCGCATACTTCGTCGGAAATGCAGAAATGATCAAAGTAATACGCGAACTGAAATCCAACCTCGACTATGGAACATTCGGACCGATTCAAGAAGCAGCCATCGTTGCGCTTGATAACGGTGAAGAAATCACGGATCGCCTACGCGCGGAGTTCTCTAAACGCCACCACGCGTTAATGGACGGACTCGCATCACTAGGCTGGGAAACGACCCCATCTGAAGGCGGCATGTTCGTCTGGGCAAAATATCCATACGACATCGACGACATAGAATTCGTCTTCGAAGTCATCAAACAAGCAGGCGTCGTCATGGTACCCGGCAGCATCTTCGGAACTGCAGGGAAAGGTTACGTCCGCCTTGCCCTCGTCCAAAAAGTTGAATTGATCGAGCAAGCAATTGAACAGCTTAGAGAATTATCGTTGGTTCGTGTGTAAATAAGGGCAAGGAAGAGCAGGGTTTTCTGCTCTTCCTTTTTTATAAAGAAGTGGGTCAAAACCAATTCGATAATAGACGTCTTCTGCATACATTGATTTATTACCGTAAAATATTCTTAGAAATTAAATGGAGAGAGGAGGGGGTATGATGACCAACCAAGGAAAAGACGGAGACTACAAGAAAGACAACAGGATTCAACCCCATAGGAAAAAGCAGAGTATTGTGATCTGGAGCGTTGTCGTAATCGCCACAGTAATGTTTCTGCTACTCGTGCTGCCGTTGTTGCAAGAATCAAACACTGGAACTGAAGAGATTGTACCAGCTGTAGGTCTTTATGAAAATTTAGAAGGTTTGCAACTCAAGGTGTTACAAGAAAAAGCGTTAGAAGATGGAAAAATCGAATACTTAATTGAAATAAGTAACGACACCAATAGGGTAATTCACCAGCCTGCATTAACCTTCAGCTTCGATGTAAAACTGAAGAACGGTTGGGCAGAGAACCCCTTCAAGTATTCAATAGATCTTGGATTGCAAATCGAACCGGGACAAAAAGTGAAAGTGCCGCTCGCAGTTGATGTCAGTCTACTTAACCAGGAGAAGATCGATACCGATCACATTATGCTTGAAATGAAAGGCTATCTGGATGAACTGAAGCTTGAGAATTTATTTCATACGGGACAATCCATCAGTTACACGGAAGGCGACAGACAATGGAAGAAGCTATAATCACTCGATAAAAAGAGTGATTATAGCTTTTTTTAATAGCATGTAACGAAATCCAAAGTTTTCAGTCTACTCTAATACATACTAAATAAGAGGAGATGAAAATTATGAATACAGGCAGATGGCTCATTGTATTAGGGGTAGCTGGAACGATTGGATTTCTTGTACTGATCAGCTTCCTGTTTTGGCCGAAAGTAGGCATTACATCTACAAAATCCGTGCTCGCGGGTCAGTCGCTGAATGTCTACTTTACAGATCCAGTGAAGGGGGACTTGGATGCTTCGCTGTTTCATGTGACGAAAAGTAATAAGAAAACTCCGGCCAAGCTTTCGTACGGAAATGGAAAGACGACATTGCAAGTAGGGGAGCTACAACCAGGGGACTATACATTGCATATCCCAGCGAATAGTTTTGGCATATGGAAACGCGCAGCAGACAAAGTGCTTTCATTCACCGTTCTGGAATCTGTACAGCCCGTCACTTCCATTAAAGAAATAGAGAGTTTCTTTGAGCGAGTAGAACCTCAGGGACGCAGTGAAGTCATGGAGGAGTCTTCTTCGGAGGATAAAGCTTCTAGTGGCGGTGTCGATCATTCACAAACCAATCAACAAGTGGCGGGCGTAGATGAAGCGGATACTGTCAAAACAGACGGCGACTTCCTCTACGATGTCCTAAATGGCGAAGGACTTATGATCACAGATATCCGCAATCCAAACGACATGGTCCTTGCCAGCAAGACCGACTTCACCGATGGGTTCTATGCAAACCAACTATATGTAAATCAAGACAAAATCATAGTAATCGGTGGCCAAAATCTAGATGCCCCGACGTCTAATATGGATGTGGAAATTACTGAAGACCGCATAATGCCCACGCAGCAAATGTCGATCATCCGTGTGTACGACGTTACAGACCGCACAAATCCGAAACTTATTCGTGAAACAGGTGCAGAAGGCTACGTCATCGGAACACGTAAAATCGGACAATTTATTTACATGATCACGAATAATCAGCCATTCTTTTGGTATGATCATCCGACTCCGACAGAAGATCAGCTAGTACCAAAAATCTATGATTCTACAGCCAATCAAAAAGTGCAGGCGCTCGCACTCGATAAAATCTCAATTTTGCCAGGCGCGATGGAACCTTCCTACTCTGTCATCACGACACTCGATATTGAGTCCGGTGAAAAGGGCGGAGTGGATACGAAAGCTTATCTTGGCAGCGGTGAACAACTGTACATGTCTGCAAATCATCTGTATCTGACGTCTACAAACTACCAAGACAATCAGCAAAGCACTAGCGAAGTATTCAAATTCAGTCTCGACAAAACCAACGTGCATTTCCTACAAACGGCTCAACTAAAAGGGACTATCTTAAACCAGTTTTCGATGGATGAGCACAACGGCTATTTCCGTACAGTAACAACAGAAGGAAATCTCTGGGATGAACGCAATAAAGCGAAGAACCATTTATTCATCCTCGACGAAAATATGAAACAAGTCGGTTCAGTCGAAAATCTAGCGGTCAATGAACGCATTTATTCCGCACGATTCCTTGGAGACAAAGCATATATGGTAACGTTCCGCGAAACGGATCCACTATTCGTCATGGACGTTGCGAATCCGAATCACCCGAAAGTGCTCGGCGAACTGAAGATTCCGGGATTCAGCAACTACTTGCATCCGCTTGACGAAGGGCATTTAATCGGCTTCGGCTATGAAACAATCGCGAAGAAAAATCCACAAGGCGGCGCGCCCATCATCCAAACAGGCGGCATGAAAATCTCTGTATTCGACGTGACCGATTTTGCGAATCCAAAAGAAACCGCATCTGAAATCATCGGCGGCCAAGGTACCTATTCGTCAGTCCAGCACGATCATCACGCATTGTTCATCCATCCAACTCGCAACTTATTCGGCTTCCCGATTTCAGTGTATGAGCAATCTCAGCGTGAAAACATCCTGGATCTACAAAGCTCCGGCGCAATGATTTACGAAATCACAGCGGAACGCGGTATTGTCAAAACAGCTGATTTAACCAAGCGCATGACAAATGAATACATGGACTGGGAAAAAGAAATCCAACGTCTGTTGTATAGCGGCAATTCGCTCTACACGATTTCCGCAAATGAGGTAAACAGCTACACATTAGACCATTACACACCGCTAGATACGTTAGAAAGAGCTAGCTACACACCGGACAGTGTGCCAGCACGTGAATCGATAGAAAAGTAAGGTTTGGACGCTCACTACGATTAGTGGGCGTTCATTTATTTTGTTAAGTGCTCTATCGTGGTCGAGTTTCGCTCAATGAAGCTGGTTGATCGCTCTATGCTGGTGGCTATCCGCTCAATGAAGCCAGCCAAGCGCTCAATCGCACACGCAATCCGCTCAATGAAGTCAGCCAAGCGCTCAATCGCACACGCAATCCGCTCAATGAAGTCAGCCAAGCGCTCAATCACACACGCAATCCGCTCAATCAAGCCAGCCAAGCGCTCAATCGCACACGCAACCCGCTCAATCAAGCCAGCCAAGCGCTCAATCGCACACGCAACCCGCTCAATCAAGCCAGCCAATCGCTCAATCGCACACGCAATCCGCTCAATGAAGTCAGCCAAGCGCTCAATCGCACACGCAATCCGCTCAATGAAGCCAGCCAATCGCTCAATCGCACACGCAATCCGCTCAATGAAGCCAGCCAAGCACTCTATCAACCCCCACAACCCAATCAAAAAAGGTTGTCTTTTCACCTCCTGTACAGTAAGCTGTAGTCAAACGCACTAAGACCCACCACAACTGAACAAGATAGACAAAAATGGAGCCCTTTCTTTATGAAAGGAGCTCCATCTAATTTGGTGGCGATAGTTTATTTAATTTCAATTTGCTCAGCAGGCATCGGCATTCCGATGAAATGACCTTGCATAGCATCAATGCCCATTTCTTTCAGTAACTCAAATTGCTGTTCACTGCTAACGCCTTCAGCGATCGTATATAAGTTAATCTTTTTGGAAAGTTGGATCAATCCTTCAACCAATTTCTGTGTCTTCGGATTGCTCAACAACGCATCGATAAAGACGCGGTCAATTTTGACACTGGAGATTGGCAAATGTTGTAAGTAGCGCAACGATGCGTATCCAGACCCGAAATCATCTAGAGTGAACTGTAAACCAAGTTTTTGTAGTTCGGACATTTGCGCCAGCACGGATTGTTCTTCTTCTGCTTTAAGCGCGAATTTCTCCGTGAACTCTAGATGCACTTTATTCGCGGGGCAACCCGTTTCATTTAAGATGGAGATTAATCGGTCTTTCCATTGTGGATTCAAAGATTCACGAATGGAAGAGTTGATGGAAATACTCATATCATTACCGGCACGATGCCATTTCGTTACGAACGTCATCGCTTCTTCTGCCACATATGCACCGATTTCTTCAATCAAGCCGTTTTCTTCTGCAATCGGAATCAATTCGTCAGGACTGATGATCCCTAGATCTTCATCCTCCCAACGAACGAGTGCTTCGTAGCAAGTGATTTTCTCGCTCGCCACATCGAATTGGGGCTGATACGCTACATGCAGTGAATTGCGATCTAATGCAGTCAGCATCTTGCGGTCAATTTCCAAACGTCGGTTCAGAATTTTATGGGACTGGGCAGATAGTGAAGCAATCCGTCCGCCACCTTGACTAATGACATCGTCTGCGGCAGTCATCGCGACTTTGTACAATTGCGTGTATGTTTTCTGATCTTCAGGGAAGCGGACAATTCCGCCACTAATGGAAAGAGTTTGAGCATTGTGGCTGAGGTAGATCGGCTGTTGTTTTAAGAAATCATAGAAACCTTGAATATACCAATCACCGAAAGCTGTCAGCACGACAAAGCTATTCGTATCGATACGTGCGATCGGACTGTCCTGGAAGTAGCGCTTTAATCGGTTGGTGAATTCTTGAATCAGCTGCGTCTCAGATTCTTGAGATTGCAGCTCTTTCATAGTGTAGTAATGATCAATCGTCAAATAGACGAATGAAAAATTGGTAGCACTAGCGATGGACTTATTCACTACTTGTTCCAGCTTGTGGCGGCTCATGAGGCCCGTTTCTACATCAATGAAAGCAATTTCACCTAAGCGTTCCTGTAAGCGAATATCTTCTGTAATATCCAGTTCCAAAAAGAACACAGATTGCAGTTCTCCGAAATTGGAAAGGGTAGGGACGGCGAGTGTATTGACAAAGAACGGTTCGCCTAAGCGAGTCATTTTTTCTATTTTACCCACCCATGTTTTTCCGGATAGCAAACAATCCCAAATGGAGTTCGCTATTTCCTGACTTTCGGCTCTGTCCGAAAACATTTGCCAGAATGATTTACCTAAGATGCGCTTGGGAGTCCAACCACTAACAGTTAGGTAGTTTTGGTTGGCATAGGTTATTAGACCTTCGCTGTCCGTATGTGTAACTAATTGGTATTTGTTTAGACTATCGACTAGTGCCTGATGTTCGCTAGTCTCTGGTAATGGAATTGCATGCATAGAGGTACTCCTTTCCAATCTACTATATAACTATTATAAATGAAGTTTCAGTGTTGTCTATGTCTCATATGTGAATTTTATACTATATAAGTAAAAACGCAAGAAATTAGTAAGGGGTGAGAGATCATGTTGCGATTAAAAGGAATTATCATGATTATTATAGGTTCGATGTTATGGGGCGCTACGGGGCCTATGATGGAGTGGATTTTGAACCATAGTGACATGTCCGTTTCGATGATGTTAATCCTACGTTTGACGATCGCTGGTGCCGTTGTTCTATTACTGTTGAAAGCGAAAGGTATACAGGTCGGTCGTCCTATGAGACAGAAGTTGTGGTTGCGCAAAATGGTGATGTTCGGCGTGATCGGAATGCTTGGTGTACAGTTTGGATTCGTCCAAACCATCGCACATAGTGACGCAGTAGTCGCGACATTATTCCAGTTCGTTGCACCAGTCTATATCATCATTTTACTTTCGATCTTACAGAGATCCTTCCCGCCAGGTAGCCAAGTAATCGGTATGGTCGTTGCGTTATCCGGCTTGATCTTACTTTTGACAAATGGTTCATTCTCAAGCATGTCATTGGATACAACCGCAATTGTGTGGGGAGTCATTGTGGGATTCGCCTTCACTTTCTATACGTTATACCCTGTAGTACTTATGGCAGAGTGGGGTGTTTTACTCGTCGTCGGCTGGGGAATGTTCATTGGCGGCATGACTTTATTCATCATCAACTTACCGATGTTCTTTATGAATCTTGGTGCTCTGCTCAACGGCCCGGCGATGGGTATGTTGTTACTCGTCATCATTATGGGAACGCTTGCATTCATCATGTTCTTGCAAAGTATGACGTATATTTCACCCGTTGAAACGAGCGTGCTTTCCAGTTTTGAACCGCTCACGGCAATGATTGTCTCCGTGTTATGGCTCGGTCAGACGATGGGTGTCTGGCAAATTAGTGGCGCGGCGATCATGCTTGTTGGAGTTGTCTGGTTATCTATCGGTGGTAATCGCAAGAAGAAAACCGCACCGTTCCCAGAAACCATTCAAGAGTACGATCATAGCGAAGTATAGCTTTTCACCTGTACACGCTGTATTCCTATATGACATAATGAAGGGAAAGACCGCACGTAAAGGGTGAATCAGATGAAGACGGTTTTCCGCTATGCACTACCTTATAAATGGCCAATGTTTATCGCCACTCTACTTATGTTACTTGAACTATCGGTCGAATTAATTCAACCATTGCTAATCGGTAGAATTATAGATGAAGGAATTATGAAAGAAGACTTGAACACCGTACTGATTTGGGGGAGTGTCATGATGGCACTCGCCTTCGTGGCGCTCTTTTCGGGTGTCGTCAATTCCTATTTCGCTGCACATGCCGCGCAAAGTTTCGGCTATGATCTTAGGCAAGCATTGTTTCAGCGCGTCCAGACGTTTTCGCTTGCGGCATTCCTCCGCTTTCCGACGTCTAGTCTTATTACACGTTTGACTAGTGATGTAACGCTTGCGCAAAACGCGCTCTTTATGGGATTGCGAATTATGGCACGAGCGCCATTAATGGTGCTCGGCAGTCTAATTATGGCATTCGTCGTCAGTCCGAAACTCGCAGTGTTCCTACTGATTGGTGCTCCGTTCCTAGCTGTATTTCTTGTCGTCATGGCACGCAAAGGAGTCCGTTTATTCGGTCTAGTGCAGCACCGTTTGGATGGGGTGAATCAACTCGTACAAGAAAATCTACAAGCGGTTCGTCTCATTAAAGCCTATTTACGAGGTGTTTTTGAAACGGACCGTTTTTCCAAAGCGGCACGTGCCCTGAAAAAGGATAGTGTGCATGCGATGCGCTTAATGGAACTAATTTTGCCAGTGTTACTGTTCATCATGAACGTCAGCTTCATGGTGGTTCTTTGGTTCGGTGCAGATGAAGTCCGCAACTCCAATATGCCTGTCGGAGATATCGTAGCGATCGTTAACTATACGATGCGCATGACAAGTGCCTTCTCGATGTTCTCCTTTTTGATCGTCATCTTCTCGCGTGCAAAAGCGTCTTCCGATCGAATGGAAGAACTGCTAGTTGCCGATGGCGATCTCGAAAAGCTTACAATAGCTGGCGATCGCCACCAAGGCGCAGTTTCTGTTCGTTTTGAGCAGGTCTCATTCCATTATCCAGGAACGACTGAAGAAGTGCTCAAAGACGTGACGTTTGAAGTTCCAGCGGGTGAGAAACTCGTTATTATGGGGGCTACTGGTTCCGGTAAATCGACGATGCTTCAACTACTCCCGCGCATGTTCACAGCGACGGAAGGTACAGTGTGGATAGATGGAAAGAACATAGCAGAATGGCCGCTAGACACATTACGAAACTTGATCGGCTATGTGCCGCAGCAATCGATGCTCTTTACAGGTTCAATCACCGATAATCTGTCATGGGGTAAACCTGATGCCACTGCCAATGAAATCAAAGAGGCCGCTAAAAAAGCACAAATTCATTCGTCTGTCATGGACTTTACAGATGGCTATGAAACACGTGTCGGGCAGCGCGGAGTGAATTTATCTGGCGGTCAGAAACAGCGTCTGTCGATTGCTCGCGCATTAATCCGTAAACCATCCTTACTGATTTTGGATGATAGTACAAGTGCGCTCGACGTCAAAACCGAATCGTCGTTATGGGATGCATTGCAGGAAGAAGACACGACGATGCTGATCGTCACGCAAAAGATTCAAACCGCTCAAATTGCGGATGCGATTTTATTATTATCAGATGGCAAAATCGTGGGCTATGGTACGCATGAAGAGCTACTTCAAACGTCTAGCTTCTATCGGGAAATTGCGGAGTCGCAACAGAATGGGGGAGTGGCATGATGCGAAAACCATTCGGCTATGAACCTATTATCCAGAAAGAAGATTTATCAAAGGTACAGCGGAAAAAGGTTCAAAAAGCAAGCAACTGGCAGTCCGTGCTCTTACGCATTTGGCGTTTGATCGATCAACAACGTGGATTACTGATCACAGTCATGACACTCGTTTTAATCAGTTCAGCCCTAGCGCTAATCGGCCCATTGATGATTGGAAACATGATCGACCATTTCATCATTCCGAAAAAAGTGGACGGACTCAGTATGCAGATTGGCTTATTACTACTCGTATATGCAGGCTTTTCATTGTCTACGTATTTTCAAAACTACTGGATGGTCGGAATCGCACAACAAACGGTTTATCGTCTGCGCACGCAATTATTTGGCCATCTACAGAAGCTGCCCATCCGATTCTTCGATAAACGGCAGCACGGCGAATTGATGAGTCGCGTGACAAATGATATCGAGAATGTCAGCCAGACGCTGAATTCCTCGTTGATTCAAGTGTTCTCAAGTGTACTGACACTAGTCGGTACCGTATCGATTATGCTGTATCTCAGTCCGTTATTGACATTGCTAACCATGATCATCGTGCCTTTAATGTTCATTGCGATGCGCTGGATCACTCGACGTACGGGTATTTTATTTAAAGAACAACAGCGTGCAATCGGTGAATTAAACGGCATGATTGAAGAAACGGTTTCCGGTCAACGAGTCGTCAAAGCGTTCTCACAGGAACAGAATGTCATGGAAGAGTTCGCGCAAAAAAGCGAACGCCTTCGTACAGCAGGTTTCTGGGCGCAGACATATTCAGGTTTCATTCCGAAAGTCATGAACACACTCAATAATATGTCGTTTGCGATCGTCGCAGGGGTAGGCGGACTGTTGGCGGTGACAGGATATGGTGGCGTAACGGTCGGAACGATTGTCATCTTCAGTGAGTACGCACGACAATTTACGCGACCGCTGAACGATTTGGCCAATCAATTCAATACCGTCCTTTCCGCCATTGCAGGAGCGGAAAGAGTGTTTGCCATTATGGACGAGCCTGTGGAGAAAGACGAAGCAACGAAGCAAACCGAAACATTACATGGCGATGTCGAGTTCCGCAATGTGTCGTTTGGCTATGAAGAGGAAACGATTATTAAAAACCTAAGCTTCTGTGTTCAACCAGGTGAAACAGCCGCCTTTGTTGGTGCAACAGGGGCAGGGAAGACGACAATCATGCAACTGCTGTCACGCTTTTATGAAGTAGACAGCGGTCAAATTCTGCTAGACGGCATCCCAATCGACGAACTGCCACGCCATACGGTACGCAGCCAAATGGCCTTCGTCTTGCAAGATCCGTTCTTGTTTGAGGCGACAGTGCGCGAAAACATTCGCTACGGACGACTCGACGCAACGGACGAGGAAGTGGAAGAAGCCGCAAAAAAAGCCAACGCTCACAGCTTCATCTGCAAACTATCGTCGGGCTATGACACGTTGCTAACAGCAGGTGGCGAAGAGATATCACAAGGACAAAAACAACTGTTGTCCATCGCCCGTGCGCTAGTGGCGGATCCGACCTTGCTGTTACTGGACGAAGCGACGAGCAGCATCGATACAGTGACGGAGCTCGCGATACAGGAAGCATTGGAACGTCTCATGGAAGGTCGAACAAGCTTCGTCATCGCCCACCGTTTGAACACGATTAGACAAGCAGACAAAATCTTCGTACTAGCAGACGGCGAGCTACTCGAGTCTGGTAGCCACGAAGAACTGCTGGAACGCAAAGGCGTGTTTTATGGGATGCTGAATAATGAAGAGAAAGTGGAAGGGGGAGGCGTTGATCGCAGCCTTCCACTTACGATTGACTAGTGACGTTTTCTAATGTTGTAGAGTGGAGTTAGAAACCTTACCTATTTGTCTGTGAAATTGAATAAATACAACATGAATGAGCATCGCATTTAGCGGTGCTTTTATTTTTTTGAATAAACTTAATTAGAATATTTTTGGAAATTTATGTATACTTATAATATAGTAACTGAAAGAGTGGAATCAGAAGATCTAAACATCTAAACATAATTACTTGGATTCGCAGTATTTGAAGAAGTGGACACTTTTACACTTTATGGACGTATAAATAGTAGAACTATGATTGTTCAAGAATTGGGACAAAAAGGAGGGTTTTTATGAGAAGGTTCTTTTATTACTTCGGTTGGACAATGGCGATAGGAATTATTATTTATGTAGGTGCTAAATATCAATTCCTGTTGAAACAGGAATACATGAAAAACTATGAAGCGCTAACATTTATTTTGTTTTCATCAATATTTCCTATTGGTATTGGAATACTGCTCAGGTTGCCAAAACTTATAATTGAAATAAAAGAGAATAGACAATGGACCTTTGATTGGGCAAAATTCATGGGCGTAGGGTTGCCATCTCTTGGTGTATTATCTATGTGTGTATTAATCTTTACACCCGCAGGAGAATACTTTATTCCGCTAGTACCAGAAGTCATGTATTCTGGAAACTTCACAATCCAAACAATAGCTGGTGTGGTGTTTGGGTTTATCTTGTTAGATAGTGTAAAGAAATAATGAATTGCATGTAAATTAATGGGTGTCATTGTTGGAGAAGTGTCATGGCTGAAACGGGCCGTTTTGTTAAGTGATTTAGGGGGGGACGACAATGAGCGATAAATCTACTTTAGCCGTCATTTTACTTGCAATACCCATACTTATCGCAGTTTTTATTATTATTAACCCGAATATATTACTCTCGGGAGGCTATGAATTAGCTCTTGATGGGTATGTAATATCAAGAACTTTAATGATTATTTTCGTATTATCATTGCTATTTAAATTAGGTTTGTTTTTAGTCGAGCAAAAAGACAAATAACTTTTTATCAGAATGGGTGGCATTGGCAGCATAGCTTTGTTCCAGGACATGGCGATATTGTTTAAAGGAGGGCGAAAAAATGGAAACTATTTCTCAAGTTTTAAATTACAACAATCCAATTTTTTATTTAATAATTATTTGGTCATTAATTTGGAAAGGGATAGCACTTTGGCATGCAGGTAGTAATAGACAACTAGCATGGTTTATTGTTCTACTGGTAGTCAATACAGTGGGGATTCTAGAAATTATTTATCTCATTTTCTTTAGGGAAAATAAGCGATTAAATAAATAGGCATTGTTCATGAATCTGGGCTATTTGTTATATAGGAATTGGAGAGATGGATAATGGCAAGTCAAGTTTTCGGTATGATTATTCTTTGGATAGCAGGGCTGTTCATTCTGTATCTTGTGATTTTTAAAGCTGTCAAAGATGGTATTAATAGGTCTGTCGTGGGGCAATCTCTCGAAAAAGATTCTGATCAAGGTGGAAGTAAGAAATCCTGGCTTGTTGATGATTTGGATAATTAACGACTAGGCCATTAATTGCAATAGGGGGCAGTTCTTTAACAAGGATTTGCTCCCGTTTCAATAACGGACTAGGTGTTAAATACGAGAGTGGGAAATTTTAATGAAATTGAAAATATCAGCGTTATTATGCTATGTTTTTCTAATGTTAGTTGCTTGCTCAGGGCAGCAAACATAACACTTTAAGCGAGATAGCGGGAATTGGAATGTGGATTATACTATTAATAGTACAGGTGATAATGCTGAATCAGGTGATACTACGATTAAATATATAGGTGAAAATGAAACCCCAAAAGAAATTAACTATGAAATTAATAGTAGTTCAGGATCATCTTCTGGCAATGCGAGTTATGTAATGGAATATTAAAAACATCTGCTTCCGCTTGTTCAGGTTGTGCAGTTACAAAAGAAAATGAAAAACTAGATGTAACTACATATTGGGATGAAAAAACAGGAATTTTTACTTTAAAGAATAAATAATCTTGAGCCTAAGGCTGTTTTTAATGACTTGCTTTGAATATATAACTATTCCGTAATCGGGCCATTTTGTAGCACGAAATTAGCCGATAATTTTAATTGGGAGGGATACTTTTGAAGAAATTTATTTTATCACTTACTTTGTCTTTTTGTGCATTACTTTTAATTGCTTGTCAATCTCAAGACAAGGAAATGACGTTGTTAGATGACGTTTCATCGATTTCCATTTCTGAATCTAATGGCTATGGTGGAATTAATGAAAACTTTAATACAACAATCGGTAAAGATGCGATCATATCAAGGATTGACGATACTTTTAAAAATGCAGAAGGCAGAAAACAGAAAGTTGATGTCGGTACTGAAAAGCCTGATTATGATATTTTAATTCGTTATGAAAATGGAGAAAACCACGGATTACATCTTGTACTAGGGAATACAGGGGAAAAAAGCAGAGTAATGTATGTCGGTAACGAAAACAGCGGTTTTGATATATCACCTGAAGGTACAAAAGTATTAAGAGATGTCTTGGATAACCAATAAATATATACAGCAAACGGGCGCGTTTATGGAACACAACCGTTCAACAATAGGGCCATATGGTAGAAAGAGTGGTGATATTTTTGGAGCTATATTATCAAGAGTATGGGAATGAAAATGCATCGCTTATGGTATTTTTACACGGTGGTGGAGTTAGTAGTTGGATGTGGGATAAGCAAATCCAACATTTCACTAGCTATCATTGCGTTACAATAGATTTACCAGAACAAGGGAAAAGTAAAGATGCTGAAAGTTTCTCAATTAAAAAAAGCGCAGAGAAAGTAATTGAGCTAATAGAAAAAATTAAAAAAGATAAAAAGGTCATTGTTATTGGGTTTTCATTAGGTGCACAAGTAGTTATTCAAATGATGAGTATGAAACCAACACTAATTACAAATGCGATTATTAATAGTGCATTAGTTAGACCCAATGCGTTAGTTGTAAAAATGATTAGCCCAGCTATAAAATTAACATCCCCTTTAATTTCCAATAGGTACTTCTCAAAAATTCAGTCAAAAGTGCTTTATGTTTCCGAAGAATATTTTGAAACGTATTATAAAGAAAGTTCTCAAATGAAATCAGTTACACTTATTAGAATACTAAAGGAAAATATATCATTTGAAATACCTACCGGTTTTAATAAAGCAGAGGGCAATATATTAGTAACTGTTGGCCAGAAAGAAAAGACTATAATGAAAAAGTCAGCTATGGACATAGTTTCAAATAATTCAAATTGTATAGGAATCATTATACCTAATGTAGGTCACGGAATTTCAATGTTGAATCCTAATTATTTTAATAAAGTGATTGAAAACTGGCTTCAGGAAAGCGTATTACCACAAGATGCAATAACTATAAAATAAAAGTGTGAGTGTTACCAACTGAGTGCGTTAGCTAAATAAAGGTTGTGCCAGAATAGGGTGCGATTGCTGCATAAATAATCGTGCCCATACCGCAATCGGGCCAGATTATTGGTTAAGGAGGTTTTAAGATGAGCAAAAAAACTATCTTGATTTTAGGGATTGTTTATACGGTTGCGACTCTTATCTTGTACAATGTCCTGCATACGGCTATCGGAGGATTTATGATGACATTAAGTTTATTAGCACTAGTAGTGGCAATTGTAGGTGCTATTTATTACTTAATTAAGTTTTCTATCAAACAATTTATTTATAATCGAAAAAACCGAAACAACATTTAAAGTCTTAAAAATTACTGCAAACGGGGCGTTTATTTAATAAGCATCATACTACAATTAGGGCCAAATGATTGATTAATAAGCATTGAGAGAGGGGATTTGTATTAAGAGTAATAAAAAGAAGTTTTATATTTTAGGTTTAAGTATTGTCTTTGTTTTCCTCTTTTCTTTTATTCCTAGTTTTGGATTAAGAATTGATGGGGGTTCACGTTTTTGGGGCTTTCCTGCTGAATGGCTAGGTATTTATGAATACGGTGGCTTTAGTTTTATGTGGTTAGGTTTTTTGTTTAATATTGCATTCTTTTATTTTATTTTTTTCCTGTTGAATAAAATAGTAGTTAGATTAAACGATTCAAGAAGTAATAAGTCGGATAATGTATAGAAAAATGGGTATGATCTAGTGGTTCACTACGGGTGCATTTCTTGAAGGAGAATTGCACCCGTCTTCAGTAATAGGGCCAAGTTGCTGAATGAATTCGAGGAGGGGGAACGTGAGTTATTACTATAACAGTTATTTACATGTGGTAAAGAGAGAATTTATGCTCGTCATAATGGCAGCAATTTTGTTAGTTGTAACCTCTTTTATTTGGGTTGGTGTTCCAGTATTTATGATTGGTGGTGCTGTGGCAAGTCTAACAACTAGTCAATTCCTTGTTAATTTATGTATTTCATTTTCAGTAGCTATAATTTTTTCTTTATACTTTTTACCAATCAATTTCAAAGTTGCACAAGAAATAGCAGTTACAAAAAAACGCAGTATATATAATTCATTCATACGAATAGAAATTATGTGGATAGTAGCTATTGCAGCGATTCTACAAATAATTTTAAGTTTCATTCTTCAATGATCGGGCAATTCTTGCATAAAGTTTGTGCTTCAATCGGGACATGTTGAAAAACAGTCAACTAACAGGTAAGTATATTCATTTCGAATATACTTATTTTTATTTGGATTTACTTTGGGTATAAATCATATAAAACTTTTAAGTATTTTTTGTAACGTAATTGAATTCTAGGAGTTATATAAGTATAAGGGGTGGAAAGAGGTGGACTTTGAGGAAATCTATCACGAATACTTTCAAGAAGTATTTTTGTTTATAAAATCATTGTGTCACGATGAAAGGATAGCTGAAGAAATTACGCAAGAGGCATTTTTTAAAGCGTTAAAATCACTTGAAAAGTTTGATGGTTCTAAAGATATTCGAGCATGGCTTTTTACAATTGCCAAGAATACATATTTCTCGCACTACAAAAAAATGAAAAGACAAGTAAACCTAGACTTAATAGAAGAATCAATGATGGAAGTACAATTTGTGAAGCATTTGATGAATGAGGATGATGCTTTTACTGTTCATCAGTTTATTCACTCGATGAATGAACCTTATAAGGAAGTATTTTCACTACGCACTTTTGGCGAATTACCTTTTGAAAAGATAGGAAAACTCTTTGGAAAAAGTGCGGGATGGGCAAGAGTAACCTTTTATAGAGCAAGGAAGCAAATTTTAGAGTGTATGGAGGATATGAATTATGAACGAGATTAAATGCACAATCATTCAGGATGTTTTACCTCTTTATATTGATGAAGTTGTTAGTCAAGATACAAAAGAGATGGTAGACGAGCATTTGCGGCATTGTCATATATGTCAACAGGAATATGATTCAATGAAACAAAATCTTTATCTTCCAGTAGAAAAACCCTCTCCACTTTTTAATACTATCAGCAAGAAGTTTCGTAAGAAAAAAGTGGTGATTTCAATTGTATCCGTTTTAGTAACGGCAATTATTTTAACGGGAGCATTTTCTTATGTTTTCCATTACAAAACAGTTATTCCATATTCGGAAAGTCTAATTAAAATTGAAACACATGATGACAATCAATTGGTTTCCCGTTATTTTGGTGAAAGTTATGCTGGCTTTAACGGAACACATCCTTTGCCACTTGAGATTGACGGAGAGAAAAAGAATGTGAGTTTTATTTACTATACAAAAACAATTGCCGATTCGCCTACAAGAAAACTTATTAATAATGAAAATAGTCTTAATGAACAAGAATATACTTTTAACCTTCCCGAAAGTGAAAAAATTGATGCTGTATATTATGTAGATTTTGATGTAGAAAAAATTGCTAGAGAAGATTCTTGGGATTCTTTATTAAAACGGGCAGTATTGATTTGGGAGAAATAAGGGGTTCTTCAACAAATTATTTTAATTGAAGAAAAGTTAACTGATTTTAATGGAAAGAATGATGTCCCATTATACGGCGCGATTGTAGCACATTGTTTATTCGCACTCGCTCAGTTGATCTTCGTTACAGCCGGCGACTCCGGGAGGATCAGCGAGAGCCGTAACGAAGAACGGCTTTTGCGAGTGAAGCGTAGCGAGAAGGAGCACATCTTTGCATTGTCAGGTGAAACACCTAGCGAGCGTAGCACCGCCCGCCCATAGGACACGCGTCCGGCTGAAACACAGATCAACGGTTTCAAACTATTGTCCGACCTATGGGCGCTATTGTGTAACATGGTTTATTTACACTCACTAAGTTTATCGGAGAGAATTCATAACGAAGAACTACTTTTGCGAGTGCAACGTAGATCAACAGGTTCGGCCCCAACTGTCAATAAGTAGTGTGGATTGTAGAACTTACAAATTAACTTGGTTAGTACAACTTACTTTATTTACACTAAACGATTATTAAAAAGACATGCAAAAAACCGCTAATTCATATACGAATTAACGGTCCGCTTTATTCTGCATTTTGTACCAGCTATTACTTCTTCTCATCAATATGAAGAGTCTTGTCATCTGCAAACTCTACATCCAACTTAAACTCATCATACCCATCAAGACCATACCATTGCAAAATGCGATCGATTGCTTCTTCTTTAGTAGTTCCGCTATCAATCAAAATCTCCATAAACATCTTATGCATATCGTCAATCGCTTCATTACCTTCTAGATCCACTTCCTGGAACTCGTTGACATACTCTGCATCACCAGGCTTTACATCCTCATAATCCGTTTCGATTTTCTTATCGCCTTTCTTGATCGTTAAATCGAAATCCGTGAAGCCGTAGCCGTCACCTGTATTCATTGTACTGCCTTCATCCTCGCCTTCAATGCTGACCGCAGCGTCATTGTCCGGTGCCTTGTCTTTTGACCCGCAACCTCCGAGAAGTAAAATAGATGAAACTCCTGCAATAGATAATATTCGTATTACTGACATAAGCGCCACCCTTTCTAAAGTGTATACTACTTGTATTATCACCTTAAAACAGTAAGCTTAAACAAAAAAAGCGGATCTCTTTGTAGATAGGAGAGAAGGGTAATTAGTGATACTTGCGCTCTAGGATCGAACCGAGCATCTGTCGAATAGGTAAGACTTGTCCGCTTGGTAGTCGAACTTTTCCATGATAATAGCCGACATGTTGGGTAATTGACATCTTCCTGACGAGATAGTGATCAAGCGTTGGGCATTGGAAGAATGGTTTGAACGTCAATTGGATATCATCTGAAAACTTCGTTTGGATTTTCCAAGCACTTTTCGGGTCTGCTTTATTGCTTTTGAATACTACATCCTCATGAAATTTATGCATCGTGCCTTCCACAAAGACAGCATTTTCCGTTAGCCCTGTACCATCCGTCCAACTACCACCAAAATTTAAACCGATCCGTTTACCGCTTGTACGTTGAGAGGCCATTGCCCAGTCCCAATTCGTTCGGGCATGCCACACACCACGACCATAATCGTGGACCGCGAAACTATAAAACGGATTGAAATCATAGCGTCGATCACCAACCCGAACATAGCCGCCAGTCGGCATGATAGTATGTTTGGAGGTGAAATGGAATGAGTCTCGACTTCTCGGGATGACCACATTTAAAGATTCATCTTTCTCGGGATGAATAATATGCAAATCTGCATGCAATACTTCATTATCGAAATCAGGAATGATCACGGACAAATGCGTTTCGCCTTGCATATGGACGAGTTGAATCGTAATATCGTCATGCACAAATTTAATGCTTTCGAGTACCTCTTCAGGCATTTTTATACGTCTTCCAAAAGGTAGGGTTACATGTTTTTCATAGAAACGCTGTGTTTCATAGTTGAGTATGTAAACTAGACAAATAGCTTTATGATCTAAGTGTACAATCGAGGCAGTCAATAAGACCTCTTCCCCGTAGATGCACCAATTATTCCAGCGCTTCTTTTTCATAAACTGTCCTCTTAGATTGCTCCTCACTAAAGGGCTGCGTGCGTATCCTATAGATTCAGGATTCAGAAGCCCCTTGGAGTCACACAGAGATACAATTTCAGTCAATTCTATTTCTTCATGCTGCATGCCGTTAACCACCTTTCTTGCCTATTGTCTTTTAAACGAACAATTGATATACTCTATATTGTATCAGATAAGAGGGGCATTAGCTCAGCTGGGAGAGCGTTGCGCTGGCAGTGCAAAGGTCAGGGGTTCGAGCCCCCTATGCTCCATTAAGATAATAGCGGCAGTTCTTGAGAGAAGTCTCCAAGAACTGTCGCTTTTTTTATTCAAAACGATACTAGTCTTACTATATTCCCCTTTACCGTGCACAAAGAAACTATTTACTGTTGTATAATTATTCATTATATCGTATATTAAATTATATAGATAGTAACCGTTATAAGATCTTGTCCAATATATGTAGTATGCAAGCAAACGTATACATATACTTGTAGACAGTTGGTAGTAGGTATCTTATAATTGTATTAATTTAGAATATTTATACTAGCAGAGAGAGAGAAGGGGAAATGTATGAAGAAGATGTTTACAGCACTATTACTAATCCTAGTATTGGTCATTGCGGGATGTAGTAGTAACGATGGAGGAACAGGATCAACAGAGAAGTCCACGTTAAAGAATATTAAAGACAACAAAAAGTTGGTGATCGGAATTGCACCAGGTTATTTCCCTTTTGAAATGAAAAGCATTGAAGGCGGATTTGTCGGGTACGATATCGATCTAGCAAACGCGGTAGGTGAAGCGTTAAATACAGAAGTAGAATTTAAGCAATTCGCATTTGACGGCTTAGGACCGGCGTTGCAAATAGGTGATGTGGATATGGTCATCGCGGGTATGACGATCCGTGGAGACCGTGCACTATCCATTAGCATGTCAAATCCTTACTATAAAACAGGTCAGGCGATCATGGTACCGGCTGCGAGCAAAGGTATCAAATCATGGGAAGAACTTGACGTCAAGGGGAATAAAATTGCTGTAGGTATCGGGACTACGGGCGCACTGCTTGCAAAGTCTCAGTTCAAAAATGCGGAAGTAGTAGATTACGAAGATTTCCCGTTGGCAGCTACAACAATGGGTTCTGGACAGGCTGATGCAGTGGTGTATGATGAACCTGCTATTGCTGTATGGCGCTTAGAACACGAAGGAGAAGTTCATCAGCTAGAAGGTTTGCTATCAGCTGAAAACTTAGGGATCGCAGTGAAGAAAAATGATTTTGAAACAATTCAATGGTTGAATTCATTTTTGCATAGCTATGTTGATAGCCCGGAAGAATTAGAATCAAGAAGTCGCTGGTTTGAGGAAAGCGACTGGCTAGATAAGGTTTCGGGAGAATAATATGGGCGGCTATGAATATGACTTCAGTGTAATATCGCAAAATATGGATATCTTTATTGAAGGGGCGCTGAAAACACTCGAAATTTCAGCAATCGCATTATTGCTGGCTATTCCGCTCGGTATTATCATCGGAATGGGCCGGATTTCCCGCAATGGATTTATCCGTATTCTTTCCTCAGCCTATGTAGAAGTCATGCGCGGTGTTCCGTTGCTAGTACTATTGATTTGGATTTTCTTTGTACTCGGTCAATTTTTGAAACTCGGTTCCTATTGGGCATCGATTATCGGTTTAGCAGTTTTTACAGCAGCATTCATTGCAGAAATCGTTCGTTCAGGAATACAAGGTGTTCCAAGAGGGCAGATGGAAGCGGCCCGTTCGTCAGGTATGACCTACTGGCAGGCAATGCGCTTGATCGTCTTGCCACAAGCATTCCGACGAGTTTTACCGCCACTTGCTTCACAATTCATCATGCTAATTAAAGATTCTTCTTTGATCTCGGTCATTGGTGCGACGGAATTGACGTTGAACGCCAAAAACCTCGTTGCCACTAGTATGCGTTCCATTGAAGTATGGACTTTCATAGGTTTCGTATACTTTGCCATGACGTTCACGTTATCCATGATCATTCGTGTGATCGAACAAAAGTTATTAGCAAGAGAAAATTCATGAAGCTTGATGTGAAGGAGTGCCAGATATGATTTCCATAAAACATGTGAATAAAACATTCGGTATGAATCAAGTGCTGACAGATGTCACGCTTGAAGTACCTAAATCAAACGTTGTGGCCATCATAGGCCCAAGTGGAGCGGGGAAGTCTACATTAATTCGCACGATCAATGCGCTCGAGCCGATCGATGACGGAGAAATAGTAGTAGACGGCGTTTCCATCCACGATAAAAAAGTGAATATTAATAAAGCACGTTCTGAAATCGGGTTCGTTTTCCAAAGCTTTAATCTCTATCCTTTCCTGACGGCGTTGCAAAACGTGACACTTGCGCCGATCAATGTAAAAGGACTAAGCAAAAGTGCGGCGGAGGAGCGAGGGAAGGAGTTGCTGACTTCACTCGGTCTTGGCGATAAATTCGACGCATATCCGAACCGATTATCTGGCGGTCAGCAACAACGTGTCGCCATAGCGCGTGCGCTCGCGATGGATCCGCAAGTCATGCTTTTCGATGAGCCGACATCCGCACTCGATCCCGAGATGGTTACGGAAGTTCTCGATGCAATCCGTAAACTTGCTGAAAGTGGTATGACGATGGTCGTCGTGACACATGAAATGGGCTTCGCCAAAGAGATTTGTGACGAGATCATCTTTATGGCTGACGGCAAAGTCGTGGAACAGGCAACACCTGCCAAGTTCTTCACGAATCCCGATTCTGAACGCGCCCAAAACTTTTTATCAAAAGTATTACATCATTAATTGAACGTCCCTCGTTGTCATATGATATGGCAAGGAGGGATTTTTTTGTACAATCGACAAGCGGCAGTAGACTATGCAGATAATTGGTGGAATAGCAGAAACCCTGCCTTCCCAAGTTTTGAAGATGACTGTACGAATTTCATTTCACAATGTCTGTTGGCCGGTGGGGCACCGATGCACGGAGAACCAAATCGCGAAAAAGGGTGGTGGATGCGTAAAGGCACGTGGAGCTTCAGTTTTACCGTCGCTCACTCGTTGCGCTGGTACTTAGCAACTTCTACAAAAGGGCTGACTGCAACACAAGTAAAAACTCCACAAGAATTGCAGATTGGGGATATCATTACGTATGATTTTCATGGAGACGGCCGTTTCGACCATACAACGATCGTAACTGCCAAGGACGGGGATAACCCACTCGTCAATGCCCATACGTATAACGCATATCATCGCACATGGGATTATAAGGACTCCTACGCTTACTCGCCGAACGCAAAGTATATCTTCTTCAAAATTAATGATCATTTCTCATAATTGTCCAGTTCTGCATCAAAGTGTTTCTCATAGCCTCTAGCAACAGACTACCAAGTTAGGGTATAATGAAAAACAGATACTTAGTGCAAAGGAGAAGGTTGAGTGTGAATGAACAAGCATTATCGGTAAGAGAGGCCATCGTCACACGGCGCTCTATTAAGAATTTTAACGGACAACCGATCGAACCAGAGATCATCCCAGAAATTTTAGAAGACGCCGTTTGGGCCCCAAACCACGGAAACCGTAATCCTTGGCGATTGATCGTAGCAACAGGCGAACAGTATGACGAGCTTTTGGACGTCTTGAAGGAGTTCGGTGTAGCAAATTGGAAACAGCTTTCTGACGAGGATCTCGAAAAACAAATGAAGAAGTTCTCGACTGCCAGTGCAGCTGTATTCGTCATCGTCCCTGAAGATGTACGCCAAAAAGAGCGTATGGAGGATTTTGCAGCAGCCAGCATACTAATTCAGAATATCCAACTGCTTGCTTGGGATAAAGGAATCGGTACATGTTGGAAGACGCCACCGTTCATCGACAACCCGAAGTTCCGAGAGTGTTTAGGTGTAGAGGCAGGGGAGCGCATCATCAGTATGTTGCAATTCGGCTATTTCGACACATCACCAAAAGCTCCACCGCGTAAGCCGGTAGATGAGATCATTACGTACTTTGGTAGTAGTGAGGACGACGAAGAAGAGGAAGCGTGAGAGCAGGAAATACCGTTCTTAATGTGGATATACTAATGAAATGAAATACAAAACAGGCTACCCCTTTGTGGAGTAGCCTGTTTTTGTGTGGGTGAAGAGAAGGGGACGCTCTATACAGCCTCGTAAGCGCTCATTGTCTGTCCGCGAACGCTCTATCAAGCCCCGCAAGTGCTCAATGCGTGCCCGCGAACGCTCTATCAAGCCCCGCAAGCGCTCAATGCGTGCCCGCGAACGCTCTATCAAACTCCGCAAGCGCTCAATGCGTGCCCGCGAACGCTCTATCAAGCTCTGCAAGCGCTCAATGCGTGCTCGCGAACGCTCTATCAAGCCCCGCAAGCGCTCAATGCGTGCCCGCGAACGCTCTATCAAGCTCGGCAAGTGCTCAATGCAACCCCACGAACGCTCAATCAATCAACGTAACAGCTCATAAATCACAACCCAAGCTTTTCAATCTCTCCATAATAACTTCCAATGACTCTCAAACCTTTATCGAAATTCTCCAAGTGGAAGTGTTCATTCGGAGCGTGGAAGTTTTCTGTATCCAGTCCAAAGCCCATCAAGACGACAGGGATGTTAAGGATTTCATCGAACGCTGCAACGATTGGGATAGAGCCGCCACCACGTGTATAGACGGTAGGTACGCCGTATACTTGCTCATACGCTCTACCAGCCGCTTGAATGACTTCATGGTCGTATGGGGTTAGGTAAGGTTTCCCTTTATCAAACTCAGTAACCGTTACTTCACAACCAACTGGTTCGTGTTTCGCAATGTGCGCGCGTAGTTTTTCTACGATTTCATCTGGCTCTTGATCCGGGACTAGACGGCAAGTGATTTTCGCTCCTGCTTCGGAAGGGAGAACGGTTTTGATACCTTCTCCTGAAAAACCACCGAACACGCCGTTGATCTCGAGTGTAGGACGTGCCCATGTGCGTTCCGTGTACGTGTAGCCTGGCTCGCCAGTTAATTCTTTGACACCGACTTCTTTTTTCACTGCTTCTTTATCGAAGTCGAGAGCTGCCCAACCTGCGCGCTCTTCTTCAGTTAGATCGCGAACTTGATCATAGAATCCATCGATTGCGATAGTACCTTCAGCATCACGGAATGAAGCTAGAATTTCGACGAGTGCGTGGATCGGATTTTGAACACCGCCACCGTATAATCCGGAGTGCAAGTCGCCTTTAGGGCCTTTCACATCAATTTGTACGCCGGCTAATCCGCGCAGTCCGTAGCAAATTGCGGGCTGTCCAGGTCCGTACATGCCTGTATCAGAAATGACGATGAAGTCTGCCGCTAGCTTGTCTTGATTATTTTGGATATATTCCTCCAAACTCGGGCTACCGATCTCTTCTTCGCCTTCAATAATAAGCTTGACGTTAACAGGAAGTTTGCCTTCAACATTCATTAGTGCCTCGATTGCTTTACTATGCATAAACACTTGCCCTTTATCATCGCTTGCTCCGCGTGCATATAATTTATTATCACGGATTGTTGCTTCAAATGGAGGTGTTTCCCATAAGTGAAGCGGATCAACCGGTTGCACGTCGTAGTGACCGTAGATTAGAATGGTCGGCTGCCCCTCAGCATGTAACCAGTCTGCATAGACAACGGATTGTCCAGCCGTTTTTTCAATCGACACGTTTTCCAAGCCAATATTTTCGAATTCATTCGACAGCCATTCCGCTGCTTTTTGCATATCCGGTTGATGTTCGGAAAGTGCGCTGATGCTTGGAATTGCCAGGAAGCTCGTTAACTCTTCCAAGTGGCGGTCACGGTTGTTTGTGAAATATTGGTCCAATGATTGTAACGAAGTCATAGTAAACCCTCTTTTCTTTGGCTATTTTCTATTTCATAGTATAGCAGAAATTCGTGATGTAATAAGGTTTAGACGCTTACGGATAAGGGAACCGAATGATAAAAGTATACGTCCTATCTGTATGTTGCATTAACGATTCAGTTTATATGTATGATATACTTACGCAATAAGAATTGTTTTATTCATGGCAATAATACATGATGAATGATGACAAATAAATGGAGAAACGTTGGAGGAGACGCAATTGTTTATTGCACTGGGACTATGTTTATTTTTGTCCTTCTTTTTATCGGGAAGTGAAACAGCTCTGACCGCAATCAATCGAATGAAAGTTCAATTGCGTGCAGATCAGGGAGACATTAAATCGATAAAATTGAGAAAATTAATTTCCAAGCCGGACCGGATGATTACGGCTATCCTAATTGGGAATAATATTGCCAATATTTTGATGCCGACGATTGTGACGATGATTGCAATCGATAAAGGATTGAGTATTGGATTACTGACAGGGATCTTAACTGTCGTTTTGATTATATTCGGAGAGGTATTGCCGAAAACGATTGCCGCAACATTTGCGGATCGTATTGCGTATATTGTAGCGCCACCTATTTCGGTGCTTGTGAAGTTATTGATTCCATTGACGTTGGTTTTGTCGTTGTTTACCAATTTCTTCGTTCGCTTAATTTCTAAAGGAACGGTGACGGAAGCCACATTAACAAAAGAAGATGTGCGTTCGATGGTGGACATTGCATCTACAGAAGGTACTTTCGGTCAAGATGAATCAATCCGACTAAAGGGTATGCTAGATTTTCGTGATAAAGATGTTAGCGATGTAATGGAAACACACCGTACAGATATTATTTCACTGTCGATGGATTCTACGTATGAAGATGTACGTGACGTCGTATTGCAGTATTTCTATACCCGCTATCCAGTATATGAAGAGAGTATCGACAAAGTAGTCGGTATTTTTTATTCGAAAATGATAATCGAGTGGTCGATGTTTCCCGAGCGGTCGTTTGCGGATGTCATCGATCGTCAGCCTTTGTTCGTCGTGCAGACAGCAAGTGTAGAACTTGTATTTAAACGTATGTTGACGCAAAAGAAGCATATGGCGATTGTGCTGGATGAATACGGTGGGACACTCGGGATCGTGACGCAAGAAGATATTATTGAAGAAATGATTGGGCAAGATATAGAAGACGAAACAGATGTTGAAGAAGAGTCAATGGTTTTCGAAAAAGAAGAAAATCATTTAGTCTGTCAAGGACGGTTAGAAATCGAAGACGTTATTGAACTACTCGACATAGAGTTGCCGACAGATCACGATACAATCGGTGGGTTTGTTTTTCAGGAAGTCGGTCATATTCCAGAAGAAGGCGAAAAATTCAATTATAACTCGTTGTTGTTTGAGATTGAAGAAATGGACAGGACGCGTATTTTGCGCCTAAAGATTACGAAGTTGGAACCAAAAGAAGAAGTCATAGAAGCGTAGGATATGTCAAGTAACCTTACACAATTGTAAGGTTACTGAAAGAGAAAGCGATAGTTCGTAATGTGTTTGTCGGTGATAATAAGGGTACCAGTTACAAAACGGAGGCTACTTATTATGAAAAACGACTTAAACGCATTATACGAAGAATATGGACGCTATATATATCACTTATGTCTTAAATTGACTCGCAATAAAGAAGAAGCAGAAGATCTCATGCAAGACGTATGGGTAAAAGTAGTGCGCTACCGCGGTGAAATGAGTGAAGTTAACCGCATGAAGGCTTGGTTGACGACGATTTGTATGAACACATTCCGCGACCGTTACAGAAAAAATGTACGTCACAGTCAATACGTAATGAATCAACCTGATACATTAGACGTTCCGATCTTGGATTTGGTTCCCAGTAATGCGAAAACTCCTGCCGAATTGATGGAGCAGAGTGATATTTCCGAGCTTGTGCAACAAAAGATAGGCGAGTTGGACGGTATTTACCGCAAGACGATTGAGTATTTCTATGTGAATCAATATTCGTTAGTGGAGATTGCAGGGTTGATGAGTGTGTCGATCGGTACTGTGAAGTCCCGCTTGTTCCGAGCGAAGAAGTATCTGAAGGAGTTGCTCGTACAAGACGAAGCAGCCCACGAATATGTAATGGCTTAAGCTCACACTTGCTGTGGGCTTTTTTAAATGGAGGAAGAAGGGATGAAGTTCAAGGTCGGGAACATTTCCTTCATGGGTAGTGAGTTTGTGAGTACGAGGGGATGGAAGCTCCAGCTGGCGGACGCTCCAGCTGGCGGACGCTTTCCCATGGGCCCGCGGTGGGCCAACTAGTCACTGCGTTCCTCTAGTTGTCTCACCTGATCGGGCTGATCCATCGGGAGCATTCCTGTTTGGTTAGTGGAACCCTATTGAAATAGAAAAGTCCCCTTGGTATGATTCGGGGTGTCAAGGCGTCGACGGCTTGACCCCTAATTATAACCAAGGAGGACTCACAT
>NZ_PDYT01000014.1:0-70332 GCF_002743175.1 Sporosarcina sp. P20a
TGTCTCATGGCCACGGCCTACCCCGCAGTTGTGCCTGCGCTGCTGAGTGGAATTTACTTTGGTTGCAGTTCTAAGAATGATTAATTGCGTATCTTACCCAACCTCAAACGCGGTTGACGGAAAGACTATGCGGCTGCGAGTCTTTGTCACTTTTGTTGGGGGCATTGCTCGACTGGTTGTTGGATACTGAAGTTAGTGAGTGTCTACTTTCTGGACTCGCGCAGGCACTTGGGGGATTGCCTACAGCCAGGAGCCAGCTGGCGATAGTGCTGCCAGTTGCCTCATGGCCACGGCCTACCCCGCAGTTGTGCCTGCGCTACTGCGGGGTATTTAGTTAAGTTGTGGTTCTAATAGGAAGAAGATCAGTGATTTGGTGATTCTGATTTTGTACTTTTGAAAAAGAAGTATACGAACTACCCTACACCCAATTCAACGAAGGCGACTGCTGTGGTAGGCGTAGCGAGGAGACAAAGACAGGCGAACTTCCTGTCTCTGGCTCCTCGCGAAAGCCATCCACCAGCGCCGAAGTGGGGACAATGGACTTGCCACTTACATAGACAGCTAAACCACAACTTCCCGATCAAACAGGAAAAAGAAAAAGCACATGCAAGAACCACAACCCACCGCCGCTTATTACGCACCTTTAACAGAAACGTAATCCGACAGCACTTTCACGACTATAAACACCCACCCGAACTGCCCTACACCCAATCCAACGAAGGCGCCTGCTGTGGTAGGCGCAGCGAGGAGACAAAGACAGGCGCACTTTCCTGTCTCTGGCTCCTCGCGAAAGCCATCCACCAGCGCCGAAGTGAGGGCAATGGACTTGCCACTTACATTGCCAGCTAAACCACAACCTCCTGATTAAACAGGAAACAGAAAATGCACGTGCAAGAACCACAACCCAATGCCGCTTCTTACGCACTCTTAACAGAAACGTAATCCATGGTCACTTACGCACTAATTCCTTTTGAAAAAACTACCCGAACTGTCCTACATCCAATCCGACGAAAACCCCTACATTTCACTGTACATTCTTTTTATAATCGTTCAGAATATACAACTATAGAAAGGAATGTTTACCGTGCGTGAATTATCACTTCGTTTATTATCCGTTTGGATTATTTGTATTTTATTTACCGGCTTTTTCGCCTATATCGCCAGATCCATTCATTTGCAAACAATCTCTAGTTTTGATGAACCCATTATAGACTTTGTGCAAAGCGCAGAATCTCCAGGACTGACGTCTATTATGAAACTGTTTACTACCATCGGTTCTACAACATCGGTTACTCTATTGGCCATACTGACGCTCGGAGTTCTGTTATGGAAGAAACATCGTGCGCAAGCAGTACTATTCGGCATAGCACTGGCTGGGACAGGCATTCTTAATCAAGTACTCAAATTCATCTTCAAACGAGAACGTCCTGATTTTAATCGGCTGATCGACATTGGTGGCTATAGTTTTCCTAGTGGACACACGATGATGGCGTTCAGTTTCTATACGATACTTGCTTATATCCTATGGAGAAATCTAAAGACTACAGGAAGCCGAATCGCTATCACCATTCTTGCAGTTATAATGATTGCAATGATTGCAGTCAGTAGAATCTACTTGGGTGTTCATTTCCCAAGCGACATAGTCGGTGGCGTACTAGCTAGTTCAGTCTGGTTGTTCGCATCTATCGCATTATACCAGCGTTTACAGCGCTAATAATTGGGTAAAAGACATAGGAAGATTAATAAAGGAGGTTATGTGAATGTGGAAGGATTTTAAGGAGTTTGCGTTTAAAGGAAATATTTTCGACTTGGCAATCGGTGTCGTAATTGGTGCGGCATTCGGTACAATCGTTTCTTCATTAGTTGAAAATATTATGACACCACTTATTGGAATCTTATTAGGTGGTCTGGACTTCTCTTCATTAACTTATACGATTGGCGATGCTGCAATCAAATACGGTCTATTCATTCAATCTATCATTGATTTCTTGATTGTTGCAGGTTCGATTTTCGTCTTCTTACGAGTACTTATGAAGTTAAAAATGAAGCCAGCAGATATAGTTGAAGAAGAAGAGGAAGAAAAACCGCTAGATATAAAAGAGGAATTACTTACTGAAATTCGTGATTTATTAAAAAGCGAACGATAAAATTGCGAACACTCATTCATCTGGTCGTCCAGCCGCCACAGTTGTCTTACAAAGTCCATTGCAACGCGCCTGTCAAGGTGTTACAATTATAGGCAGGATACTGATCAAAGGAGTGGATATTCATGTGGTTCGTCTATATCATGTATGCATTGTTTGCATTTATTCTTGGTGGAACAGTACTTGGACTAGTCCGTACGTTCAGCAGTAATAACTAATACAACTTAACAGCAGTGAATGAGCGGGCTATGGCCTATTCATCCACTGCTGTTTTTATATACACAATTATATAAGTGAATTTCATGAAAAAGCACTAAGTAGAAACGATTTCCCCCATTTCTGCCTAGTGCTTATATTAATGTTTCATCAATCTCCGCTGCTTACGAAGTTCACGTCGTGCCGGTGCGGTATCGAAAAGACGTTTTTCTAATTCCGTTTCAGGATACACTTCCGCCACTGGTATCGGACGATTTGTGTCATCTACCGCAACCATGGTACAGAATGATTCCGTCGTCAACCTCACTTCACCTGTTACCAAGTTTTTGGAATGAACGGAAATAAAAACTTCCATAGATGTGCGACCAACGGAAGTAACTACCGCTTCAAGTTCAATGACATCGCCAAGCAAGGCTGGAGAAACGAAATCGACAGAGTCGATCGAAGCGGTGATTGCAGCTCTAGTCCCTGCGTGTTTCATAGCAGAAATAGCTGCGATTTCATCGATATACGAGAGGACTTTTCCTCCAAAGATTGATTCAATATGGTTCGTGTCCGGCGGTAAGACCAGCTTACTTTGGATTGTTCTCGACTCGCTCATCGGTTTTGGTTCAGACATAACGACAACTCCCTTTTTAGTACGTTCTTTCAAGTATACATAAAAGAAGGGAGTCAATGCTAATACTTGCTTGTTGTGTTGCATATTCGATTAAATAACCCTACGCACACTACAGACATTTCCGGCATATGCGGACTTCTTTAACTCGATTTGCTCAATTAATTTCCCAGTTGAAGGTGCGTGAAGAATTATTCCGTTACCCACATACATCGCTACATGATGAATATACTGCTCTTCATTCTTGAAAAAGATTAAATCACCTTTTTGCCATTCTGCAGAATCAAGTGAGACTGGTCTGCCCTCTTCTGCCTGATCCACCGCATCACGCGGCAAGCAAATTCCACACGCTTTCCATATAGTACGGATGAATCCTGAGCAATCAAATCCCCAGGCAGACATGCCACCCCATAAATACGGCAAGCCAATGAAGCGTCTTCCCACTGTTAGCGGACGGTGAATCGATTCTTCTCCCACACGCTCGACATCAGATGCATTTAGTAGTTTCCAACCATGCGGTGTCCATACACGTATCTTCTTGCCGCGTCGTTCAGCGGAAGGAAAGATTGTATTGAAAGAAACTCGTAAAAAGAAGGCACCTGACTCGTCAAACAGAGCTGCTTTTGAATTAGTCACTCTGACAAACTCTTCTGTCTGTAGTCGTTTCTTCATGGAAAGTTGTACCAGTGGCACCCAGCCAGGATAGCCTCGCGGATTTTTCCGAGTCGACTGAGTACTAGCAATGATACGTGCCCAGTCACCAACCACTTCTTCGACAATTACAGATTCACCGTATAATAATTGCGTTTGAATTTGATTCTTGTCACTTAGCGCTAGACGTTCTTCATAAGATAACTGGGAAAGCCACCTATCGATTTGTACGGGGTGATCCAAAGCAGGAAGATCAGCCACACGGGGAGAATCAGGATCAGTCCATACTGTCGCAACGCTTACCGCGCACATCCATTTCTCATTCACATGCATGCTCCTTCACCCATTGCATCATCCGTTTTGAATCAAATCCTAGTCCTGACTCCTTACTAAATTCCATATGCGATCCGTGATACAGCACGCCACCCGCAGAAAACTTCTCTGCCAATAATAGTGGTGCGTCTAAATCCACTCGCGTTATATTCGGTTGACTCGCTGCGATATGGGCAGCTGCCGTCACCCCAATCGCTGTCTCCATCATACTTCCGACCATACACTCTACGCCATTTACTTCAGCCAATGCATTTATTTTCAAGGCTTCGCGGATCCCCCCCGACTTCATCAATTTGATATTTAGTACATCCACTGCGCGCATCTCCAGCAATTTTTTTGCATCCCTCGCTGAAAATAATGATTCATCTGCCATGATCAGTGTGCTTGTCTGTCTTGTCACGTCCCTCAAGCCTTCTACATCATATGCGGCAACTGGCTGTTCTATTAATTCCAAATCTACTCCATCATCTTCCAACTGACGAATGAGACGAATGGCTTCTTGTGGTTTCCAACCTTGATTGGCATCGAGGCGAATCGTGATATCTTGGCCGACGGTTCGACGAATAGCGTGAATCCTTTCTCTTTCCTGTTGTAAATTACCTGTACCTACTTTCACTTTTAGCGTATCGAATCCTTTGGCAACATGTTCTGCTGCTTCCTTTGCCATATGAGCAGGTTCTCCGACACTGACTGTCAAATCTGTTTTCAGGCTTTGGCGGTAGCCACCCAACACTTGCACTAAAGGTAAACCGCAAAGCTGTCCGAATAAATCATTCACTGCCATATCTACTGCAGCCTTTGCACTCGTATTACCTATAATAGCTCGTTGTATTCTCTCCGTTAATACTTCCCGTCGCGAGATATTTTGGCCTATCAATACGGGCGCAAAAACGTGATGGATGACATAACGAATTCCACCTATGGAATCTCCCGTTATAACGTGTGTCGGCACCGCTTCGCCCCAGCCGATTAGGCCGTTGTCAGTTGTTAATTTAATAATGACCGATTGCACAGTATGAACCTTTCGCAATGCCGTGATAAACGGTTTACGTAATAGGGATGACACGAGGAATGTTTCCACCGTGCGAATTTGCAATTACTCCACTCCCGGTAAGATAGTCAGCGTCTTACTATTTGCATCCAAACGTCCTTTCACACCAAATGGAATCGCAATATTCGGTTCGCAATGACCGATACGGAATCCTTTTACGACAGGCTGATGTAGTTTGCCAAAATAATGTTCAAACACTTCATCCATTGTCAGTGAAGCATTCGGCTTCGTTGGTGTCGATTTCGCGAAATCACCAATCACGATACCTGCTGCTTCGCGAAGCTTGCCTGCGAGACGTAATTGATTGAGTAGACGATCCACTTTATAAGGCTCTTCACCCACATCCTCAATAACAAGCAACCGATTATTCGTCTTAATCTCAAATTCACTGCCTAGGCTGTTGACTAGTTGCGTCAAATTACCGCCCACCACTTCGCCTTCTGCCACACCGCCTACAAGTGTTTCGAGTGGCGAGATAGCTTCAGAATAATGAACTTCTACAGGCGTAAATAATTGCCCGAACATTTTGCCTGACATTTCATGAAACTCTTCTTGTGCGACACATGATGCAAGCATCGGTCCGTGGAATGTAACGAGTCCTGCCCCCTGACGAATCGCGGTATGTAGATACGTAATATCACTGAACCCCCAAAACACTTTTGGATGGTCGTGGATCAAATCGAGATCCAGTTGTTCTGCGTAGCGCGCCGAACCGTAACCGCCACCCGCACAGAGAATCCCTTTCACTTCGGGATCTTTAAACATTTCATGCAAGTCAGCAAGCCGTTCTTCATCAGTCCCTGCCAAATAACCATTTTTCTTATACACGGACTGTCCTACTTTATAGCGTAGACCCAATTGCTCCAAAAATTGAAATGAACGTTCCAATACTTCACGTTCTACAGGACTGGCTGGTGCCACGATCCCAATTACATCACCTTGTACTAAATGTGCTGGACGAATCATTCTACTCATCACCCTTTCTACGTCCTACTTTATCATATTCATGAAACTCCATTGTCATCACGAGATTTCTAAGACATTTGAAATAGATTGTGGGTAATCTTTGAGTTATCCCCTTTATGAACAGCTAATCCCCAGGTATTGTGCATACATCACATTAAATTACTTAAATAACAGAAAAAGTTATTCACAATTCTTTGATTGTGGATAGTTTTATTTCCATAAAAAACGGACAACTGAAATGTATCAGTTGTCCGCAAAATGATTAGCTATTAGTCAGTTGATTTTTGGATGCATTAATTAACGTCCGAACCTTTTCGTATTCTCCTTCATGAAGAGCCGTCACGATCGCACTTCCAACGATGACACCGTCAGCAAGTCCGCCAAGTGTGCGAACATGTTCCGGAGTAGAAATACCGAATCCTGCGAGAACTGGAACGGAACTTGCTGCCTTTAGACGCTCCAAGTGACCTTCGAGTCCTTCTGTAAATGATGATCGGACACCCGTAATGCCGTTTACTGTCACTGCGTAAATAAATCCTTCTGCTGCTTTCGCGATGGCTTCAATACGCTCAGCTGGACTAGTTAGAGAAACTAATTGAATTAATGCCACATCGCTATTTTTCAGCGCTTCTTTAAGTAAGTCACTTTCTTCAAGCGGTAGATCTGGAACAATTAAACCGTAGACACCACTCGCTTCACAATCTGCCGCAATTGATTGCAAGCCATAGCTAAGTACAGGATTCAAATACGTCATGATTACTAGAGGAATCTTAACTTCTTCTTTGAATGAAGCAAGTTCTGTCATAATCTTTCGTAATGTAATGCCTTCAGCTAACGCACGCTCACCAGCTTGCTGAATCACATCACCGTCAGCTACCGGATCGGAAAATGGTATACCTACTTCAATAGCCGTTGCGCCCGCTTCTTGCAGGAACAATATCGTCTTCTTTAACGTCTGTAATCCGCCGTCCCCCGCCATGATATAAGGTACAAACGCTTTGTTTCCCTGTTCATTACATTGCACAATCGCTTGTGTCACTAGTTTTTTCGTCATATGGATTGACCTCCCAGCGCATCACGTACTGTTTGCATGTCTTTGTCGCCACGTCCAGATAGACAGATCACCAGTAACTCATCTTCCTTCATTTCTTTCGCTAACTGCACTGCATAATAAACAGCGTGCGCACTTTCAAGAGCTGGAATAATTCCTTCTACACGTGAAAGTAATTGCACCGCTTCAAGCGCTTGCTGATCCGTGACGGAATCATACTGCACACGCTTAATATCAGCTAAATGGCAATGCTCAGGTCCTACTGCAGGATAATCGAGGCCCGCGGAAATGGAATGCGCTTCTTGAATAAATCCATCCTCGTCTTGCAATACGTACATGTACGCACCGTGCAAAACCCCTTCTTGTTTACCTGCAATGGCTGCTGCATGTTTGCCTGTTGAAATACCGCTACCCGCGGCTTCTACTCCGTACAACTTCACGTCTTGATCATCAACGAATGGGTGGAACATACCGATCGCGTTACTACCGCCACCAATGCAAGCTACAACTGCATCAGGCAGACGTCCTTCGTGCTCTACGATTTGCTTACGTGTTTCATCACCAATCACTTGCTGGAAATCACGAACGATTTGCGGGAATGGATGCGGGCCTAAAGCTGATCCAAGAATATAATGTGTATCTTCTACATTGGAAACCCAGTAGCGCAATGCTTCATTGACTGCATCCTTCAATGTACCTGAACCTTTATCAACGGAAACTACTTTCGTACCGAGCAGTTCCATGCGGAAAACATTTAGTTCTTGACGACGGATATCTTCTTTGCCCATGAATACAACGCATTCGAGACCGAGTAACGCACAAGCAGTAGCTGTCGCCACACCATGTTGACCTGCTCCTGTTTCGGCTACAATTTTCTTCTTACCCATACGAATCGCAAGCAACGCCTGGCCAAGAGAGTTATTAATCTTATGGGCACCTGTATGATTCAAATCTTCACGCTTCAAATAAATTTTTGCGCCACCTGCATGCTTCGTCAAACGCTCTGCAAAAAACAAAGGAGTTTCACGACCTACAAACTCTTTCAAATAATAATCCAATTCCTTTGAAAATGCGGGATCTTGCTGCGCTTTTTCGTAAGCGGCTTCTAACTCCTGCAATGCTGTCATCAATGTTTCCGGAACGAACTGACCCCCGAATTTACCGTAGCGTCCTTTAGTTTCTGTTGTCATGACGATCTCTCCTACCCTTCGCTGTATGAATAAACGTTTGAATGCGTTCCGTGTCTTTTTGCTTCTCTATCTCCACTCCGCTTGATACATCGACCATATATGGCTTCACTTGCCCTAGCGCTTCCTGTACATTTCCTGCATGCAGTCCACCAGCTAAAATAATTTGTTCTTTTGATACTCCTGCATTTTCAAGTAACGACCAGTCAAATGTTTTACCACTACCGCCTTTATATTCAACACCTGGTGTGTCAAATAAATAATAATCTACATCATATGTGGTAGCGAGTTTTACGTCGTCTTCATTTTCAATAGGAAGTGCTTTAATAGAAGGTAATCCTACTTGCTGAATGAAGGCAGGTGTCTCATCGCCATGATACTGGATGTAATCGAGCGGCACCTCGTCGTAAACCTTTTGTAAATTCTCTTTCGTTTCATTCACAAAGACTCCGATCTTTAGTACGGACGATGGAATGAGTTTCGC
Organism: Sporosarcina sp. P20a; assembly: GCF_002743175.1. NCBI lineage: Bacteria > Bacillati > Bacillota > Bacilli > Caryophanales > Caryophanaceae > Sporosarcina > Sporosarcina sp. P20a. The sequence goes on from NZ_PDYT01000014.1 coordinate 8,700, forward strand.
AAGTTTCTGTGCCTGCTCTACTGTCACTTCCCTGCGGCTTGGTGCAAATACAAAACCTATAGCATCAGTGCCCGCATCCACAGCAGCTTGTACATGTTCAGGCTTCATCAGCCCGCAAATCTTTACTTTTGTCATGGTCGAGCCACGCGCTTTTCCACTTGTAATGCTTGCAGGGCTTCTTTTACTGAATCACTGCGCATCAAAGATTCCCCGACAAGTACTGCACTTGCTCCAGCTTTTGCTGCACGTTCTGCATCCTCAGGTCCCCAGATTCCGCTCTCACTGATGAACACACGCTCTTCATCAAACGGGAAGTGCGATGCGATCAATTCTGTCTGCGCTAAATCCACTTCGAATGTATGCAAATCACGATTGTTGACGCCGATAATTCTCGCGTCAATCGATAATGCGCGTTGCAACTCTTCGACGTTATGCACTTCTACTAGCACATCTAAGCCTTCTTCATTGGCATACGTATACAAGCTTCCGAGTGTTTCATCATCGAGTGCAGCCACAATTAATAAAATGACGGATGCACCCGCGCTTTTCGCTTGGTCAATCTGTATTTTATGAATCATAAAGTCTTTACACAACAATGCGATCGGTACAGCATCCGCTACTGCAGACAAATCTTCAAATGATCCTTTAAAGAATTCCTTATCCGTCAGTACTGAGATACACGCAGCACCAGCTTCATAATAAGCTGTCGCCTGTTCAACAGGGTTCGCACCTTCCGCAATCAGCCCTTTAGAAGGAGATGCACGTTTCATTTCAGAAATGACTTGCAGTTGTTTCGCTTTCACCAGTGTTTGATAGAGTGAAGGACGTGTGATCTCCCGTTCCGGAAACGTCACGTTACTCGCTAGCAATTGTTCTACTTCTATTTTCTTCTGTGCAATAATTTTATCTAAGATCGTCATTGGATAACCGCCTTTTGCCGAATCATTTCGCTGAATGCGACGACGGCATCTAGTTTTTCTAAAGCTTTGCCTGATAGGATACTTTCCGTAGCAACTTTCACGCCTTCTTGGATTGTGGTAACTTGGCCATTTGCAAACAGACCAATTCCTGCATTCAACACCACTGTATCAAACTTCGGGCCACGTTCTCCACCTAAGATTGACCGCGTAGTCGCAGCATTTTCTACGGCGTCCCCACCTTTAATCGCTGACAACGGTGCGTATTCAAGACCTACATCATCCGCAGTCAATGAAAATGGAATTAAATCACCATGATCGAGTAATACAAATTCATTCTGGCCCGCAAGAGACGCTTCATCCATTCCGCCTGCTCCACTTACGACAATCGCTCTTTCACGTCCTAGCATTCTGAGTACTGACGCATATTCCATAATGAAATCCGGACGGTTAATACCGGTGAATTGAGTTTCAAGTGATACGGGATTCGTTAAAGGTCCAACTAAGTTGAAGATCGTCGTCTTCCCGATTTTGTTTCGTATAGCCCCAATCCGTTTCATTTTCGGATGAATAGATGGTGCGAATAAGAATGCAATACCTTGTTGTTCCAGTAAATTCTGCATATCAGGTATTTGGAAGTCGGAATGAATGCCGAGTGCATCCAGGACGTCCTGGCTTCCTGATGCGCTCGAAATTTTACGATTACCGTGTTTCGCAACTTGGACCCCAGCACCCGCCAAGACGAATGCAGCTGTCGTACTAATATTGAACGTATTGACACCGTCTCCACCCGTTCCGCAGTTATCCAGATAACGCGCCTCTGTAGGCGTCAGGTCATTTGCATATGACTTCATAACGGCTGCCAACGCAGCTACTTCATGTGATGTTTCACCTTTTTTCGATAACGCGATCAAAAACTGTGCAATTTGATCTTCATCTGTCGCTTCATTAAACATCAGCTCAGCTGCTTCTCTCATCTCTTCATACATAAGGTGGCGTTGCTTCTCTACTATGCTTAAAAACTTCTCCATACTCATCTCTCCTCTTCTCGTCTAGACGTTTACGCGATCTCTCGATAAGGCTTGGGCCTTGACAATTACTTGGTCATTTCCGTTGCTTCTAGTAAAGAACGAGCTTTATTGGACGTTTCTTTATATTCTAATGAAGGTACAGAAGCTCCTACTATCCCGGCACCTGCCTGAACATACGCTTTGCCTTCTTTTACGAGCATTGTACGGATCGTCAATGCGAAGTCGATGTTGCCGTTTAGTCCAATGTACCCGATAGCACCTCCGTAAATCCCACGATGCTGGTCTTCCAGTTCATCAATCATATCCATGGCGACCGGTTTAGGAGAACCTGTTACAGTTCCTGCTGGCATTGTCGCTTTCAGTGCATCCAGTGCATGTAAGCCTGGCGCAAGGTCACCGGTCACTTCGGAAACTAAGTGCATAACATGTTCATAGCGAACGGTTTCCAAATAACTTGCGACTTCAATCGTTTCGGGACGACAGATTTGTTGCAGTTCTTTCTTGCTGACTTCCACTAGCATATCGTGTTCGGATAACTCTTTCGGATCATTGCGTAATTCGATTTCAAGCGCTTTGTCTTCCGCTTGATCTCGTCCTCTTCTGCGAGTGCCTGCAATTGGATTGGTTAATACTTTATCTCCGGTTACACGCACGAGACTTTCAGGTGACGTTCCGATTACTGTATGATCTTCAAACTCCATGTAATACATATACGGAGATGGATTACGGCGACGCAGTTTACGATACAACGCAAACGGATCACCTGTAATATCTGCTTCAAAGCGACGTGACAGAACAACTTGTTCCGCCTGTCCCTCTTTAATCGCATCTATGACAATTTGGACACGACGCTCAAACTCTTCTTTGGAAATGGCACAACGATAATCAGAAAGGGAAACACTATCTTCTTTATCGACTGAACCATTGACGATCATATCCTCGATAGCGTCCAAGTCAGGTGCTTCGTATACTGGATTGATTTCTGTATGCAGCAACGTCACTTCGTGTAATTGATGGTCATAGATCACGATAGTATCGTAAATATTGAAGTAGACATCCGGCATCTGGAGATCATCAGCTGTTCGCTGTTCACCATTTCTTGCAGCTCCATACCCTACATAACCAACCGCACCGCCTGTAAACGGGAAACCTGCATCTTCCGTAATACGTGGCATGAGACGCTTCAATAACGTATAGAGATCCCCTTCATGCGTATACGTTCTATTCGTTGAGTAGACAATCTCTTCTACCACACCATCCCGACCACGATAGGCTTTTTGAGGATTCAGTCCAATGAATGAATAGCGCCCTGACCCACCTGCTTGCGATGAACTCTCCAACAGGAATTTATGATTTCCTTTCAATCTTCTAAATATCAAAATAGGGGTTAAGGAATCTCCTTCAATCTTTCTCGTCGTTACCCGTAAGTTCTTCTGCTCTGTCATCATGATCATTCTCCTCTTCTCTATGGACTACCGTATAATTCATGTGATTAAATAGAAAAAGCCCTCTGCAAACAGAGCCAGTTAGCCTGTTGCAGAGGACGATTATGTAACCGCGTTGCCACCTCAAATTGAAGCACCGAAGTACTTCCACTTTATGTGTTTTCACACTGCCCTTAACGCGAGCAAACGTCTGTTTTTCGTCAAAACAGCTGCCATAAGTCCATTCACGAACGATGTGTATCAGTTTTCACCAGCCACTGACTCTCTAGGAAGCACATGCAATCGCTACTCTTCTTATTCATATCTTTTCGCTATTCTCTTCTCTGCTAACTCATCTCATCTGCCGGGACGATTCCGCTATCGAAACCTTCTGTCCATCTAGTTATTATATTTATCTTAATATGCAGAATCTTTAATGTCAACAATTTCTTACGGAAAAAATGCTATAATTAGCTTATTGCGACAAGTGCGGGAGGAGAATCTTTATGCGAATCAATAAATTTCTAAGTGGTGCAGGAATTGTATCCAGACGAGGTGCAGATCAGTGGATTGCTGACGGTCGCGTGAAAATCAACGGACAACTCGCGGAACTAGGAAGTAAAGTCGAGGTCGACGATCAAGTAGAGGTCGACGGCAAACTAGTCGAACAAGAAGAGCAGTTAGTTTATATCGCACTGAATAAACCAGTAGGTATCACTAGCACAACAGAACGACATATTGAAGGCAATGTTATAGACTTTGTTAATCACCCATTACGTATTTTCCACATCGGACGTTTGGACAAAGATTCAGACGGTTTATTACTATTAACGAACGACGGCGATATCGTCAATGAAATCCTTAGGGAAGAATATGGCCACGAAAAGGAATACATCGTTACAGTGGATAGTCCCCTAACCGCTTCGTTTATTTCACAAATGGAAAACGGAGTGAAGATCCTCGATACCGTAACGAAACCTTGTACCGTGAAAAAGCTCGGGCCTAAAACTTTTTCTATCATCTTGACACAAGGTTTAAATCGTCAAATACGCAGAATGTGCGCAGCTCTTGGCTATCATATACGTCGCTTACAACGTGTACGAATACTTACTATTGAATTGGGTGATCTCCCAATCGGCGAATGGCGTGAACTAACAGATGCAGAGCGTAAGAAGTTATTCAAAACACTTCATTACGAACCGAAGAGATAAAAAGATCATGGAAGAGCCTTACAAAGCCTTCCGTGATCTTTTTTACTATGCAAGCACTCAAATTCCAACACCTCTAATAACCTATATATATTCTCTTTAATAACTAGTTCAAAACTCTCTCATTCATGCTATAATCAGACAGTTAATATATTTAATTCTATCTATTAGGTATTTTTATTTAATTTCATAACACTTAGCATTCAAATAAAGGACTATTCTATTTCCATAACTGCTTTTAAGAAAGGATGTGCATTTATGCCGTTACATACTCCTAGTATTTCTTCACATCTATCCACGCTACTTGATGAAAAGTTCTGCATATCACTCATTGACTTAAATGGTCATCTGACCTATGTAAATCAGAATTTTTGTGAGCTGACAGGTTATAGCGAAGAGGAGTTAATTGGTAGAACATGGGCAAAGTTAAATAGGGAACTCTCTATTGAAGAGACGCTTTATACGCTTTCGAAGCACTTTATCCATGAAACTGTCTATCAAGAATCTATACAGATTTACTCTAAGCTAGGCATAGCACACTGGTTGGATATTACAATTGTACCCATTTATGATACTGCCGGAAATTTAACCAGTTATCTCTCTCTCGATATAGATGTAACCGGATCGAAATTGGTCTCAAACGAGTATGACAAAACACGTGCCGATTTGCAAAACTTTAAATATGCACTAGATGAATCAGCAGTAGTCGTCATCACCAATCCACAGGGTGTAATTACGTATGTCAATAACCGCTTCTGTACTCTTTCGGAGTACTCACGTAATGAGCTAATTGGCAAAACACATAGGGTAGTCAACTCAGGCACACATCCTAAAAGCTTCTTTGCAAATATGTGGAAAACAATTCAATCCGGTCGAGTATGGAGAGGCATAATCCGTAATAAGTCGAAGTCCGGAAATCTTTATTGGGTCCATACGACCGTCGTTCCATTTATCGGTTCAGATGGTAAACCATTTCAATACATTTCTATACGTCAAGACGTGACATCCCAAATGGAAGCAGAAAAGTCATTAGAGTTAGCATTAAAAAATGATTTTACAACGACAGTGAAAAACCTTCAAAATGCTATTTTTAAATATTCTTTTGATGAAAATGATCAAATCAAAATTACATTACTAGAGGGAAAAGTAGCCGAACAACTTGGAATTACTGCAGATATGCTTAATCAATTCACATCCAGTAAAAATTTCACTTTGTCTACATTTAAACGAAAGCTTCTTGGAGCTTTACTTGGCCGTGTTGAACAGTTTGAATTTGACTATCAATCTAGAACCTTTCTAGTTTATCTGTCTCCTATTTTCGAAGGAAAGAATGTAGTCGAGGTTGTCGGTACCGCCAGTGACATTACCGATCGGAAAGAAGCTGAACGTTTAGTCGAACATATGGCATTTCACGACCATCTAACTGGATTGCCGAATAGAAGGTTACTCAAGCAGACAGTAGAAGACTTGATCGAGACCCGTTTAAACAACCGGGAACCTTTCGCTCTGCTTTATATGGACCTGGATCGATTTAAAAATATTAATGATTCTATGGGTCACTATGTAGGTGATCAATTGCTAAAAGCGGTTGGTGCAAGATTACAGACGCTCGTTAGACAAAATGACTTGGTCGGTCGACTTAGTGGAGATGAGTTTCTTATTCTATGTTCTGCTACGACGAAACAAGGAGCACGAATGGTCGCCCAGCGAATCGTCGATGAAGTATCAAAGTCATTCCTCATTGATTACTTGGAAGTCTTTATTGCCCCAAGCATCGGAATCAGCATGTTCCCAGACGACGGGGCCCAATACGATACACTTATTCGTAATGCGGACTCTGCTATGTATTTAGCAAAACAATCGGGTAAAAGCACATATCAATTTTTCACAGAAGAGCTTTATAAAGACTTGATGGAACGAACTTTAATTGAGATGGAATTACGCCAAGTCCTTCATAAAAAGGAATTGTCTCTACATTACCAGCCGCAATATGAATTTAATACAGGAAATATGATTGGCGTAGAAGCATTGGTACGCTGGCAACACCCTTCCCGAGGAATGATACCCCCTGGTCAATTCATTCCGATAGCAGAAGAAACTGGGATGATTCTTGCTATTGGTTTGTGGGTGCTAGAGACCGCTTGTAGACAAGCTAAAGAGTGGCAAGACTTAGGCTACACTTCACTATTAATGAGCGTCAACGTATCCTTACGTCAGTTTAAAAGTATTAGTTTTGTGACCGATGTCAAAGACACCCTTCATAAAACGGGTCTGCTGCCACGCTATTTGAATATCGAAATTACAGAGAGTATGACCTCCGATGTAGACTATTGCCAAAACATTTTACAAGATCTTCGTGAAATCGGCATTAAAATTAGTATCGATGATTTCGGAACAGGTTATTCCTCATTAAGTTATTTAACTAAGTTTCCGTTAACTCATCTTAAAATTGATCAATCTTTTGTTAGAGAATTACATTCAAATTCAGTTATTGTCAAAGCTATTATTGATTTGGCTAAGAACTTACACTTACGGGTGATTGCTGAAGGGGTCGAAACTCACGAACAGGCCGAATTTCTTCGTAAACTTGAATGTGATGAAGCACAAGGTTTCTTGTATTCTAGACCTGTGCCTCCCGACGAAATTTTACAGTTATTCACTACTATAAAACCATAATATGTAGCCAGCAGACAGACGCCTGCTGGCTACTATTTTTATAGTTGTTTGCCAATAAACTACTTTTTCATCGAAGTAATATTAGAAATATTATTCTTCCTATTAATTTTGTGCTATAGTTTTCTTTATATTTTAATTATTTAAACATACATAGATAACTATTTACAGGGAGAGATGTGAATGAGCACTACACAAATGCGGTATTCGATTACCGCGTTGGCCGGATTTCAATGGCTGTTCTTTATGTTCGCTAATACAGTTGTAATACCCATTTCAGTCGGTACTGCTTTTGAGCTTGAGCAGATTGAAATCGTTTCAGCCATACAGCGCTCATTTATTTTTACAGGAATAGCTTGTTTACTGCAAGGTGCTTTTGGACATCGATTGGCATTGATGGAAGGTCAGTCAGGTTTGTGGTGGGGTGTTGTACTCAGCTTGGCCGGAACTGCGAGCGCGATGGGCTTAAGTTTAGCTACGGTTGGAGGCAGTATTGCAGTAGGCGCCATGATTTCTGGTGTATTGGTTGCTACTCTCGGTATGCTCGGCATGGGTGAAATCCTGAAGAAGTGGTTTACACCCGCTGTCATGTTCGTGTTTTTACTACTATTGGCAAATCAATTGATTACCATCTTCTTAAAAGGAATGATCGGTCTCAATGACGGTGAATTTATTAGTCTGTCGAAAACTATATTTTCATTCGCTCTAGCGGGCCTCACGATTCTGGTTCATGTCAAAGGAAAAGGGATCATCAGTAGCTTGAATCTGCTCATCGGTATGACCGTAGGTTGGATTAGCGCTGTGCTGATTTTCCCGCAAGCAGCTACTGAAACGATTAAAACCACTCCATTTATCCAATGGTTTCCTTGGGGTGAACCGACACTTGAAATCGGTATAGTGGTTACAGTGGTCATTACAGGTTTATTGAATACGACGAACACAATAGCCACTCTAAAAGGTGCGGAAGATATATATGAAAAAGAAACTACTAAAAGTCAGTATAAAACTTCGTTCCTCATTACAGGAGGACTGAATATTGGAGCGGGTGCGCTGGGCCTCGTTCCGTATGCGCCTTATGCGTCTTCCATAGGTTTTCTGCAGTCCAGCGGAATAAAGGATAGAGCTCCTTTCTTTATCGGTTCAATACTGTTCATAATCCTTGGGCTCGTACCGCCATTAAGTGCATTTTTTTCCACTATCCCTCAAAGCGTAGGAAACACAGTTTTATTTGTAGCCTATTTACAGTTATTCCGTTCTGCCCTACGCAACGTGGAAGGATTAACTTTCGAACCTAAAACTATATATCGAGTTGCATTACCTGCACTTCTCGGATTATCTATCATGACATTGCCGGCCACTGTATTTTCTTCACTTCCTGAGCTAGTTCAACCTCTATTATCAAGCGGGTTATTAGTGGGTATCTTAGCTGCGCTCTTGATGGAATTAATTTTCTGGATGGGTCAGCGGTTCAGTCATTCTACATGAATATACAAACAGCCTTGATTTACATGTTCAAGGCTGTTTGTACGTATAGACTAGGAAGCGCTCTGCTTTGTCATGGATTTGCAAATGTGTAATCGGTATCTCTGCCAACTTTTCGAATAATGGGTGTCGATGCATGAAATAGACATATTCATCAGTCGGATAATATAGAATGATTTCCAATGCGCGGGGGGAGTTTTCTGCTGACTTTAGGATCCGTTGAACAACAGATCGAAAAACATCCAAAGAAAATGGATTGAAAAAATAGAACGTCACGGCATCTGCCGGAATGATGTAACTCTCTGCTATACAGCATTCAAATGAAATTGATCCAGGCCTCTTAGGGAAGGCTTGTCGATACTCCATTAAGTTAGTCATTGCATTTTGATGTAACACACCATTCATTTCTATACCTATCGTGTCCAAACAAAAAAGATGGTTTACATAAAAAGGGACTCTCCCTTTACCACATCCAAAGTCGATCAAGCTCCCCTCTTTTAAAAGGTCATGTTCGGTAAATAAATAATCTAGCATCTCGTAAGGCGTCGCTTCATAACGATTATAATGAGATAACTGATGAATCCACTCTTTAACACCAAGTGTTTTGATGTGTAAGCGTTTATCCATAGATTGCTCTTGCATTATTCTAACCCCTTTCAATTCATCTACCGCTAAAGAAAACCTCGGCATATTACTCATGCCGAGGTTCATCGGAAACGACGATGGTCTTATTACGTCCTGTACGTTTAGCTTCATACAGGCTTCGATCGGCCAACTCTATAAGTCGTGCCGGGTGGTTTGCGTGAAGTGGGTAAGCGACTACCCCAGCTGAAATTGTAATGACTTCACCACAAGGACTAACTGTGTCTTCCAATTTTTCACGAAGGCGTTCCGCCCTTAGATACGCAGTGACTTTATCCGACTTCGGCAATAAGATGACGAATTCTTCTCCACCGTAGCGACAACAGATATCTTGCTCGCGAACGGTTCGTTGCATCAAGTCTGCCAAGTAAATAAGTACTTCATCTCCTACTGCATGTCCGTAGCGATCATTGACACGTTTAAACTTATCTATATCAAAAATAATTAGAGCGAATGGCGTCCCATCGTCCACCCATTGCTTCATGTAACTATCCATCATTCGGCGATTCATTAACTTCGTTAAAGGATCTGTTGTTGATTGATGAATGAAATAGTTCATCTCGTTCTTGAAGTAATCCAAACTATGTAACATAGCTCCTTTTAATTGTCTCACTTCATAGTACCAATCAGAGATTCCTTCCATCTTTTCTTTTTGATCAGACTCTGTACTACTTTCCGTATAGTATGCCAACTTTTGAAGAGGCAGAGCGATCTTTCTTGAAAGATAGCTCACTAAAAAGAAAGAAAGGAGTAGTAACGGAAGAGACTTTACTGCCATCTCCAGCACCATTTTTTTTGCTGGAGCAACAGAAATATCTAGTTGTCTTTGCGCTACGATTCCCCATTCAGCAATGGGTACATAGGCATATCCGGCTAACATGGGTATCCCTTTTGTGTTGACTAGCTGTGTAAAGTCACTTTCCCCTTTAATTACTTTTTGCACCGCTAAGTTGCTTGAGACATCCTCTTTCAAACGCTCTTTTTCTTGATGATAAATTAGTTTGCCTGCATAGTCTACTACATAAACATATGAACCATTTTCATAATAATGGTTTCCTAAAAGCTTTTCTAATATATTGGGCTTATCAAGATAAATGGCGCCTCCTAAAAAACCTTTATACTCGTCACCTTCAAAGAGTGGAACACTGATGAATATAATTGGTTCTCCTTCAATTCCAACGTAAGGGTGAGAGACTATTTCCCTCTTTTCCTTAATCGCTTGCATTGCTCCAATTGAAGTCAACTTTTCCCCAACCAACTCAAGACTCGGAGAGGAAGCACCTAGTATGGTGCCTTCTGGAGAGGCAATCGCAACAGAATCAAATGTATTCGTTTCTAATCTAATCCGCTCTGCCAATGCATTTATTTGCGTTTGTGAAGAAGGGTCATTCAGGAGAGTTAACACTACTTCCGCATTAACTTCTAATGTGTTTAATATTTCACGTAAATAAGTATCTGTAGTAGAAGTCAATTTTTGGACATATGCGTAGTTCGTTTCTAAAGTTGAATTGATTAAGGTTTTTTTATGCACTTGATATGCTACCGTAGTACTCGTTAGAAAGGTCAACACAATTGCCAATATTGCCATGACTTGAATTAAGTTTTTCAAGGACCATCTCATCTGTCTCCCAATCTCCTTTTCCCTGTGGTGCTATCCTCCTATTATATCATAGAGTAGAGAGAGGTTATGGGATATTTCAAACCTTATAACATAATATACCAATATCCGCTGTTCATTCTTCCTTTGATTGACATTACTTAATAGGATATCCCAACTCTATATCCCTTATGTTCTTGTTTACAAAGTTCATCATAAGCGAACGCAGCAGTATCACCGGTAGAGATCTGGGCACCATCAATCGGCAAGTACTCTCTTTCCGTCCGATAATTGCCGACCGCTTCACCGTCAGGTAAATAGGTTGGGCAAACTATCGTCCAGTCTAAGCCGGAATCTTTCAACATAGTAAATACTTTATGGTGCTCCTCTGCGGCAAATGTCAACTTACGATGAGATTCATTCGATTGGTAACGTAACTTGGACGGTTCTGTTCTGCTATTTAATATACCCGCTGTTCCAATCGTTACGATTCTTTTGACCCCGTGTTCTTTCATCCCTTCAATAATAGCCGGCATCGCTTCCGTCAGTGTGGTTGTTTTGTCAGTGCCAAGCGCACTAACGACTGCGTCAGCCCCAACCAATGTATTTTCCACTACAACCGGATCCCGTACGTCACCTGCAATGATCGTTAACTTTTCTTGAGGTTTGCACTTCTCAGGAGATCGAACTACTGCCGTGACCTCATGATCGTCAGCTAATGCACGACGAACGATCTCACTTCCCGTACGGCCTGTTGCTCCAAATATTACAATCTTCATCTACTCCATCTCCTATGTTCAATTTATTATTAGAAACTCTTCATACTTCATACTTTATACTTTGCGCTATGAGAAAAAACTAGTGAAACACCGCAACGATAAGCAGTGCTTCTCTAATTTTAATATGATGTAAACTTCGCCCAGCGTTGCAATGCGTAAATTCCTCGTTGGAAGAATGTCAGGTTATTTTGGTATTCTTCTACGTCTAGAGTATATAGCGCGTCTTCGTTATTCCATATCCGATCGAAATAGGCGTTGATTTCATCTGTCAGCTCGCTGTCAGTTGGTGCTATAATACGCAGATTCGCTTCCAAGTTGTAATCACGTAACGTGCGCTCCGTTATATTCGAAGATCCATTTGTAATATACGTCTCTTCTGCGGTCTGTACGGTTACCAACTTAGTGTGATATTGACCGATTACGGTATTGTACCAACGTACTTTGATTTTATCGTCTGTGTTTTCTCTTATTTCTTGAACAACTGGACGATTAGGTAAACCTGATTTTTTACTACCGAATGAGTTTTCGTTCGGATCCAGGACAATCTCTACATTCACACCCCGATTGGCTGCTTCTTCTAAAGGCTGGATTACTTGTTGCTCAGAAAGATAAAACATGCCCATACGGATCATATCATCTTTTTTCGCTTTTTTAATATCGCTCACTAAGGCATCCATTACCTTACTTTCGGTCAAGTACTGGACTTGATAAGGTCCCTTTTGCTCTTCCACTTCGATACGTGGCAACTTTCCACCCGATGAATACTGAAGCACAGCTTCTTCCGATTCCAATATATCGTTCTGGATTGGGCCTTTCACTTTAAATGCCACATTGCCGTGACGGCCACTCGCTGCGTGAGGATTAGAAGAGGTAACTAATGCCGCTTGTTCTGTCACGAGTGTTTTTCGATGATTCGCTTTAACATTCAACAACTTCAGATAAGATGAAAACTTCACGTCAGGCGCATCACTTGCCAAGAAGTTGGGGAAACGGTTTTTCCCATTAAAATCAAACCACTGAAGGAAGATGCGATATACCCCAGAATACAGGGGCATCGAATCACGCAATGGCTCCAAGTCTGTATACACTACTTGTACGCCTGCTTTTTCCAATGCTTTAAACCATTCCGACTCATAGGATTCATAGCCGGTATTTACTGGATCCGTTATGTAGACGATCGGCATGTCAGGAAACTCTTCTTTTTTCTTCACTAGTACATCTGTTAGTTGATCCGCAATTTGAGGAAAGTCTTCCTTTTCATCGTAGTAATCATCCATTAAAAAGAAGTCGAGTACGACAAACTCTTGTGCATCTTCAATCATTTGAAATACTTCTTTGAATATGCGAAGCTCTGATTGGTAGTGATCCTTTGACTTCGTCTTGGAGTATGTCAAATCATAAATGAACTCTATATCTTCTACTTGATGAAGGTCTCCTTTATAGGAAATTCCAGATGGCAATGGCTTATATGTTTGCCAAAGCATGACACCTGCATAAAGTAATGCAACAAAAAGCAATACATAGGAAGCTATGCGCTTTTGGGTCATTTTACGTTTCTCTTTCGACACAAGCTCTCTCCTCCTTTCATTAGTCCGTTTGATTTATGTGTCCCTGAACACTTCGTATTGCAATATTATGCTTTATATAATATTCCCTATCTATCTTGCAATAAACTGTATAGACTATATTATTTCATTGATAGATAAGGCCGTTCAGCATGCCACTCGATCGTTACAGGAACCTGATACGCTTCAGATAGCAGTTCGTCCGTCAAAACTTCTTTTTTAGGGCCACTCGCTACAATTTTTCCTTCTTTTAATAATAGTGCGTGAGTAATTTCGGGAACGAGCTCTTCTATATGATGTGTAACATAAACAAGATGCACATTACTTTTTGTAGCCGTTTCAAGCGCTTCAAGAAATTGTTCTCTTGCCAAAATGTCCAACCCCGAACACGGCTCGTCCAAAATCAATAAATCTGGATCACCCATTAAAGCCCGCGCGATCAGCACACGACGTTTTTCACCTTCAGATAGCAGTCTGAATTTCTTGCCTTTGACATGCCCTAACCGAAATTCCTTCACTAAATAATCCGCACGTATCCAGTCTTCAGCTATTATTTTATCGTAAATGCCAAAGCTCGCAAATTTACCACTGATGATGATCCGCTCGATCGATTCATTCCAGAAATAGTCCGAGAACTTTTCTAAAGAACTACTGACAAAGCCAATTTTTTTACGTAATTCAGGTAAATAGGAACTCCCAAACCGTTTGCCAAGTACTTCCACCTCACCACTTGAAGGAATTTCATATGTAGAAATAATGGATAATAGCGAAGTCTTACCAGAACCATTAAGCCCAAGCATCCCCCACTGCTGCCCTTGCTCAATCTCCCAAGTTATATCTTGTAAGATTTGATTGTCTTCTCTTTTGAACTGAACGTCTTTAACTTTTACAATCGCCATATACATGCTCCTCTCTATGATAAAAGACCGGTTCGCGCTAAATGCTACGAACCGGCCTTTTCTTCTATTCGTTCTTTTCTTTTTCTACTTCACGATACTTTTTCTTTTCAAGCTCTTGATATTTTCTATCGTTTTTTTCTTTTATTCTTCTCGCTTTTTCTGCTTCTCTACGCTCTTTCTTTTCGTTTTCACTTTCTTTCCGTTTACGTCTCTTTTTGACTTCGCCCTCTACGTGTTCAAATTGGCGAATATCCGTCGGCCTGACAGTAATCGGTTCTCTAGCCAGCAGCTTGGCCAACGAGAAGATCAGTAATAGAAGAAGTAAGGTAAACGGTAAGGCAGAAACGAGTGACGCTGATTGCAAAGCTTCTAATCCGCCAGCATATAATAATACAGCCGCGATTGCAGTCATTAAGAATCCCCAAACGAATTTCACAATTAATGGAGGGAACAAACTACCACGCGTTGTCATACTCGCTAGAATATACGTTGCTGAGTCAGCAGACGTGATCAAGAATGTAAAGATTAGCACTATAGCCAGAAACGATACGATACCTGTCATCGGCAAGTGTTGAAGCGTCGCAAAAATAGCCGACGTAACATCCTTGTCTACTTCTTGTGCGATTTGCGTACCATTACGCAAGTCGCTATAAAGTGCAGTTCCACCAAGCGTAGCAATCCACATACAAGAAAATGCAGGCGGGATGACCATGACCCCCATGATGAATTCTCGGATTGTTCGTCCCTTCGACACGCGTGCAACGAATGCACCGACGAAAGGTGACCAAGCGATAGTCCAAGCCCAGTAGAAGATGGTCCAGTCTTTCACCCAAGTGCCGCCTTGATAAGGTTGTAAACGTAAACTGTACGTAATAAAATTATTAATATAATCCCCAATTGCTAGCGTAAAGGTTTCCAATATAAATACTTTTGGTCCTACTATAAAGAAAAATAGCAATAACGCAATCGCCATACCCAAGTTAAAGTTACCTAGATATGCGATACCTTTACTCAAGCCTGTAGAAGCACTCGTCATGTAGGCGACGAACACAACAGCAATAATCAGTAGTTGAATCGTAAACGTACTCTTAATATTAAAGACATACTCCAGTCCACCACTCATTTGTAAGACACCCATACCTAATGAAGTGGCAATACCCATGACAGTCGCTATAACCGCAAATGAATCGATACCCGTCTTCACGTGGCGATTACTTCCGATCAAAGGCTCAAGCGCCGTTGAAATTAAACCATCCTTCTTCTTTCGGAACTGTAGAAACCCAATAACCAGCCCGACTATACCAAAGATGGCCCATTGTGAAATACCCCAGTGGAAGAATGAATAACCCATCGCAACACGTGCTGCCTCTTCTGTCTGAGAATCAACACCTGCAATAGGTGACTTGAAATAGTGACTCATTGGTTCCGCCACGCCCCAGAACACCAGCCCTACACCGAAACCAGCAGAAAAGAGCATGCCGATCCATGTGAAAAATGGATATTCTGGGCGTTCTGTATCTCCACCCAAACGAATAGCCCCAAATTTACTAATTGCCAATCCTACTAAAAATATAATGACAATAAATACAGCTAGTAAATAGAACCACCCAAAGTTATCTGTCGTGAAATGATAGAGCCTTTCGGAAACCACACCAAAGGGACCCGGTATCGTCGATCCTAATATGACGAGGATCAATATAAATACGGCAGAAATAGAGAACACGGGATTTTTCCAGAACTTTTTGTCCAAACTTATCGACTCCTAGTGTTCATTTGGTAACTCTCTTACTACACTCTTTACCCCAAACTCAAGAGATATAACGTTCTTCTGCCTATATAAATTACAGAATAAGAAATTACCAAATAGATTATAACTGTCTATCTTACACATCAAAAAAGACATCTTCAAGAGAAAATGTCTTTTTCCATATGTAATCAATTCATTTCATGCTCTATTCCACGCGACCAGCGCAAGGCTTGTAGAAAGATATCGCTTAACTCTTTTTTAGGAATTGCTAGTTCACGTGAAAGTCGCTCGACTGTTTGCCATTCAAAACGCTCTACCGATTCTATCAGTTCCATATATGGACTCATTTCAGTTTGTTTTCCATTTAACGTATCCATAATGACGTCGGATAAAGAAAGTAATGGCAATATATCTTCCCATTTACGCCGCATCACTGCATCGATCAGTGAAAACATACCGGTCAGAAAGTACTCGTCTTTATTTGGCTTTCTTTTATACTTCGCTAGCAGTTCACATGCTCGCGCACGACGAAGTGATAATTCAACAAGTGCTTCCACACGACCATCTTGTAGATCTGAACCTAAATCATGCAACATCAAGACTTGTAGCCACTTCTTCGTTTCATTTAGTCCGATCATCATAATCGCTTGCTTGATGGAGCTGATTTGACGCGGTATATCAAATGCTAATGAGTTGATAAAACGTAATAGTTTATAGGAAATCGATACATCCCGCATAATTAGATCGGATAGCTGATTGATAGACTGAGAATCCTGTTGGAAATAATCAATAATTTGCAGATGTATTAATGTGTTGGATGGAATTTCAGCACTCTTAATAATGTCAGGTTTCGCAAAAAAATAGCCTTGGAACAAATCATAGCCACTCTTTAATGCAAGCTGATAATCTGCCTCTGTCTCCACCTTTTCCGCCAATAAAATAATCGATGGATATCTTTTCAAAAATGTGGTGATGCGATGTTTCTCCGCTATGCTCGTTTGTATGAAA
Source organism: Sporosarcina sp. P20a (assembly GCF_002743175.1). Lineage (NCBI taxonomy): Bacteria > Bacillati > Bacillota > Bacilli > Caryophanales > Caryophanaceae > Sporosarcina > Sporosarcina sp. P20a. The sequence continues at coordinate 25,672 of NZ_PDYT01000014.1, forward strand.
TCCACTTTAATAATGTCCACGAGTTCAAATAACTGAGAATTTGTTACATATTGATCTTGTAGAATAAAATCATCTAGCGCCAGAGTGAATCCTGCTTCCTTAAACATCCGCAGCCGACGCAACAGAGCGGGTGTTATTTCCACATCTTCCAGAATCTCAATCACTACTTGATCAGGATTCAGACTCATAAATATATCCTGCGCAAGCAGTTCACCTGAAAAGTTTATGAAGGAACGCACACCGCTTGTTACCTGATCTATTCCAACGGAGAGAAAAGTATTGATTAATAGACCGATTGTAGCCTGTTCAGGATTTATATCAGGAAAGAAGTTTTTTTCACTATTTCGGTACAGTAGTTCATATGCATAAATCTCTCCTGATCTGCTTAGGATCGGCTGTCTTCCGATAAATATGGAGTAATCATTCATTTATTCCATCTCCGCGTTTCATTTGAACGTCTCCTTCATTGTATGTATTCATCCTAGGGTATTACCGAAGCTACATATCCCCTCAATTCATTCAGTTAGATATTAATTACCCCTTCCATTGTACTAGAATACTCGCTATTAATAAATATATTAATTAGATATTACTATTATATTACATAACCTTTAGACTACTAATGTTCTTTTATTTGTTGCACAAAGTCAATATGTCTAGTCATACGACATGAGAAAGTTACATATCTTGCGTAGAGGAGTTGATAACGAATGGATTATACGTTCACAGGCAGTTATGAACCGTATATTTCTCCATGGGATCCGTGTCCACCTGTCAAAGTCAAAACGTTTTCCTTGCCGCCTCAGCTGTTTATGAATTTCCAGCCCGCTTCACTTCCACAATTTTCACCTGCTGAAGCTTTACAACACGGGTCGCTGTGGCCGGCACTAGTCGATGGCTATTCAAAAAGGGAGGGAATCTCCTGATGGATGCAACTGAGCGAAGAGACATGTTGAAGAATGTGCAGCAAGCCGATTTTGTAGTAGTTGAACTGACTCTCTATACCAACACGCACCCTAATGATCAAGAAGCTCTTACGCAATGGCGACTTGCTATTAAAGAAGCGGCTAGGCTACGAAAATTGTATGAAAAGCGTTTCGGACCGCTTTCATTGAATTCCATACCGTCGGAACAAGCAATTGATACAGGTTGGCGTTGGAATCAAGCGCCTTGGCCATGGCAAATGTAGTTTTAAATACACACTAGGTTACTGGAGGGAATATGGATGTGGGTCTATGAGAAAAAGTTATTGTATCCGGTAGAAGTCAAAGAGTGTAACCCAAAACTTGCGAGGTATATTGCCGAGCAATATGGCGGTGCAGACGGCGAACTCGCTGCTGCATTACGCTATATGAATCAGCGCTACACCGTTCCTGACAAAGTGATCGGCGTACTGAATGATATTGCAACCGAAGAGTTTTCCCATTTAGAAATGCTAGCTACCATGATATACAAATTAACGAAAGACGCTACTCCTGAACAACTTGAAGAAGCGGGGCTTGGTGCACATTACGTCAATCACGGTCATGCGCTGTTTTATGAAAATGCGGGTGGTGTACCCTTTACGACGACGTACATCCAAGCAAAGGGAGATCCGATAGCTGATTTGTATGAAGATATAGCAGCGGAAGAAAAAGCGCGCGCTACGTATCAATGGATTATCGACATTTCAGACGATGCATGGATTAATGATTCTCTAAAGTTTCTAAGAGAAAGAGAAAACGTCCATTCACTGCGTTTCCGTGAAGCGGTCGAGGTCTTGAAGGATGAACGTGACAGGAAAAAAATCTTCTAATATAGAAGGGTCTCCTATTCTCTATTCAACAGAGAGGACGGGGACCTTTTTAGTGTTTAATTATACAAGTTCAATGGTATCTTTTGTAGAGAGGGTAGATACGGAGGTGTTCTTTTTGTTAAAACGAAGAATGAAAAATGCACAACGTTCACAAGAAATCATCAATGTCTTTTTAAGAAATGGATTTAGTCATATCTTATTTCGTCTTGGACTGACAGATCGTAAATTTGCTTCTGCGGACGAACAAGTTGATTTGAATTTGTATCATGTCGGTAAAAAATTACGAACTGCATTAGAACAACTTGGACCAACTTTCGTTAAGCTTGGACAAATCGCCAGCGGTCGTCGAGATTTAGTGCCTGAGGAAATTGCTTCAGAGCTTGAGAAGCTACAAGACCATGTAGAATCTTTTCCATTTGAAGTCGTGAGGGAAATCATCGAGCATCAATTAGGTGGAACGATTGAAGAGCTCTTTTTGGAATTCAATGAAAAACCACTCGCTTCAGCTTCTATAGGTCAAGTGCATACCGCTCGTTTGCCTAGCGGTGAACAAGTAGCTGTGAAAATCCAGCGACCTAATATCCAACAACAAATAAATACTGACCTAGCCATCTTGCACGACTTGGCAGGGTTTCTCGAGAAGAATATGGACTGGGCGAAAGCATATCATATAAAAGATTTAATCTATGAGTTCTCTCATTCACTACGGGAAGAACTAGATTACCAACTGGAAGGCCGTAACGCTGAACGGATCTCGCAGCAATTTGTGAAAGATCCTACTATTCAAGTCCCAGTAGTCTACGATGAATACACTACGCGTGTTGTCCTAACAGCGGGACTGGTCACAGGTATTAAAGTGAGCAATGTCGGACAACTAGACCGCGAAGGATATGATCGTAAGGTAATTGCAGAAAGAATTGCGGATTCGATGCTTTCTCAAGTAATGGAAAACGGCTTTTTCCACGGTGATCCCCATCCCGGTAATATCTTCATTGCACCTGGAAACGTTATTCATTATTTAGATTTCGGTATGGTCGGTCAACTAAGTAAGGAAATGACTTATCATTTCATTTCCTTACTCGTCGCCTTACAAAAAGGAAATATCGCCCGATTAATCGATGTATTTGAAGCTATGAATATCTTACATGAAAAAACTAACACAGATGCATTGTATCGTGACTTGCAGATTATTCAGCGGAAATATTATGAAACATCACTTACAGACTTAAGATTAGGTGATGTATTCATGGAGATTTTCTCAATTGCTTATCGACACCGCATACGTCTGCCGAATGAAATCGCCATTCTTGTAAAAGTGATTCTTACACTTGAAGGTGTACTAGGAAAGCTGGATCCTTCTTTCAGTATTATGAAAGCCATCGAACCGTATGGTAAAAAGATGGTGTTCAAACAATTCGACCTACGCTACTTATTGGAAAACGGCTGGCATACCTTTTTAAAGAATGCAGAAATTTTATCCGAGTTACCAAACGATATGAAAAAAGCTATCAAAACTATACAAAAAGGTAAAGTAGAATTAGACGTCGGCTTGAAGCAAACGAATATTATATTCCGCCGGCTTGATAAGATTGCCAATCGCTTATCCCTAAGTATTGTGTTGTTGGCATTTAGCATTCTCATGGTTGGTCTCATTATCGGTTCTGCCATTGCTGGACAAACTGCTCTCTTCTTAAAGTTACCTCTCATTGAAGTCGGCGCGGTCATCGCAGCCTTAATGTTTACTTACTTATTATTTTCCATCATTCGTTCCGGTAGAATATAGTCTTCAGTTTATCCTCTCATAATTGGGGAATAGGAAAGGCAGACTACTATTTTACGATGGGAGGATTTTATGTGAAGAACGATCACCAAGTAAATAAAGAAAGTAAAAACAAACAATTGGAGACGTTTCGCGCATACGATGGGGAACACGCTATGACAACGAATCAAGGTTTAAAGATTTCAGAAGATGAACACTCCCTAAAAGCAGGGACGCGTGGTCCGACGTTGATGGAGGATTTCCATTTCCGAGAGAAAATGACGCACTTTGACCACGAACGGATTCCAGAGCGGGTAGTTCACGCACGAGGATTTGCAGCGCATGGTGAATTCGAAGTGTACGAGTCCATGAAGAAGTATACGAAAGCAGCATTCTTACAGGAGCCAGGTATCAAAACGCCTGTATTCACTAGATTCTCTAGTGTAGCAGGGAGTAAAGGTTCCGCTGAAACCGTACGTGACGCGCGAGGTTTTGCTGTGAAGTTCTATACGCAAGAAGGAAACTACGATCTAGTCGGAAATAATATACCGGTATTCTTTATTCAAGATGCTATTAAATTTCCTGACTTAGTACATGCTGTGAAGCCCGAGCCCCATAACGAAATGCCGCAAGCCGCTTCAGCACATGATACATTTTGGGATTTCGTTGCGAACAATCAGGAATCCGCACATATGGTCATGTGGCAAATGTCCGACCGTGCCATTCCGCGGAGTTTCCGAATGATGGAAGGCTTTGGTGTTCACACGTATCGCTTTGTAAACGATCAAGGTGAAGCCCACTTTGTGAAATTCCATTGGAAACCAAAACTCGGTGCCCACTCTTTAGTTTGGGATGAAGCACAGAAGATTAACGGAAAAGATCCTGATTTCCATCGTCGTGATTTATGGGAATCGATTGAAAATGGAAACTTCGTGGAATTTGAACTTGGTGTTCAATTACTAGAAGAAAAAGATGAATTCAAATTTGATTTTGACATTCTAGATCCTACCAAGCTATGGCCTGAAGAAGATATTCCGGTAAAGATCATTGGGAAAATGACTTTAAACCGCAACGTAGACAATGTATTTGCTGAAATGGAGCAAGTAGCATACCACCCTGGCAGCGTAGTACCTGGAATTGATTTCTCGAACGATCCATTGCTACAAGGAAGACTGTTCTCTTATACAGATACTCAGTTGATCCGTCTAGGCGGACCTAACTTCCATGAGTTACCTATCAACCGACCGGTCTGTCCGTTCCACAATAACCAACGTGACGGATATGGCAGACAAACGATCAACGTCGGACAGACTCACTATCATAACAATTCATTATCCAATAATAAACCGGACACGAGTTCCGAGGAAGATGGCGGTTACGTACATTACCAAGAGAAGGTAGAAGGCCGCAAAGTACAAGCCCGAAGTGATTCGTTTAAGGATCATTTCTCACAGGCCCGTCTATTCTGGAACAGTATGTCTGACGCGGAAAAAGAGCATATAATCGCAGCGTTCAGCTTTGAAATTGGAAAAGTGAATGATATGAATGTGAGAAAACAAGCGGTAGATATGTTTGCTAATGTTGATATGGATATGGCGACTCAAGTTGCAGACGCAGTCGGTGTCGATGCACCAACAGATGTTACGCAGTCCACCGAATCCAAGTCATCCCCTGCCCTTAGTCAGGAAAACACGGCGAAAGTGCCTAATACGCGTACAGTAGCCGTATTAATCGCAGACCAATTTGACGATGAAGCGCTTGAGCCGTTTTTGAAGGCTTCATTGGACGCAGGTATGACGGTTGATATTGTGAGCGAGAAGTTCGGCAAGCTGACCGGACAAAACGGAGCGACAGTCGATGTCGACGAAACGCTACTGACGGTTCATTCCGTCCTATATGATGCGTTGTATGTTGTGGGCGGAAAAGCGAAGCAACAACAGAAGTTCGATGCAGGTGTCGCTGATTTCATCAATGAAGCGTATATGCATTTCAAGCCAATCGGCTCTGCTCCAGCGGCAAAAGAGTTGATGGACAAGTCGAAGGCAAAACCAGGTCCTGGTATTTTGATGGACTTGACGGTTTCAGGCGAAGGCGAGCAATGGGTAGAGGCTGTTGCACACCACCGTTTCTGGGATCGTAATATTTACGCATAATCAAGCACAGGCTGTCACAAGAAGATCCCCTTCTTGCGACAGCCTTTTTTTATGTATGGAGTTAAGATTCGAAGTTAAAAGCAAGTTCATGTGAATAGTGAGTAAACTTGTGAGTACTAAGGGATGGAAGCTCCAGTTGGCGGACGCTTTCCCATGGGCTCTCGCTGAGCCAACCAGGTCGCTTTGCTCCCTTTTGGTTGTCTCTCCTTTCGAGCTGATCCATCAGGAAGAGCCGTAACGAAGGACGGCTTTTGCGAGTAAAAGCGAAGCGTTAGGAGCACATCTTTGCACTTCGCCGCCAACTTCCGCTTCCATCGTACTTTTATAGTGGAGGTACTTATATCCCTCACTGTCGGTAGTGTGTGAATTATTGTTTTGTCTTAACTTATTTAGATTCAAGTACTGAAGTTCAAAACCTATACAAAACTTACTTTAATGCACAACAAAAAGTGTTACCTACTTACACTGCAAGGGATTGGCGCGTAGGAGGGGCGACTCCGAGAGGATCAGCGGGACAGGTGAAACACCCACCGGAGCGCAGCGTAGGGGTGTGGTTCACCGCCCGCCCTCCGGAAAGCGTCCCCTCCGAAGCACCAATCCCCTACCCTATCCATTGCCAGCTTATCTAATTCTTCCCCAATACCCCAATAAACTTCGAAGCGGCTGGTGATAATGACACTCCCTTTAGGTAGCAAACGCCGATGCTACGCTTAGGAATGGGCTCCAAAAACTCTACTTCCTGTAGTATGCCACGTTCCAAATACTCTTCCGAAAACTCTTTTACCACACATGCAATGCCCAAATTAATTTGTGCAAATTCCAGCAACAGCTCATGCGATCCCAATTCAAATTCAGGATAAATCTTTACACCTTCCTTTAACAGAAAGCTTTCTACATACTGGCGCGAATTGGATTTAGACTCCAACAGAATTAACGGTAATCTTGAAAGCTCCTGCAGAGGCACAGGTTTCAAGAAAAGCTTTCGGAACCGTTCTCCGTATACAAACGTGTCTTGCACGTCAAAACAAGCACGCTTCTCTAGAGAATCATCATCAATCGGAAAGTTGCAAATGGCAATATCCACTTCGCCTGATTTTAGCGCAGCAATTAGCTCTAAAGTTGTGCCATTAATTATTTTGAATCGAATACCCGGAAAACTTGTATGGAAAGCTTCCAAATAAGGTAGCAGATAATAACGGGAAATCGTGTCCCCTACCCCTATTTTTAATTCACCTGAAGATAGATTCTTCAACTCCTGCAACTTTTCATTGCCCGCATCGATTAAATTTAATGCCGAATTGACATACTCGTATAACAAGGAGCCTTCATCGGTTAATGTCACCCCTTTGGATGTACGATTGAACAGACGTGTATCCAATGCTCCTTCTAGCTGCGATATGATTTGACTGACAGCTGGTTGTGTCATAAATAAACTTCGAGCGGCTTTCGAAAAGCTTTCTTTATGAACAACGGTACGGAAGACTTTATACCACTCTAAGTTGATTGACATATAACCTCTCCTTATACCACCTATTAAGTATATTAATTTTACTTATACCATAAATGGACGTTATAATACAAAGAAGAGTGATCAAATTGAGTTTCACTAAGGAGCGATTGTTTTGGGAAGAGTTGTAGGAACGGTTGTTAGAGGATTACGTTGCCCGATTATCAATGAAGGTGACAATATTGAGCAAATCGTAGTGGATAGTGTATTAGAAGCTTCTGAAAAAGAAAATATTACGTTTCAAGATAAAGATATCGTATCCATTACGGAATCGATCGTAGCACGTGCACAAGGAAATTATGCAACAATCGATGATATTGCAAAAGATATCGAAGCGAAATTCGGTGATGATACTATTGGTGTCATTTTCCCTATTCTTAGTCGTAACCGTTTTGGAAACTGCTTACGCGGTATCGCAAAAGGTGCGAAGAAAATCGTTTTAATGCTTAGCTATCCTTCTGATGAAGTCGGTAACCACTTAGTTGAACTAGATCGTCTAGATGAAAAGGGAGTGAACCCTTGGACTGACGTATTGACTGAAGCTGAGTTCCGCGAGCACTTCGGCGATAACAAACACCCATTCACAGGCGTTGATTATATCGAATACTATAAATCATTGATGGACGAGTTCGGTGTAGAACATGAAGTCATTTTCTCCAATAATGCGAGAACGATTTTAGATTATACGAAAACTGTATTGACTTGCGACATCCATACACGTTTCAGAACGAAGCGTATTTTGGAAGCAAATGGTGCCGAAAAGATTTATGGTTTGGATGACATCTTAGCAACTTCTATTGATGGCAGTGGCTACAACGGAGAGTTCGGCTTACTTGGCGCAAACAAAGCTCAAGAGGACAGCATCAAACTGTTTCCTCATAGCTGTCAGCCTATAGTAGATAACATTCAGGACATGTTAAAAAAAGAAACAGGCAAACATATCGAAGTGATGATTTACGGAGATGGCGCGTTCAAAGACCCTGTAGGTAAGATTTGGGAACTGGCTGATCCAGTCGTATCCCCTGCCTATACAGATGGACTTGACGGTATTCCAAATGAAGTGAAACTAAAATACTTAGCTGATAATGATTTCTCTGAATTACGCGGAGAAGAATTAAAGAAAGCAGTATCTGATTTCATCGAGAATAAAGACACTAATTTAATGGGATCTATGGCTTCACAGGGTACAACTCCTCGTAAGCTAACGGATTTAATAGGTTCTTTATCCGACCTGACTTCAGGTAGTGGTGACAAAGGTACACCTATTGTCTTTATTCAAGGATACTTCGATAACTTTACAAACTAAGACGTTACACCTGTGAGAATAATCACAGGTGTTTTTTATTTTATCGCTAAAGTATTATAAACGGATCTTTTTTCTATGCTACAATGGTAATAATTTACTTGAGGTTCAGAAGAAGGGAATGGAGTTTATGACAATAGATATTAAAAGAAGAAACGCTGTACATATAACAGGTTCTGGTGAACAAACCATAGTCTTTGCACACGGTTTTGGCTGTGATCAAACGGTATGGAATCATGTCGTTCCCGCATTCCAAGAACAGTATCGGATTGTGACATTTGATTATGTAGGCTCTGGCCAAAGTGATAAGACAGCCTACTCAGCAGAGCGCTATGCAGCATTACCTGGCTACGCACAAGATGTGATCGAGGTATGCGATGCACTAGAACTAAAAGATATTATCTACGTGGGTCACTCAGTAAGCGGAATGATTGGTGTGCTCGCTTCCATCCAAAGACCTGACTTGATGCAAAAGCTTATCATGATCGGCCCATCACCTCATTACTTGAATGAAGTCGATTACTATGGTGGATTTGAACGTGAAGATATTGATGAATTACTCGATATGATGGAGATGAACTATAAAGAGTTCACTAAATACTTAGCACCTATTGCGATGAAAAATGAAGATCGCCCACATCTATCTGAAGAGTTCGAGTCTATGCTATGTACGAATGACCCTCGCATCGCGCGTCGCTTTGCAGAAGCAACATTCATGTCAGACGTTCGTGAGGAATTATCTAAGGTTCTAACAAGAACGCTTATTTTACAGCCAACTGAAGACTCTATTGTACCGCTCGAAGTGGGTCATTATATTCAAAAACACATTTCGGATAGTGAACTGGTCATCATGAAGGCAAAAGGACATAATCCACATATCAGTCATCCTAAAGAAACAATTGAAGAGATTAGACGTTTTATAGAAGAGGACAGGAGCGTATAAATTATGGACGAGCGGTTGGACTTATTGCCTTGCGGATATTTCGTCTTAACAAGTGACTGGGAGTTTGTTGAAATGAATAAGACGATGCGAGACGTATTACGCCTAGACAAAATGCCGCGACATATGCATGACGTGCTAACAGTCCCATCTAAAGTCTATTTCCAAACCTACTTTGTGCCGTCCATTTCCGTGCACCAAGAAATACGGGAAATGTATTTAAACTTTAAAGTAGATAAACGCCCCCTCCCTGTACTAATGAATGTCAGTAAACGTAATGGATTGTATGAAGGGATCGTTGTCCAAATTAAAGTACGGGATGAATATGAGAATCAGTTATTGAAATCAAAAAAAGAAGCAGAGCAAATTCAACAACAGACAGATGAAGCGTACAATAAATTACTTGGATTGCTTGAGGAAGTGGAATACAAGCAACAGCAACTTCTGGAATTGAATGAGGAACTTCAAGAACTAGCTACACGTGACGAATTAACAGGACTCTATAATCGTCGTTTATTCCGAAGAAGTCTAGATGCTGCGATTGATCGTGCAACACTCTTTAAGACACGTTCTTTCTCATTATTACTGTTTGATATCGACCATTTCAAAACCGTCAATGATACATATGGGCATCAAGTAGGAGATGATGTACTGAGGGAATTAGCTCGCAAGTTAGAGCACAAAGTTTATTCCCCCGACTTAGTAGCTCGGATTGGCGGAGAAGAGTTTGCGGTACTATTTGATGATCCTGATCACCAAAAGAACTGTGTAAGAGCAGAAGAACTTCGATGCCATATAGAGAAGTCCGAATGGAATAGCATTGCTATAACCGTTAGTATGGGCATAACGAGTTTCCAAGAAGGCGACCAATCGAGACATATTTACGGCAGGGCTGACGAAGCCCAATATACTTCCAAACGTCACGGCCGGAATTGTTTAACACACATATGAAAAGACACTACATACCGAATGGTCGTGTCTTTTTGTATAGTTTATCAACTCTGTTCTACGATGGGACGTTGGCGCATCCGACTGAATAACATGAAAAAACCAAGTGCAATCAGTACGATCACCATGAGAACCAAATACAGTTGCTGATAGCCGATAATCGGTACAAGTAATCCGAGTACATACGGGCCAAAGCCAAAACCAAAGTCTAAGAAGATGAAGAACGTTGACGTAGCCACACCTAAACGCTCAGGTTTTACACCTTGCAAAGCAATAGCTTGTGCACATGATTGGAAGTTACCAAACCCGAGCCCAAGAATGCCACCCGCAAGAAGTAACATCCAACCTGCATTTGCCCCGCTTAATAATAACAACCCACCTGCAAATAATAATAACGAAGGATAGACAACAAACTTGTTACCCTTTACATCCAATAGCTTACCGGTATAGGGTCTCGATAGCAGTACAGCGATGGCGTATACTAAAAAGAAGAAACTAGCTGCACTGACTAAGTTGATTTCCTCGGCATAGAACGAAATGAATGAAAGCACACCAGAATAAGCAATAGCAGCTAACAACGTCACGAACGCGATCGGTAATGCTTGCACTTCCAATAATTCGCGAACTCCGAATGTCTTTGCTATCGTCTCATTCTTTTTAGGCATGACAGCAGGTGTTTTCTTAACAAAAAAGAACATAGCCGCACAACCTATACTGATTGTCAGACAAAACATAAAGAGTATGTTGAAATGATAGTGCTGACTTAAGAATATGCCTAAAAAAGGCCCCACTGCTGTAGCAATAACTGTACTTAAACTGAAATACCCAATTCCTTCACCTCTACGTGAAGGTGGAAGCATTTGCGCTACCATCGTACCTGTTGCGGTAGAAGAAATACCAAGCCCAATTCCATGAAAAAATCGGTTCGCCATCAATAATGGTAAGTTTACTGCACCAAAATAAAAAATAGATGCCAATACAGTGACTGACAATCCTATAAAAAGAATATTTCGGCTTCCGATCTTTTCTATTAACCCACCTATGGCAAGGCGGGCAATTAATGTTCCAATGATGAAAATACCCGATACAAGACCTGCAACACTTGTTGATATACCATACTCTTTTACCGAATATGGCGCTATCGTAACTATAAGTAAATACATAACTAACATTAAAAAGAAGTTAATAATTGATGTAACAATAAAGTCCTTTGTCCAAATTTTTCTATTATCCATTTAACCACTCTTTCATTTATATAGATTTTTATTTGCTAATTGTAATATACGAATTCCTGCTTCTAGATCTTCTTCTGTTGCTCCTTCAAGTAAATCCTCATAAAACACTTCCAAGTCAGCCATAATACTTGCTACTGTAACTTGTCCTTGTTCTGTCAGACCAATCCATTTTTCCCTACGATCTGTTCCCGGACGAATGCTTACTAAACCCATTTCCAATAGACGCTGGACAATTTTAGTGACACTTGGCTTTTCCACTTGCCTACGTATAGCAATTTCTGCTGATGTCATTTCACCGTCTATCCGTAATAGCTTCAGTATTCCCCATTGTGAGTGAAATAATTGATACGGAGCCAGTAAATTATTTAATCGATTCAACAATGGACGATAGAGTTGAACGTATTCTGCAAAAAACTGTTGTGATTGCTTCATAAATTTACACCTCTTATACTTTTAGTTAGTCTGGCTAACTATTAATTTTATTTTAAATCTTTTCTAATCGAAAGTAAAGCAATATCAAGATACTTAACGCAACCAATTTATACGGATATGATATGATAAAATAATATTCTCGCACCGTAATTCACTAACTGAGGGAATAAGTAACGTACAGGAGAGTGATACCCATTTGGAATAAGTATAAGAACGTACCTTTTGTCGTCAAAATCACAATTGGATTTATTGCGGGCACATTGCTCGGAATATTTTTTCACGAATACACGACTTTCCTGAAACCATTCGGAACATTGTTATTAAATTTACTCAGCTTGATTGCCATACCTGTCATCTTCCTGACGGTTGTATTAGCTGTTAATCAAATGAATTTAGCCCAACTCGGGAAAATGGGTGGTAAATTAATTCTCTATTATACGGCAACTACAGCCGCCGCTGTATTAATCGGACTTTCTTTGGCGATGTGGATCAAGCCAGGTAAAAATTTAACTTTACCAACTGACGCAGTAGTAGAGCCTCCACATACACCTGGATTCTCAGAAATCCTATTGCAAATTGTGCCAAAGAATATCTTCGAAGCTTTTACATCTGGAGATCTGATGGCCATTTTATTCGTAGCAGTCATCATTGGTATGGCCATGTCTTCTATGAAGTTTTCCAAAGATACGAAACTCGTTGAAATGGGCGATTTTCTTGATCGTGTCTTTAACGCACTAAATACGATGTTCTATAAAATTCTTGAAGGTGTATTGTTATATGCTCCAATTGGTGTTTTCGCGATCAGTGCCACCGCATTTGGTGAGCAAGGATGGGAAACATTACTTGGATTGTTATCATTCGTCGGCGTTTTCTATCTTGGCGTTTTGATTCTTTGGTTGTTTGTCTACAGCGGGTTCTTAAAGCTTTTCGGAAATCCGGTATTGCCTTTTTATCGTAATACGAAAGATGCCTACACAACGGCATTCTTCACTTCTAGCAGTATTGCGACGTTGCCAATTGCGATTGAATCTGCTAAAAAAGCGGGTGTCTCCGAGAATACAGCGAACTTCGCTTTACCATTAGGCGCAGTCTTTAATTCCGACGGTGGTGCATTGCGCATGGGTATTTCTCTCGTTTTCGCAGCGAATATTACGAACTTGAACTTATCTGCTGTAGATTTTATCGTCATCATCGCAATTGGAACTTTGCTTTCTATTGGAACGGCTGGCGTTCCTGCTGCCGGATTGGTTACGCTATCTGCAGTACTTACTATGTTCGGATTACCGCTCGAGATCGTCGCCCTGATTGCTGGAGTTGATGCATTGATTGGTATGGCGGGTACCGCTTCCAATGTCATGGGGGATATCGTCGGTGCCGCTGTGGTGGATAAGAAAACACCACGTAAGAAATTTGCATAAATCGCACCCTTGATCGAAGTTCGACTAGTGGCTATTCCTGAAACTGAACAACACTAAAAGGCAAACCTCAATGTGAGGTGTGCCTTTTAGTGTTTACTTTATTATTGCGCAATAGCTTCCATTGAATGCACGATCATCTTTGCTGCATGCGCTCGGGTCGTGGAATGGTTTGGCATGAATTTCCCGTTATCCCCTGTTGCGATATTCAATTGGTAAAGGCCTGCTATTGCCCACTGCGTGTCTTTTGAGAACTTCTTAATATCCGTAAATGGTGCAGCTACTGTTGGTGTAAACGGCTTTCCAGTTGCTACTTCATACGCTCGGCTAAGCACTAATGCTAACTGTGCACGAGTAATGGGCTTGTTTGGCATGAAGTGACTATTTACTCCACTTACTAAACCATGATCATAAGCCGCTTGTATATCCGTCTTGGTGCTGTCCGCATAGTCTGCTAAATCAGTAAATGCCCATTTTGTGCTCTTAGGCTTTAAATCCAACGCACGAACAATAATTGATGTAGCTTGTGCACGTGTTAGTGATTTTTCCGGTCGGAAAGTATGATCTGCATAGCCACTAACAATACCTTTCATTGCCGCCATTTCGATTACATCTTTAGCCCAGTGATCTGTAATATCTGTAAACATCACTGTTGGTTCTTTATCTATTGTGTATTTAGTAGTTAAGTTCTGCATACTCTTTTTGCCGTTCTGATTAACAGCTTGAACAGAGAAGTGATACTCTTTATTTGGCTCGAGATCTGTAATTTCATAAGATAATACAGGTGACATCACTTCGCCTACCATTTTATCCTCATTAAAGATTTGATACGTCGAGATCATACCCGTATCAATGACTGGTTTCCAATTTAGTTCTACTGTCGTCTCATCTTTAGCCGTGACAGTAAGTGCATCATTAGCAAACCATGAATAGTTCTCCATCAATGATTTGTGGAAAGCCTCCATGACTACTTTATAGCCCGCTTGACTTAAATGAATATTTTCAGGATTAGGTAGGTACGTATAAGGATCTTCAGCAATTTTCTTCGATGTGTCTACAAACTGCGCTGTAGTGTCTGTCATACCTTTTTTAATCGCATCGTTTAACGTTACGACAAGCTGATTCACTAATGGTTGATTCTGTGGACTCAAGTAAGGGAATGGATTGTAATAGCCCATTATATATACTTGTGCACCCGGATTCAGTTGATAGATTTTGGCCAAGATTTTTTGCGTGTTCATCCCGACTTTCATAATAGCTGCCTGTAATTCTTCCGAGTTGAATTGCGGTGTACCTTTGTCATCAAACGCAAACTTCGGTAACACGTCATTTGCACCAATAGTTAACGTAATGAGATGTGCTTCTTTCACCGATTGGTGAAGAGAAGCTGTTTTGTCGGAATGTCCGATCCCTACAATCGGCTTCGTGACGTCCATCTCGAAATCCTTCAAGACATCGTCTGTCTTATAGCCCGGGTACGAAAACCCTTTATTGCTTGCCTGTAACACTTCACTTTTAGCCAGTTCCTCCGCTAAAAAGTCTGTATAGCCTTTTCCCAATTCGTTATTTGGTGTAACACCTGCTGCTAATGAATCCCCTAGCGCTAAGTAATTAATAGGAATAATCCACGTAGGTGCTTTTTCAGTATCCGCAGCAGATGCTTGTAACGGCATAACAGCAATTTGCAAAACTAAGACAAATGCCATCAAAACATAGCTAATCGACTTTTTGGTCATTATACATACCACCTTCCCATTTTCAGATTATTGTAAATTCAATCATAGTTGCTAGCTTGCCAGTTTGTCAAATTTCAGTGCGGACGTCCCATAGTTCTGGAAAGAAGCGATGATCAAGTACAGATTTTAGATAGTGAACACCCGAAGAGCCGCCTGTGCCTTGCTTAAAGCCGATAATGCGCTCGACTGTTTTCATATGCCTAAAGCGCCATTGCTGATGACTGTCTTCGATATCGACTAGCTTTTCCGCTAATTGATATAAATCCCAATATCGATCTACATCACGGTACACTTCAAGCCATGCAGCTGCTACACTCGGATCTCCTTCATAAGTAATTGAAAAATCACGTGCTAGTAAGTCCGTATTGATAGCAAAACCTGCACGTGCCAAAGCTTGAATGGCTACATCATAAATTCCCGGTGCCTCATACGCTTTCGCTAATCTCGCTGATAACTCGGAGTCCTTTTCATAGATTTTAATAATTTGGGGTTGCTTATAACCTAAGGCAAACTCAATCAAACGGTTTTGATAGGATTGGAATCCTGAAGCCTTCCCTAAACTGTCGCGAAACTCCATGTACTCAGCAGGCGTCAACGTAGCCAAGACATCCCACGCTTGAATAATCTGAGTCTGAACTTTTGAGACGCGAGCAAGCATTTTGAAAGCTTCCGGCAACTCATCTTGTTGAATCGATTCGATCGCTGTCTCTAACTCATGTAAAATCAGCTTCATCCACAATTCATTTACTTGATGGATAATGATGAACAGCATTTCGTCATGATGTCCGGACAGACGCTCTTGACTCGATAGCACCTGATCTAAATGTAAATACTCTCCGTACGTCATCGATTCACGAAAATCGATGTGAATCCCCTTTTCCTTCATGACTGCAACCTCCTGACGACTGCACGGACAGGACTTCCATCCGCATCTTCCAATGCTAAAGGCAATGCAATTAACTCATAACTTCCTGCTTCCAATGAATGCAATACTAGATTCTCGATGATGATCACATCATTGCGATATAACGAATGATGACCAAGTAGATCTTTACTAGTCTCCGAATCGACAGATGGCGTATCTACGCCGATTAGACGTACACCGCGTTCTTTCAATAACGGTCCGACATCCTCACCGATGACAGTGAAGTTCTCAGGAAATTTCGTTGGTGTTGGGTGGCTTCCCGTTTTCAATAAAAGTCGTTCTGCACCATCGAAATCAAGTGGCTCCAAATCTGCCCGCGTCACACAACTAACTCCTGTCACGTCTACCAAACAAGCTTTGCCTATATACAAATCCACCGGCAACTCCAAGATTTTTAATCCATTATCATCATAATGAAAAGGAGCATCCGTATGCGTGCCGATATGCGTACTCATCGTTAATTTACCAATGTTGACCGAACCAGACTGCTCTTTCGAAATGGCTACTTCATAGCTAAACGGTGTGTCTCCTGGCCATTCCGCAATACGTTGATTCAATGGTTGTGTAATATCGATCCACTGATTCGTCATGCCACCACCCCGCGTTCATTCGGAAATTGTTTGTATATATCTTCTTGCATAATATTTTTGAGGATTTGTACCGTTTGCCAGACGTCTTCGAATGAATTATACAATGCAACAGGCGCTAACCGAATACCGTCAGGCGCACGAAAGTCTGGAACGACACCTTGTGCTTTCAATGCTTGACATATTCTTGCAGCTTCCTTGTGCTGCAGTAATAAGTGACCCCCACGCGAATCGTCTAGTGGATTCCCGACACCAAACGAATACTCACCTAGTTCATTCTCTATGCAACTCAACATAAAGCTTGTGAGTTCCAATGACTTCTGACGAATTTCCTCCATTCCGATTTCCTCGAACATTTCAAGTGAACCGAGTAGCGGAGCCAGGCTCAATATATGCGGTGTTCCGATTTGGTATGCACCTGCATCTGTTGCAGGTGTCATCGTATGATTCATATCAAATTGCTTGTTCTTATCAGAGCCGAACCATCCTGCAAGCCCTGCTTCTTTACCAAAATGTCGTTCATTGACGAATAAACCGCCAACAGATCCAGGTCCGCCATTCAAGTGTTTATATGTACACCAAAAAGCAAAATCAACGTCCCATTCATGAAGTGCATGCGTTACGGAACCAACCGAATGGGATAAATCGAATCCAATCGGGATCTTTCTTTCCCTCGCCTCCCGCGTAAGCATTTGCATATCTAGCACCTGACCACTGCGATATAAAACGGATGGCAGTACAATCAGCGCAACGTCTTCTGTCATTTCCTCAATGATTCGATTTTCATCCAACGTAAGCCCATCTTCGCTTTTCACACGAATCAGATGCTCATCCGGATCAAGCCCCTGTACACGAATCTGACTTTGTAACGCATAAATGTCTGACGGGAAATTCAATTCATCTGCTAATATTTTCGTTCTTTTCCCCGAAGGTCGATAAAATGTGGAAATCATTTGATGTAAATTCGTCGTAGTAGAACCTGTCGCAATCACTTCAGACTTCTTCCCGCCAACTAACGGCGCCATTCTTCCCCCTATTTGTTCTGCCATGTAATACCAAGGATGCGTTCCCTCCGTCCAGCCATCAATTGCAAGTGTTTTCCAAGTGTCTAGCAGTTCGAATAACTTCTTTTCTGAGCGCTTTGATAATAATCCAAGTGAATTGCCATCCATATAGATTTTCTCTTGCGGTAAGTAAAATTCCTCTCTGTAAGGTGCAAGTAAATCTTGCTGATCTAGTACTTTTGCATACTCTAGTGTATTGGAGCTCATATACATTCTCCTTTCTATCTATACATAAATAATACCATATTGGCATTCAATGTCTTCTGAATAATGGCATAACCCGTCTCGATATTCTATGCTAGACTTTATTTAAAAGGAGGTTTTCACCACTATGGAAAAATTTACTGAACAGGCCATAGCCATTATTCAAGCAATTCCTCCAGGTCGGGTAATGACATACGGACAAGTAGCTGCAGAAGCCGGAAACCCTCGTGGCGCAAGACAAATCTCACGCATTTTACATTCGATGAGTGCTAAATATGAATTACCTTGGCATCGCATCATCAATGCACAAGGTGGAATTTCGACTCCCGAAAATGCAGAAGGTAAAGGCGAGACGCAACGTGAGCGATTGATCGCCGAAGGGGTTCAATTCAATGCAAACGGCCGCGTCTCACTCGATGCATATCGTTGGCATCCGGACTGAATAGGAAGTAGGTTATTGGGATTGAGCGGTGAAGACGTCTCCTTGAGCGCTCGTGCAAGCCGAATGAGCGCTCACAGGGATTCATAGAGCGGTTGCTGAGCTGCATTGAGCGGTTAAGGCAGAACTATGATCACTTAAACGAATTAATGAGCGCATAAGCTGATTTCCACTAAGCTCAACACAGAAAAACGCTTGGCATCTAATGTGCCAAGCGTTTTCTCAATCTATACTTGTAATAAACTTAAAAACTTCTTCGTTCGCTCATGCTTTGGATGGTTGAAGATCTCCGCTGGTGCACCACGTTCTACAATGACACCACCATCAATGAAAATCACTTCATCGGCCACTTCCTTAGCGAACCTCATTTCATGCGTTACGACAGCCATCGTCATACCTTCATGTGCTAGATCCTTCATGACTCGAAGTACTTCTCCGACAAGTTCAGGGTCTAGAGCGGAAGTCGGCTCATCGAACAACATGACTTTCGGATCCATCGCAAGTGCCCGCGCAATCGCAACACGCTGCTGCTGACCCCCTGAAAGTTGGAAAGGATGCTTGTCCTTATGATCAGCCAGTCCTACTTTATCTAGTAGCAGTTCTGCCTTCTTCACGGCTTCCTTACGTGATAATCCTTTGACTGTAGTGAGTCCTTCCGTCACATTACCTGTTGTTGTCAGGTGCGGAAATAGGTTATAGCTCTGAAATACCATTCCTGTCAATCGTCGAAAAGCACCGATAGCTTTTTTCGAAACCGATGAATTAAAGTCTAGCTTCTGGCCATCTATAGACAGTACGCCACCATTCGGTGTTTCGAGCACATTCAAACAACGTAACAACGTGGATTTACCAGAACCTGATGGGCCGATAATCACGACCACTTTTCCTTGCTCGATTTCTAAATCTACATTTTTCAGTACTTCTTGCGATCCGAAAGACTTTTTCAATCCTTGTATAGAAATCATGATAATCCCCCTGACTTACCGACAACACGATCAAGGCGTATTTCAATTCTACCTTGGATGATCGACAAGATGAAACAAATCACCCAATAAACAAGAGCCGCCATAGTATAGACGAATAAGAACTCATAGTTCATAGAGGCAATTTCTTGCGCCCGTCTAAATGTCTCAGCTACTAAAATTGTAGCTGCAAGCGAAGTATCTTTCACCAGTCCAATAAAGGAATTTGAAAGAGGTGGTACGGAAACTCTGGCAGCTTGTGGCAAAACAATCTTCCGCAATGCTTGCGAGTAGTTCATACCAATGGAATATGCTGCTTCCCACTGTCCTTTAGGAATGGACAATATAGCCGCTCGAATGATTTCCGAGGCATAGGCACCGACATTTAATGAAAATCCTATGATTGCAGACGGGAAAGGATCAATGGTGATACCAATTGTCGGTAACCCGTAGAATATGATAAATAGTTGTACAAGCAAAGGCGTTCCTCGGATGATCGATACATACACCCGCGCGATGGCTCGCAATAATTTATTAGATGAAATTCTCGCTAATGCAGTAAAGATTGCAATGATCAATCCAATACTAAATGCGATGATTGCCAAGGGGATCGTATACTTAATAGCCCCTTCAATCAATGGCCCGATGGACGTTGATGCGATTTCCTGGAATCTCTGTATCCGTTCGGGACTTAGTGCAATCGTATTAAGATACATCTTCGCCGAACCATTTTTCGGAGATCGTCTTCAATGTACCATCTTCACGCATCGCATCCAACGCTTTGTTTACTTCTTCTATTAAGTCTTCATTGTCTTGTCTGAATAAAAAGGCGCTCTCTGATTTATTGTCTTCAGAGATTTCTTCTTCCTCAACTACTTTGATAGGCGCATCAGGTTTTTGCTTCAAGTAATCGAGTGCAGAAAGTTTATCATTGTACGTACCATCTACTCGTTTTGAAACGACTAAGTCGACGCCTTGGTTGAATCCGTCGATTTTTATAATTTCCGCACCATTAGCTTTTGCAAGTTCTCCATAGTTACTTGTCAATGTTTGCGCAGCTTTCTTTCCTTCCATTCCATCAAACGCGATATCTGCGTCTTCACGAATGACTAAGACAGAGTTCGAATGCGTATAGGCTTGAGAGAATTCATACTTCGCTTTGCGTTCTTCATTTACACCTACCTGGTTAGCAATCATGTCAAATCGTTTCGCATCTAATCCTGCGAAAACAGCATCCCACTGTGTTTCAAAAAACTTTGCTTCCACGCCTAAACGTTTAGCAACTTCTTGTGTAACTTCCACATCATACCCTGTGAGCTTTCCTGATTCATCATGAAAAGAGAAAGGTGCGTATGTTCCTTCCGTTCCTACGTTGAGCACTCCGTTTGCAAGAACTTCTTCTAGCAGACCGTCTTGCTCTGCCGGTTTTTCAGCGGAGTCGTTGGGCTTACTTTCTTCTTTACCACCACATGCTACCAATACAGCAGCCAATAAAACGATCATAAATGGTAGAAGTACTTTCTTCATCTATAAAACCCCACTATTCTTATAAGTATTTGTTGTTTAGAATCATAAAAGATTGTATAGACTCTGTCAACATGTAAAGCTTGCATCATATGTTATTACACTATACAGAATCCAACGTCAAAACTAAATACTTCTGTCTTACGATAGTAAAATAATAATATGGTGCCTGATACGTTTCAAATGACTAAAGAAGGGGCATACAATCGCTATACTACTAACTTAGGGGTTGGATCGCATGGATCAAGGATCTGAAAATGCACGAAGGAAATTAAATAAAACATTAAAACCATCATGGGTGTTTGCTATCGCACTCGGCTCATCTGTTGGTTGGGGAGCGTTCATCTTACCAGGTGATTGGATTCAATCTTCAGGACCATTAGGCGCAGTCATCGGGTTAGGAATCGGTGCACTCGTGATGATGATCATCGCCTCCAGTTACGGTGTCATGATCAAGAAGTTTCCAGTTTCCGGAGGCGGATTTACATATGCTTTTATAGCAGCAGGCAAAATATGGGCGTTCATTTGCGGTTGGTTTTTGTCACTTGGATATATATCAATCGTTGCATTGAATGCTTCTGCACTCACTTTATTATTGAAGTTTTTAGCACCCGGATTTATGAAACAAGGATTTCTATATAACGTCGCAGGTTGGGACGTGTACATACCAGAAATTATTGTCGCCAGTTTACTGATTTTAGCATTTGCGTTTATTAACACGACCGGTACAAGTATTTCAGGTCAAATTCAATTTTATTTCAGCGTCTTGCTTGTTGCCGGTGTCATCGTACTTGGTATCTTCACATTCGCTGGAGCTGAGCAACCGCTTGCCAATTTGCAACCATTGTTTAAAGGGAATCAGTCGATTATTACTTCTATACTTGTAGTATTGGCCATTGCACCATGGGCATACGTCGGATTCGATAATGTCCCACAAGCCGCGGAAGAATTCAACTTCTCTCCCCGTAAAGCAACTATGCTAATTGTTGCTTCCCTATTCACTTCTTTCATCATCTATGCCATCATGATCGGTTTAACTAGCTGGACATATCCTGCATCGGCTAATATTGGAAGCGGTGATTTATGGGTAACTGGTGATGTGGTCCGATCCGCATTAGGAGTTGGTGGATTAGCTGTGATGGCAGTAGCGATTATCATGGGAATCTTCACTGGTTTGAATGGATTCTTCATGTCCTCGAGTCGTTTATTATTCTCTATGGCGCGCGCACGGGCATTACCGAACTTCTTCCGTGAG
Organism: Sporosarcina sp. P20a; assembly: GCF_002743175.1. Classification (NCBI taxonomy): domain Bacteria; kingdom Bacillati; phylum Bacillota; class Bacilli; order Caryophanales; family Caryophanaceae; genus Sporosarcina; species Sporosarcina sp. P20a. The sequence continues at coordinate 47,855 of NZ_PDYT01000014.1, forward strand.
ATGACGGCAAACCAAACACCTAAATGGGGAATCTGGTTCGTAGCATTAATTACTTTGCCGACACCATGGTTCGGTCGCCAAGCATTGACATGGATTGTTGATATGTCTTCAACCGGCGTATCTGTAGCCTACTTCTTCACTTGTCTCGCAGCATTTAAAGTACTGGCTTGGGGTAAAGAAGAAATAGGTCGCGAAATTGCACCTTTGAAAAAGTTTTTGGCATTACTAGGCATGGTGGCAAGCGGATCGTTCTTGGCATTACTACTTGTGCCAAATTCTCCAGCAGCACTTACAACGCCTTCTTACTTACTATTACTGGCTTGGACAATCGTCGGTGTGATCTTCTACCTGGCTATTCGCAAGCGGTACAACAGCCTGACACAAGATGAAACGGAGTATTACATTTTAGGAAAATCCATCGACTCAGAAGTAATGGATGCGGCGACTGTAGAACCAGATACCGATCTGCCTGTTCCAGAAGCTACTCGTTCATAAACATACTAAATAAAAGGACCGCCACAATTCTACACTTCTTGTGGCGGTCCTTTCTTTACAGTAAAAAAGCAGAGACGATAGCGGCCTCTGCTTTCATTATGTCTAGTCTTATAGAAGTCCAATCCACTGCCAGTAAGTCGCACTGAGTAGCAAGATTAGCAAGTAACCAATAATCGTTAGCGGAACACCTGTCTTCAGGAAGTCCTTCACCGAGAAAGCACCGGTTCCATATGCCAACATGTTCTGTGGAGCACTAACAGGCAACAAGAATCCGAAACTGATGACGAACTGCTGAATCAAGACAAATCCGACTTCATTAACATCAAGTGAAATCGTTGTGGCCAATGCAATAAATATCGGGATCAGTGCAGATGACAAACTCGTCGCACTGGCAAACCCGAGGTGAATCAAAATATTAAACAGTGACAGTAAAGCAATAGTTGCGAGCAATGGCATAGTATCCAAGCCCATTGCGCCAAACACTTTATCAGACAGCCACTGCGCACCTGTTGTATCTAGTAATAGTGTACCCATTGAGATACCTACCGCGAAGACGACGATTGTCCCCCACGGAATCATTTGCTGAACAGTTTTCCAATCGAATACACCAATCTTCGGTGTCAGTAAAATCGCAATAGCGACAATGGTGACAGTCGTTGTATCAAATGGGTGTAATTTTTCTTCTGTTGCCCATAAGAAAAGTAAAGCGACTGCGACGACTATCAAGCGTAGTTCGGAAGCTTTGATTTTGCCTAGTTCTTTTAATTGACCCTGAATCAATTCCTTACCGCCTTCTACTACTTGTGTTTCCGGTTTAATAACTAATTTCATGATGAAGAATAAAGCGATCGACATGAGAATAGACCAGGGAGCTGCATACAAGAACCAAGAACTCCATGCGACGGATACACCAAACTCTTTCTCGATAAAGCCAAGTGCGACCATATTCTGTGCAGCACCGGTCTTAATACCAACGTTCCAGATCGAAACAGATTGAACAGCCGTGATGACGAGCAATGCTCCTAGTCGACTGTTTGTCGGCAATCCGAATGCAGCTACCATACCAAGCAAAATCGGTACGACCGCTCCGGCACGTGCGGTTGCACTTGGTACGAAAAACGCCAAGACAATCGATACGACGATGGAACCAAAGATAATAGCACCCGTCTTAACGCCAACTTTCGACAGTATGAAAAGTGCCAATCGCTTATGTAGATTCGTCGTCTGCATGGCGGTTGCGAGGAACAATGCCGCTGCCACTAATGCTACAGCAGGACTCGAGAATCCGGCCAATGCCATTCTTAAGGCGTTTTTCGTTCCAAGCAGTTCCTCAGGGTTTTCCATATTTGGCGCGAGGCCGAGAAGTACTGCAGCTAATCCAAGGATCATGGCTGCGCTGACAGGATACGGTACGGCTTCAGTCACCCATAAAATTACCGCGAATGCTAGGATGGCTAGTGCTCTTTGTCCCATGACAGGTAGATCTGCGGGGTTAGGAAGTAAAACGATGGTTATGAGTGCAACGAATGCCAAGAGTATCCACAATCCATTCAGATTACGTTTCTGCTTCTCTGGCTGAGGAGCAGCTTCTTGTGTTGTTGTCACAAATATTCATTCCTCTCTATATATAGTTATATTTTAATAATACCCTAAATAATTTACAAATAACTATGTACGCGAAATATGTCGGAAAAAGAATGTGCAAGTAAAACGACAGGTTGCCGTTACACTGCGTTCTAGTCTGACACAGTGAGCCAATTTGACGCTACATATTCTCTTAACGCTTCGCTTTTGTTGGCAAAATCCTTTTTTAGTATTCTCTCTCGCTCCCTTTGGTTGTCTCTACTATCGCACTAATCGCCAACTAGTCGACTTTCAATACCTCAGTACGCACTTACTTGCTATCCCTGAAACGATACATTTGTATCAGAACGCGAGCTTTATACACTAAAAAAACTGTCATCAGAAGTAGATCACTTCTAAGAACAGCCGAATACTTGTAATACTTTCTATCGCTTTACACTTTTCGGCGTGGAAATAATCTGTCTACTCCTCTATTGACTTATCTTTCTGACGTGATAAAATTCAAAACGATAACTATTTATATAAGTAAAGAGCAATCTATTATATAATGAATCAATATCTTCCATATTTTATTCGCAACAGCAAAGAGACAGAGCGGAGTACTCCTTCGTCCTTTAAGGGGATGACAGGAGTTTTTCTACATTTACAGGAGGTCATGAGCATGTTTCCAATTAAGGCGATTCACTCGCCAACCGTAAAAGCGTCGGTCATACTGACTGTACTAATCGTGGCAATGATCAGTGCTAGCATTATAGTATTCGATTCTGTACCACATGTACCTATTTTATTTGCTATTCTTTTATTATTTGGCTACGGATTATGGAAGAAAATTTCTTACAAAGAGTTGGAACGCGGTTTAGTGGAAGGTGCAAGTTCTGGTATGAGCGCGGTGTTCTTGTTCTTCTTCATCGGAGTTCTCGTGAGCAGCTGGATGATGGGTGGAACGATTCCAACCCTGATCTATGCTGGACTGCAAATCATTACGCCAACGTTTTTCTATGCCATCGTGTTCATTGTCACAGCCATTATCGGCTTATCTGTCGGTAGTTCATTGACAACTGTCGCTACGATAGGTGTAGCGTTCATTAGTATGGCGCATATTTTGGAGCTTTCTTTGCCTATTGCGGCAGGCGCGATTGTCTCGGGCGCATTTTTTGGGGATAAGATGTCACCGTTGTCTGATACAACCAACTTAGCCTCTTCGATTGTCGGTGTAGACTTATTTGAACATATACGCAATATGGGATGGACAACATTTCCCGCGTTCTTCATCTCACTCATCTTATTTGGTGTGTTATCGCCTAATGTAACATCAAGTGATTTTACGACAATCGAGAAATACAGTGATGCACTAATTGGTACCAACTTAATACATTGGTATACGTTGATCCCTGTAGCCGTGCTGATCATTTTAACATTCGTCAAAGTACCAGCAATTTTGACGCTGGCTGTCAGTGCATTGTCTGCTATTATCGTTGCCTACATCCATACATTTTATGGAGCATCCGAAGTATTAAGTATTCTATTTAGTGGTTATGAAGGATCCACAGGCGTTGCAGTCGTGGATGAATTACTGTCTCGCAGTGACGGAATGGAAGGCATGATGTTCACAATCTCGCTTGTGTTGCTCGCACTTAGTATGGGCGGTATGCTGTTTACTTTAGGTATTGTGCAGTGCTTACTTGCTAAAATCGAAAGCGCGTTACGTAAAGTGTCGTCAGTTATTTTGACGTCTGCACTTACTGCAATCGGCATTAACGTTTTGATCGGTGAACAGTATTTATCTATCTTATTAACCGGCCAGGCCTTCCAATCTAGCTACGAAAAGGTTGGACTGGCAAATAAAAACTTGAGCCGTGTAATGGAAGATGCCGGGACCGTCATTAATCCTCTTGTTCCATGGAGTGTCGCAGGGATTTTCATCACCACTGTGCTTGATGTACCAACGATTGCTTATTTACCCTTTGCGTTCTTCTGCTTATTGAGCCCGATTTTGACTGTGCTTTTTGGCTATTTAGGGAAGACGCTGACACGCATTTAATTAACGTTACGACATGATAATATCATCTTGCTGCTGATCAAGTCGCCGGATTTCTTCTTCTAAAGCTGCACGTTTTCTTGCAAGTCGGTCCTGTATACGACGGACGTCTTGCATGACTGCGTGTAGCTTCTTTTTACCGTCTGTAATTCGTGTATGGACCATCCAGTCAGAGAATATATTATCGAAAAACACATCTGTGAATGTAAAGATATCATTTTTATTTACTTGGAAAGAATCTGTCGCAGCATCTTGCACATCCATCAATTCCGTCTCATAATGACGTAATGCCCGTTGCGCTTGATGAACATGATCATCCGAACTATTGATTTCGGAATACTTTAATGCGGAGACAAAAATGCCTCCTCCTAAAAATGTATCCCACATCGATATCCCTTCGGCTGAATCCAATTTCTTCATTGCACCTGCCAACGCGTAGTCCGCCTTTTCCCCCGCTTCAAACGCTTCACCTATTTCACGCAACATAGAATAGACACGCACACGATCGTCCGAAATCTTCTGGAGCGTTTGATTGGCAACAGAATCATTCAAACGAATCCATGACTCTTTTTCCTTCAAGAAGTATTCCCAATCCTCAGCAATATGCATATAGTCCGGTTTCTCCAGTTCATTACGCAAATCTTCTACTTCTATAGTTAGATCTAGTACGTTCTTTTCTGCTTCATTATATTGCAATTCGACTTCTGCGGCTTCTTCCATCTCCTTTTTCACCTTTTCATCCCATCTACCTGTCCATTCACTGATTTTGTTCGCAAATGAAAACTTGCCAAGCTTCACAACATCCTGCTGTTCTTTCGTCAACTGGCGGTGAAGTTGATCACGTTTTTGTTTCATAGTGATTAGTTTTTCGCTCGTCTGCTCTAAACGTTTCATCAAACGTCGCTGATTCACTCGTTTTTCCTGTAGACTATTTTGTCGCATCTGAATATCTTGCTTCATGTTGATCACTCCTTTATTCATATACGGAAATGTATTAAATAAGGATTCATAATTTTCATGCATATTATATAGTATTTATCTCATATTAAAGTTAAATGCATGAAAAGACGTGAGCATAATGGAATTCGATTCAATTTGGAAAGCGGTACTCATTATTGTGGCAGGCATTATTCTGTTACATATTTCTGGCCGCAAGTCCATTTCACAAATGACAGTTGGCCAAACCGTTTTGATGATTGCGGTCGGCACATTATTGATTCAGCCTGTAGCAAGCAAAAGTCTATGGCAAACCCTATTCCTTTCATTTATTTTAGTACTGACACTTTTTACATTTGAACTATTCGCGTTGAAGTGGAATTTCTTTGAAGGTATTTTACGTGGAAGATCTAAAGTGGTGATTGAAAATGGCATCCTTAAAATATCTACAATGAAAAAACTACGCTTAACCGTGGATGAATTGGAAATGCATTTGCGGCAAAGTGGGATTGAAAGAATTGATGATGTGAAATGGGCGACTATCGAAATGAGTGGACAGCTCGGTTATGTCTTGATTGATCGCAAGCAATATGCAACAAAGGAGGACATTGCTAGACTCCAGCTGACGTTAGAACAAATGAGCAAAAAACTAGAACTTGATATTCCATTCACACCTAAAACTACGCCAATCAACGAGAGTTCTAATCTGTTCACAGAAATAGAACAACCCACTCCAGTTCCTAAACCTCTTGAATAAAAGTTTAATACGCACGTTAAAAGGGGAAGTAACTTATAACAACTCCAAAATCGAGAGGAAGAAGCATATATGATAAGAGTTATAAAAAAATTAATAAAATGGGGAATGGTGTTATATCCTGTCGCAAAAACCGTAATGAATGAAAAGAAGAAAAAAGAGGCGTATTCAGGCAGTAAAGGCCGTAGGTAAAACATAAATAACCGATACCAACTATTCACTAGGTATCGGTTTTTTATATATTATAATGAAAAAGTAAAATTTATTTTATAAAATAGGTTTATTTATTACTAAAATAAGTGTATACTAAGTGTGAGGATTTTTTTCTGACCTCTTTTTTCCTCACATTGTTTGATCACCAAACAAAAAGCTCCAGGTACATTCATTACCTATGGAGGAGAATTTAACAAATGCATTGGTACAACAAATTGAAAGAGTATTTTCCAATTGAAGAGATGAAGTCACAGGAACATATGGAGACATTACTGAATGACAAAGGCAATGTCTACTATAAGGAAGAAGGGCCAAAGCACGTATTGATGTACGTGGAAACGGAGGACTTCGTTTTTGTAGACTATCTTTTCGTATCTTCAGCCGCACGTGGTGAAGGGTTAGGAAAAAAACTGCTGGATTCGTTGAAAACCAAGAAAAAAACGATCTTACTGGAAGTTGAACCAGTAGACGAATCCGAACCAGATACTGAGAAACGACTGAAGTTCTATGCACGTGAAAAATTTACGCACGCACAGAAAATCGGCTATAACCGTCGTTCATTAGCTACTGGCGAACAGACTATCCTCGAAATTCTATACTGGGCACCCCCGCAGTCATCACAAGCGGATGAACAAGATGTATTCAACGCGATGAAAACAACCTACGAAGAAATTCATACCTACAAAGACCAAGATTTCTATGGAGATTCATACGATTCCACTGACAAAGTTCTGCAATATCAAGCGAAACCAAAAAAGAATATTTTAGAAGCTTTCGAATCAGTAAGCGTATGACGTGAAACCGGTCTTTCATAGACCGGCTTTTTTATGTACTAATACATAATATCTTGTTAGTTGACTCCCCTTCTAAATAATCGCCTAACAGTTGATTGAATCAACAATCATTTAACCTTACACTGAATATATGAGAAAGGTGTGAGGATATGTTGCAAATAGGAACTGTGATTCTACAACAACGAAAGCGACTTCAAATTACTCAAGATACACTGGCTTCATATTGCCAAGTATCGAAAGCCTCGGTGTCGAAATGGGAAAAAGGATTAAGCTACCCTGATATCACACTGTTGCCGAAAATCGCCTCATATTTCGAATTAACCGTCGATGAACTGCTTGGCTATGAAAGACAGCTTTCTAAAGAAGCCATCCAACACTACTACTATGAATTCGCATCCCGTTTTGGTAAAGAATCTTTTGAATCGGTTTTTATTGATGTAGAAGAACAAGTGAAATTGTACTACCACGATCCTGCATTCCTACTACAGATGAGTATATTGCTGATCAATCATCATATGTTGAGCAGTGATAGTCCCTCTATTTTACAGAAAACCAATCATTTGTTGGAGCGCATTCGACAAGTAAGTGAAGATGTATGGATTTTGCGTCAAGCAAACTCCTTACTGGCAACAATTTCGCTTATGCAATCAAATCCTGAAACTACATTGGAATTATTAGACGGAGTAATTAAACCGAGTATCGGAGACGAGATTTTGCTGGCCACCGCTCACGAACAACTTGGTGATCAAGAAGAAGCGATGCGCGTCATCCAAGTCATGATGTATCAAAATGTTATTCAACTTGTCGGCAGTAGCCCACTCTATTTACGACTTTCCGCTTCCAATAAACAAGTATTTGATGAAACAATCCACCGAATTGAAGGTTTAATTGAGTTATATTCAATGCGGGCACTTCATCCAAATGTGTGCTTACAATTTTATTTTAGCGCAGCGCAATGTGCAGCCCTTTCATCTAACCGGTCGTTACTATATGCATACTTAGAGAAGTTTGTGGATGTATGTGTTCATCATCTATTTCCTCTTTCACTACGCGGTGATGAATACTTCGACTTGCTGGAAGGTTGGCTAAAACAATTGGATTTAGGCGCAAATGCACTGCGCAATAATGAAATCATTAAGCAATCCATCCTAGAGTCAATGGATGCGCCATTCTTTGAGACATTTAAACAAGACGACGAGATGCAGGAGTTACGACAACGATTACGCTTTGGATTGGAGGGAAGCTCATGAATAACGACATAGCTTTACTTATGGAGTATCTACCGTTTTTAATTCCTCTTATTATTTTGCAACTGGGATTGGCCATTTACTCCGCTATACATGTCATTCGCCATCCCCATTACCGCTTTGGTAATCAAGTGATGTGGCTGTTGATTGTGTTATTAATGCAATTTATCGGACCATTAATCTATTTCGTTTTTGGAAGAGGTGATCACGATGGTCGTACAAATTAATGGTGTCACGAAGCGTTTCGGAGATCATGAAGTACTGAAAGATATACATCTCACTATTCCTGAGCATACCGTTTTCGGATTTGTCGGTGCAAATGGTTCCGGCAAAACGACACTGATGAAATGCATGCTAGGTTTATTACCACTCAATGCAGGTTCCATTACTATTGCAGGTGAACCGGTAACCTTTGGCGAGACCCAGTCCAATCAATATGTTGGATATTTGCCGGACGTTCCTGAATTTTATCCCTTCTATAATGCAACGCAGTATTTGGAGTTATGTGCAGTCATTACGAATATGACGAAAACAGAACAACAAGGACGGATCCATGAACTATTGGATTTGGTCGGATTAGCCGACACGACTTCACTTGTTAGCACGTATTCGAGAGGAATGAAACAGCGACTTGGAATCGCACAAGCACTACTAAACCGCCCTAAATTGTTGATTTGTGATGAACCTACTTCTGCTTTGGATCCGGCTGGACGTGCGCAAATTCTTTCCATTTTACACAAGGCGAAAGAGGAAACAACTGTTTTCTTCTCCACACATATCGTTTCGGACGCTGAACAAATCTGTGATCACGTCGCGATGTTGCATGAAGGGACCATTATATTTCAGGATGAACTGGCGAATTTAAAACAACAAATTACAGGTCAATTCACTTTCACATTTACGATACCTGTAACAGAAGTATATGAACGATTGAAAAACACCCGATTTAAAGTGAAGATTGACAGCGAGAAATTAGTTGTAAACTTACCTGATGAAAGTACTCAATTGGCATTCATGCAAGAACTCACTACCCAGAAGATTCCTATACAATCGATGCAGCCCAAAACCCGTTTGCTTGAGCAACTCGTATTGGAGGTGCTCGGATGAATCAGTGGCTTGGTTTTTTAAAGAAAGAATGGTTTGAAAGTGTCAAGACGTATAAGTTAATGCTTGTCCTAGTCATTTTCTCGATTCTCGGGATACTAAATCCATTTACAGCAAAAATCACTCCGGTGGTATTAGAGAACTTCATGCCTGAAGGTACATTTGTCAATCTACCTGAACCTACCGCACTTGATTCTTGGCTACAGTTCTATAAAAACGTTCCACAAATGGGATTGATCGTGTTTATTCTATTATTCAGTACGCTGATGTCGAAGGAACTGGAAAAAGGTACGCTTGTAATTTTGCTAACGAAAGGATTACGTCGCAGTACCGTAATTACAGCAAAATTCTTTATGGCTCTTTGCTATTGGACACTAGCTATCACGCTATCATTCACCATCACCTATGCTTACACTGCTTATTATTGGGATCAAAGCCAACTGCAACATTTACTATTTGCAGCTAGTTGCCTGTATGTATTCGGTATACTCTTACTGGCGATTACCTTATGGGGAAACACCTTATTCGCTACCCCCTATGGCGGAACACTTTTCACTTTATTAGTCGTGATTGCATTATTTATTGCAGCTATATTTCCTAATTCTGCCAATTGGAATCCTCTTGAATTACTAACAGCTACGACACAGCTATTAACCGGTGAACTAACACCTTCAGACTTATGGTTTCCTTACACTATCACTTTGCTTACAACCATTTTAGTCGTATGGCTGACTATGTCCCATTTCAAAAGAAAACTACTTTGAAAGCGTTGACAACGAATAAAAAATCATGTAAATTACAAAAGGACGAACAATCCAATGATTTTATATGAAAACATTCGTTTATAGAGGTGATTGTAATGGAAACCGTATTTGACTATGAAGATATTCAGCTAGTTCCAGCAAAATGTGTGGTAGAAAGCCGCTCTGAATGTGATACATCCGTTATGTTAGGTGGTCATACGTTCCGTTTACCCGTCGTTCCTGCCAATATGCAGACGATTATTGATGAACAGATTGCGATTCAATTAGCAGAAGAAGGCTATTTCTATATTATGCATCGATTCAAACCTGAAACGCGTGTAGATTTTATTAAAGATATGCACGCCCGCGGTTTAATAGCTTCAATAAGTGTTGGGGTAAAAGAAGAAGAGTATGGATTCGTTGAGCAACTTGCGATTGACGCACACGTTCCTGAATTCATCACAATCGACATTGCACACGGTCACTCCAATCAAGTGATCCGCATGATCCAACACATCAAAAAGCATTTACCGATGAGCTTTGTCATTGCTGGTAATGTAGGCACACCTGAAGCTGTCCGTGAACTTGAAAACGCTGGTGCCGATGCGACAAAAGTCGGGATTGGGCCAGGTAAAGTCTGTATTACGAAGATCAAAACAGGATTTGGAACAGGTGGTTGGCAACTTGCGGCTGTTCGCTTATGCGCGAAAGCTGCTTCCAAACCAATCATTGCGGACGGCGGAATCCGTACACATGGCGACATCGCAAAATCTGTGCGCTTCGGTGCAAGTATGGTCATGGTAGGCTCTTTATTTGCCGGTCACGAAGAATCTCCTGGACAGACTGTGGAACAAGATGGTCTGTTGTATAAAGAATACTTCGGTTCAGCTTCTGAATTCCAAAAAGGTGAAAAGAAGAATGTAGAGGGCAAGAAAATGTTCGTGGAATATAAAGGTCCGTTGAAAGATACGTTGATTGAAATGGAACAAGATCTTCAGTCTGCTATCTCCTATTCGGGCGGCAAGACACTGAGTTCCATACGCAATGTAGATTATGTTATTGTGAAGAACTCGATTTTTAATGGTGATAAAGTATTTTAACGAAGTATAACCGGTTAGAGACTATTCTCTAACCGGTTTTTTACGTTGTAGTGTAATTATACTGAACATAGAGGTCATTGAGGTGTTTTTAAGAATTATATCCAAACGAAACTGCAAACACGAACGCAAATATGGATAAGGCAATGATGATTGAACAGATTATCGTTATGATCAGGATTAAGCTTTTGGGCATATCAGAACGGTTTTTCCAAATAGCTATAAGTAAAAACATGTTGACTAATAGAATGATTAAAAAAATAGAAAGAAGCATGTAACGCTCTTTAATTACAAACCATACATCCATTGCGTATACTCCTTTCTGATAACTTTTAACTTAACAGACTGTTTCTCTGAATGCATAGGTGAAGAACCTATACGCCAGATAGTATTAGTAACGGAATAGTGGTTGAAACCCGTTGATCTGCGCTACAGCCGGAAGCACATGTGTCGACGTAATCATTAAATAGTTGCTCGCTATGATCAAGACCATTGTTCCAGCCCATGTCCTAAAATCATGAGCATTTGTTAATCCAATCACCCCAAAAAAGCCGCTATAAAACCTTAAATTCAATTTCGATTCATGTAATGACCCTTCTCAATCATTTGTAAATTATAAAGCTTAGGAGAACACTGTTTAACAGTATATTCCAGAGCCTTATCCTTCCGTGACATAGAAAAATCTATGAGTTTTCTCTAGGACCAGTCTAACAATTTGCTGCGGAACCCTAGAAAGCATTTAGTCATTCAATTAAATCACTACGTTACAGTAAAATGTAACGTAAATCCACAACGGTCTTGTCTGGATTCCACACAAAGTCTCTTACATTAACACGCCCCGCAGTTGTACAGATTAGTTCTTCAACCATAACTTAACTTGTCCGATTTGGTTTATCCATAGATTGCTCAGTTTAATCCCTTCCACTGCTTTCGAGCCAACTGGTAATCATTCAATTTAATTGAGAATAAAGGAGAATTCGGGTCGTATACTATCATCTCCCCGGATAATATATAATGACATTTTACTAGACAGAATCAATATGGTTGACAACTCTTCAGGTTTATATAATAATGATTGTGTAATTAGAATTATTATATTCTATAACTTGAACATGTGACTGTATCAGTCATCTAAAACACTTTAGGAGGAATCATTCATGTCAATGATCGGAAAGCAAATCGAAGAGTTTACAGCAAACGCGTACAACAGTGGTAACGGGGAATTCATCGAAGTAACCCAGGAAAACTTTAAGGGCAAATGGAGCGTAGTCTGCTTCTACCCGGCTGACTTCACATTTGTCTGCCCTACTGAACTCGAAGACCTTCAGAACCAATACGAAACATTGAAAGGCCTCGATACAGAAGTATACTCCGTTTCAACGGACACACACTTCACACACAAAGCGTGGCACGACCACTCAGATGCTATCAGCAGCTTGCGCTACATCATGGTCGGTGACCCTTCACAGAAAATCTCTCGTATTTTCGACGTGCTAGACGAAGAAGCGGGTCTTGCACAGCGCGGTACATTTATCATCGATCCGGACGGCGTCGTGCAGGCAGCAGAAATCAACGCAGACGGAATCGGCCGTGACGCAAGCGTTTTGGTCAATAAAATCAAAGCAGCACAATATGTCCGCAACAATCCGGGCGAAGTATGTCCGGCTAAATGGCAGGAAGGCAGCGAAACACTGAAGCCAAGCCTGGATCTTGTAGGTAAAATTTAAGGAGACGGTTTATATGTTAGATGCGAATATTAAAGCGCAGTTAGCCCAATATCTCGAGATGATGGAAAAGGAAGTCCAGCTAAAGATTAGCGCGGGCTCTGGCAAAGTAGCACAGGACATGCAGGAGCTAGTGGATGAACTGGCTTCCATGTCTTCTCTCATCAAAGTAGAAAAAGCAGAATTGGAAAGAACTCCAAGTTTCAGCATCAACCGCCCTGGCGAAGATACCGGCATTGTATTTGCCGGTATTCCGCTTGGTCACGAATTCACCTCACTCGTCCTAGCTTTGCTCCATGTGAGCGGCAGAGCGCCTAAAGTCGATGATCAGGTGATCGAGCAAGTGAAGAACATAGAAGGAACGCATCACTTTGAATCCTATATCAGCCTGAGCTGTCAGAACTGTCCGGAAGTCGTACAGGCGCTGAACATCATGAGCGTACTGAATCCGAATATCACACATACGATGATCGACGGAGCAGCCTTTAAGGATGAAGTGGAAAGCAAAAACATCATGGCGGTTCCGACCGTATACTTAAACGGCGAACCATTCACGAGCGGCCGCAAAACAATCGAGGAAATCCTTGTGGAAATGGGAAGCGGACTGGATGCATCCGACTTCGAAGACAAAGACCCATTCGATGTGCTCGTTGTCGGCGGCGGGCCTGCCGGCGCAAGCGCAGCGATCTACGCTGCCCGCAAAGGGATCCGCACAGGCATCGTCGCTGATCGTTTCGGCGGCCAGATCTTGGATACCGCAGCGATTGAGAACTTCATCAGCGTCAACCGCACGGAAGGACCGAAACTTGCGGCAAGCCTTGAAGAACACGTGAAAGAATACGATATCGATATCATGAACCTGCAGACGGCGAAACGTCTAGAGAAAAAGGATCTCATTGAAATCGAACTAGAAAACGGCGCAGTTCTCAAAAGCAAGACTGTGATCTTGTCGACGGGAGCGCGCTGGCGCAACATTGGCGTGCCAGGCGAAGCCGAATTCCGCAACAAAGGCGTTGCCTACTGCCCGCACTGCGACGGTCCTTTGTTTGAAGGCAAGGACGTGGCAGTAGTCGGCGGCGGAAACTCCGGTATCGAAGCAGCGATTGACCTGGCAGGTATCGTAAATCATGTCACCGTGCTCGAGTTTGCACCAGAACTCAAAGCGGACGCGGTCTTGCAGGAACGCTTGAACAGCCTGCCGAACGCGAAGGTGCTGACGAACGTCCAAACGAAGGAAATCACCGGCACTGATAAAGTCAACGGCGTCACGTATACAGACCGTGATTCCGGTGAGGAGCATCATATCGAACTGAACGGCATATTCATTCAGATCGGACTCGTGCCGAACACGGACTGGCTCGGTGATTCAGTCGAACGCAACCGCTTCGGTGAGATTGTGGTCGATAAAAAAGGCGCAACGAACGTACCCGGCGTATTTGCGGCGGGCGACTGCTCGGACAGCCCGTACAAGCAGATCATCATCTCCATGGGCTCCGGCGCCACCGCTTCCCTCAGCGCGTTCGATTATCTCGTACGCAGTAAAGTGGAAGTCTAATAATGAAAAGATGCAGGAAGGCTATACGCCCTTCTGCATCTTTTTTTGCATTTTGCTCTTACGAATTAGCAGAAACCAGCAACGCCAGCAAACCGACCATGCCGATTGCTGCGATAAACTTCTTCCACAATCGCACCCATAGGTCGGACAATGGTTTGAAGCCGTTGATCTGCGTTGCAGCCGGACGCGTTCCGGAGGGCGGGCGGTGAACCACACCCCTTCGCTTCGCTCGCTGGGTGTTTCACCTGTCAATGCAAAGATGTGCTCCTTTCCGCTACGCTTCACTCGCAAAAGCCGTTCTTCGTTACGGCTCTCGCTGATCCTCCCGGAGTCGCCGGCTTCCACTCCGATCAACTGAGCGAGTGCGAATAAGCTTCTTCCACAATCGCACCCATTAGTTGAAGAACAACCCTATTCGCCAACTTGGAGCAAGTACCTTTTTTCTTTCCCATCATACTCAACAATCAAAATATCTCTTCTTTCTTTTAAGGAAAATATCTTTGCACCAACCGGTAATTTATTTGCCATCCCTTCAGATATTTCTCCTATTTGTTCAACTTTCGATAATTCTTCCTCTTCAATCCAATCTACATCCGTTTTATAAACTGATCCATCAAATTCAAAGATGTCTGCATCTGGATTTAGTTCTAATACTTGTTTCTCACTTAACATACCACCTAAATTTTGTCCTGGACTTACATTACAGCCAATCAAAATTATAGTAACGCAGAGCAGTATGACAATAGTAGGGAGTAATCGCATAAGTACCTCCTATGAATACGATAAGGACCTCTTAACAATAATCCTGGCCCGATTGCGATATAGTCGCAATCGCTTATAAAGCAATCGCGCTCGTTTGCTACATTGCCTCAATCCACTTCAATAATTTAATTGTATTAGACTGTCTTATGAATTATCGAATTTCGTTTGCTATTATTCAAAAACAACAATCAAACCATATTTTAAGATAAAATGAAAAGAATGCGTTTTTTAAAAATATACTAGGTCAAAAATACTGTTTCTAACAAACGGTATTTTTTCAAAAGGATTTCCAGAAAATTTTGTCGAATAGTACAAGCATCTGATAAATCAGGAGGAGAGACCATGAAAAAAATAGTATCGATAGGCATTCTCTATTGTATAATTTTTATGTCAGTTAACTTTGGATCACCGACTTCAGCTTCAGCCGCAGGCACTTGTTTAACTGATAAAACCGGGTTAACAGAATTTAATGACCTTGGGAATGTTGATGTAGTAGCACGTCTAATATATTCAGAAGCAATGGGTGAATCTTTGAACGGCAAACGGGCAGTTTATTATGTTGTAAGTAATAGAGTGAGCAAGAATCTCCCCGTATTTGGTGGTGGTAGTTATAAATCGGTAGTACTTAAACCAGGAGAATTTCAGGGTATGACAACCCAATTTGCACGTTGTCCTGATACTAGTTCACAGGCCTGGAAAGACAGCCTATCTATTGCAAATAATCCGGGTTCCAATCCAATTGGGAAAACCTTATGGTTTAACACAAACGCAACATACAAATCGCGCGCTATAAATATTTCAACTTCAACAGAAAGCTATACCTTTAATAATGGACAATCTTATTCTAAGGTAGTTGAAAAAGTAGTTCTAGGTAAACATACATTTTTCCGCGTTTCGCCATATTAATCATCATAAGAGCACCTTACCGATTTGGGTAGGGTGCTTTTAAATTTTTAAATTTTTTCTTTAACGAATATTACATTTTTAACTTGATACATTCCATCTTTGAATAGATATGTAACGTGAAAGCTACCTATATACCCTCCAACTGGGGAAATTTGTGCACCTATAATAGCAACCAGTTCATTATTCAAAACATCAAAGCTAACTAAGTTTCCTGTGACAATGTTTGAAAATAAGTTTTTAGGGTCAATACCCAAATCACTAACTTTAATACTTATTTTTTCATTGGCTATATTAATAGTGGCTTCAGATTTATTTAATTGTGTTTTCACGTTTTTCAAAATTGCGGTCATGGGATTATCTACAATAATCTCCTTGTAAACCAAACCTGCATTGGTCTTAGTCTCATGAAGTACATGAACATCTTGATCAATAATCCCGGTTCCATACCCTTTTGTTAATACAATAATTAGCTCTTTCTTTCCATCTTGATTAATGTCGTTATAAAAAATTTTTGGCCAATAAGACTTGTTGGATACATTTTTCCAGCCTGGGAAATACTGTGTAACTCCATTTGATTCAAGTCTAAAATTTTCTAAATAATCTTCTCTTTCGGTAGCATATAAAGTCAAATTCTCATTTGGTAGTTTTCCTACGACTATTTCAACAGTTTTATTATTTTCATTATGCATTAAATTCCCCTCATAACTCAGGTCTTTATTAAAAGCTTTGATTCCTAATGGGGCTACTAATACAAAGAAAATTATAAAGGTCCCAAATAAAATCTTTTTCATAACCGTTCTCCTCCAATTTTTTAACTTAGCATGTCTGAATTACACCCTTTATATGCATCATAATGTAATATGGTAAAAAATAAGTAAGTGCATAACACCCCTTTTTCTATTGCCAGCTTACATTATATGTTCACTTAAAGTATACTTAAAATGAACAACCTTTTTTTATTGGTTTTGCTGACTTTGCGACTGTTCATTTTAGGTTGTTCATTAAAGGAGTGACAGAAATCATGAAAATAGGATATGTCCGAGTAAGTACCCAAAGACAAAATGTTAATCGGCAAATAGAGAAGTTAAAAGAGTTTGGTTGCGAAGAAATATTTATTGATAAGCGTACTGGGGCTAATTTTGACCGAGAAGAATATCGAAAAATGAAAGCTATGTTGAGGAAAAAAGATATAGTTGCCTTTGCTGAATTTGACCGTTTGGGACGCAACAAGGAGGAAATCGACAAAGAGTGGAATGAGTTCATTGATAGAGGGATTGATATAGTCGTTCTTAATATGCCGATCCTGGACACTCGCAATAATACAGAAGGACTTTCTAAAGTCATGCTAGGCATTACCAAAGATATTTTAGGCTACATGGCAGAACAAGAGCGTATAAACCTACTAGAGCGACAGAGACAAGGGATTGAGATTGCTAAGAGAGAAGGACGTTATAAAGGCAGACCAATCAAATACAGCCCACAAGCAACCGGAAAAGATAAACTGATTTATGATACTGTCATTGAGAAATTGAAACAAGGTGAAACAGTATCGCAAATTTCTAGGGAAACAGACCTTTCACGAAATACGATTTACAAAATTAAAAATAAATATGAGGTGGAAGCTTAGGTTAATAAAAAAAATCTGTTTGGAGCAACGTTTGCTCAAAACAGATTCTTTTTTAAGTTCAATATATAAAGCCATGAGTTTTCACCTTTTATTATCTACTATCCAACAAACGCCCCCGATTAAAGAAGAAGTTTTATTCAACTGAAGATAATTCTTTAGAAAGTCCGTTGTCTTCGCCATACTCAAACTTGCCGATCTTTCCTTTTTCCTTAGTAGAAAATAGAACGACTCCCGATACATTGGCTGTCTTGTCTTTCTCACCATTTTTTGAATAACGGACAGTTGCAGTGAATGTATATCTGTTGGAGTCTTTTTCAGGTTGTTCAACGACTGTGTCTTCCAAATTTAATTCATAACCAGAGAACTCAGCCATAGTCGGATAAACTAGCCCTGACACTGAAAAAAATGGAACTAGATAGTCTTCTGTAAAATAGTCTCCATATACTTCCGTAATGTACTTATCGAACTCCTCATTGACTTCCTTACCATCCACGACCTTTGTGTAATCAGGATTAAGAAGCAATTCCATCATCTTTTCGTCAGGACTGTTGAACTGAAGCTTTAGGACTTTTTCGACAATACCTAGATTAGGATCACTTGCATCAGCATTTGAACAAGCAGCGAGTAATCCCCCAGTAAGAAGCAACATAAAACCAATAAATGAAACTTTGAATAATTGCACATTT
Source organism: Sporosarcina sp. P20a (assembly GCF_002743175.1). Lineage (NCBI taxonomy): Bacteria > Bacillati > Bacillota > Bacilli > Caryophanales > Caryophanaceae > Sporosarcina > Sporosarcina sp. P20a. The sequence continues at coordinate 66,120 of NZ_PDYT01000014.1, forward strand.
TTATATGACATAATATTTCCCTCCCCCACCTTATTTACGTAATTCGTTTCTATATAGATTCAATTGTCATTACAAATCATTTTTTTACTAATCCATTTGTACCGTTTGGTGCATTGTCCTTATCACGCAAACGCCCCCGATAATTGAGGAAATAGATTATTCAATTACCTTGATTTTCGAAACCGGTATTTTAATTTGAGTTCCGACTACATCATCTGAATCCAAGGAAATATCAGCAATCGCTTCAAATTCATACGTGCCTGGCTTTAAATTAAGCCTTTCTAAACCTTCAAATTTTACACTATGAGGCTCGTCTCGAACGAGTGCTGTTGTTAATAATGGCTGGGTCATAGCACTTTCATATTCAAAATTACCGTCTTGTTGGAAAATATTGAAGAAAAAAATACTTCCACCATGATATATATCTATTTCATCCGCTTCACCGACATAAGTAATCGCGGCAAACACATTAAGATCATCTTCAACATCGATTGAAACCTTGAAATCATCTACCTGCTTTGACTCATGCGTGTTTTTTGGTTTACCACTTACATTTTCTTTTTCGTTTTTTGATTGTTCTTCTCCACAACCTGCCATGATGAAAATCAATGCGATGAGTAAAGATAGTAATTTCTTCATTATCATCCCTCCTATCGCATTAGACGTCAATTTTATAGTTTAGTTACAAGACACTTGTATAACAATCATCTGGCCCGATTGCTTAATGGGTGAAAATTCTAATTTCAGAATTGCGCCCTATTGCTTGAGAGAGTATTGATACAAATAGAACTTGAAGAAAAATTTCTGCTGATATTAATGTGTATTATAAAGCAGTCATCTCCCTACATATAAATTTATTTTGTTCGAAGACTCAATATACGCGATCAATATTAATATCTTTTTTTCCAGGGCCACATTCTTTTAATTTGATTGTACCGAAGTTATCTTCTCCAATCCACTCTTCGTCTATTCTTTTACACTTCATAACCATTCTGAATCCACCAAGTCTGTTAAATCTTTCAACTCGGATACCTGATTCCTCTCGAAACAGTTGATATATAGCTGGTTTGATTGAGGTTGTAAATTTCACCTCATCAATTTCACCTGTAATAAAGGATCCAACAGATCCATTGGATACATCTGAAAAATGGGGATTATTCATGAAAGACCTAACTATTAGTGCTATTGTGAATACTGCTAAAATTATAATCACCAGTCGGGTTATTTTCTTGCTCGTCATTTCTCTTCCTCCGATTGTTTGGAGTTACGATACCGATTGTTAAATACATTAATTCACAAAATGGCCCTATTATTGCATAACCTTGTTCGGTTAATGCGCCCTATTTCGGTAGATAAAAATACGGTATAAATTAAACCGCTTATATCAATCTTTATTCTTTAATCGGTATACTTGTTTCTGTGCTGCCCTGAGTAATAACTACTTTTTCCATATTTTTATCGCCTTGAATGACAAAAGTTCTCGGCGTTGCATCTGAAGTACATTCACCCTCAGATTCTGTCAAAAGAACCTGCAAAGTTTTACTATCAGAATCAACTTTAATGCTTTTTTCAGTGTATGGACAACTGCCAGACTCTTGAACACCAATGAAGTAAACATTCTTCTTATCAAAGTCTACATCCGGCATATCATCTTCCATTTCATAAATGTTCCAAGCAACTTCAAAGTCAGATTCATCACTAACCATTTTCACCCAATAAGTATATACTGGTGCTTCCTTTCTTTGAAAAGCAAATTCGTGAATGTGAGAAGGTAAACTTTTTTCACTTGCTATCAATTCGAAATTGACTTGGTCAATTTTTTTCGACTGAATTTCTTTTGAATCATTACTACATCCTAATGAAAGTAACATTACCGAAAATACTGTCAATATTAAATATATGAAATTCGATTTCATTATGGTTTCACCGCCTTTAGAAAGTTGACGGATTATAGTTAGATAAGTTACATAAATTGGCCCGATTGCAGAATACTTTATTTAATATCCCCTGTGCCATAATTCTTCTTTTGTCCAATGTCATGTAGAGAACCATTTTCATAGTCAATAGACAAAATTAAGTCTGGAATCGAATCAAAACCATTTTTTGCGAGTTCATGCAATTGAGAACCGTAATGTGAAGCTGCAATGTTGGCATGTTTTGCTGTATACGGATTTTTGAGGAGTTGTTCTTTGTATATCTCAAAAATATCAGTACCGTCTTCTGTTATAAATTTACCGTCAACAATCTCCAAGTCTTTTAAATTATACCCTGTTACTGTTTTTATTTGATTAACAAGACGAAACTTTTCAAGGCTTTTAGGTGTGAATAGGGTAGAATCGTCGGATCTGCTTTTCATTATGTGGAAAAATAATTCTCTTGCATTGTTATCTGTATTTAGTAAATTTTCCAGTTGATTCGCAAGAGCTTCATCTTTTGATTCATTGACTGTTAGCTTGAAATTGTTAGGATCAATTGTAAATCGCAAATTTGTATTAAGGGGAATATTAATTCCGTTTGTTGAAAATAAATCATGTAATTGTCCATTAACTTTTTGTCGATTAAATACTTTTCGCTCTACGCTTTCTTGCGTCGGATCGTATGACTGTTCATTACGAAAAGCAGAGTCATTAAAGTTATATTGACCTCCAGTTCCACTATTTGCCCAGCCCATTTCCATGCTGTAAGCAGCATTTCTTTCTTTTTGAGTCAGGTCACTTCTGAAATAAGGAGAATCTTTGTTTCGATATTTATCAAATATATGGTTATGTGGATTTTCAAATCGTTTGTTTTGCTCATTGATTTTACTATACTTTTCGTCCAGTATTTTCATTCGACGGTCAGATTCAGTTGTCATATCATTCGTGCTTTGAATAGCAGACTTCGGAGCGCTTTCCGAAGAGTCATTTTTAACAGTTCGCTGATTCAAAGTGTTATAAGGAACCGATACATATGTAGAATTGATCTTCATTTTGAAACCTCCTCACATAAAAATATGTGTTTAAGATATATATCGGAAATAGAAAGGTAAATTCAAACATCTATGCAGCAAAATGGCCCTATTCTGGAACACAGCTATGCTGCAAACGCGCCCTTCGTTTGCTTTAACAGTTCCCACTAAAATTCACGCTTCTGTTTTAGTATCTATCTCTCTTTTTCTAACGTCAGAAATTGTCTTTACGGCCACAATAAAAAAGAGAGCGATAAACCCCACTTTGAATCCTATTGCCCAATTCCATATGAAAGCCGAGAAAACGACTCCAAATGTTAATGCTATATGGTATAGAAATTTATAAGACCTTTTCGAAAAAATGTCTATTACAAAAAACATAATGAATAGAATCATGAAGATATTTCTTAAAACTTCAAACAGAGTGTTCCAATCCATCTTTTAACCTCGTTTCACAAAATGGCCCGTTTGATACGTAACGATTATTTAGTTAACAAACCCAATTGCGGATTTTTAATTTGATTTAATTTAATCAAACGGTATGGTCGTTTCTAATCCGCTAGCGATAATACTTACATTCTCTAATTTTTCGGATGTCTTCTTATCCATCTTAATTACAAATGTCCTCGGCGATTCATCGGCTGTGCAATTCCCGTCTGGTGACAATAAAGATATTAACAAGGTTTTGCTTTCCGAGTTGGATTCAATATCTTTTATTTCGTAGGGACAACTTCCAGACTCTTGAAGACCAACAAAAACAACATCCTCATTGCCAAAATCAGCGCTAGGTTTTTCATTTTCGAATCCATACAGTTCCCAAACGTCTTCGTATTCAGATTGATTTTCAACTTTTTTCACTAAATAACTAAAAAGTGGTGTTTCCTTTCTTTTGAACGCAATATCATCAAAGTTCAAAGGCAAGTTTTTAGCGTTTGCTATTAATTCAAATTCGGTTGCTTTGCTATTGTTATCAGCTAAATTAACGGTTGCTTTTTCTTTTGACCCACATCCCAATAATAAGGTGCCGACCAAGAAAGCAATCATAAACAAAAAATAGTTTTTCTTCATTCCTGCGTCCCTCCCTTAAACCGTTAGACGAATTAGAACAGTAATCGTTACAAATTTATTCGGTTAAAGTTGGCAATAGGTAAGCATTTGATGCTATCTCCAGCTTTTCCCCTGCTCCACACCGAACGTGCTAGTTTCCCAGCATTCGGCGCTCCATCTAACGATGGATACTAGATTATAAGTTCTTCGTTACCTGTT
>NZ_PDYT01000015.1:0-64870 GCF_002743175.1 Sporosarcina sp. P20a
CAAGCTTTACTCAAAGAGTCTAGTAACGATGGCGAAGAGGTCACACCCGTTCCCATACCGAACACGGAAGTTAAGCTCTTCAGCGCCGATGGTAGTTGGGGGTTTCCCCCTGTGAGAGTAGGACGTTGCTAGGCCCAAAGCCATTCCTTATGGGGAGTGGCTTTTTTGTGTTTTATGAAATACTGTTGCTTAATGAGTTGTAAGGATTTTATACATAATCTATCAATACCTAACCTGTAAAGTCAGTAAATGCTCATGCATTTTCAATATCCGCTCTATAAATTTGGTCATGTGCTCTATGTTTATGGTGATCCGCTCAATAAATCCGGTCATGTGCTCTATCCCCCCGCGTATCCGCTCAATAAATCCGGACAAGCGCTCTATCGCCGCGCGTATCCGCTCAATGCCCCAGACAAGCGCTCTATCGCCTAAGACAAGCAGTGCTGCTCTATACATCCCACACTCCGCTCTACAAACTGAGTCAATAACTCTATCCATCTCGCAATCTTCACAATCTTTCGCCGCAATCTACTATTTAAAAGACTTTCCTTGAGTTTTTAACTAAGGCGCGATACGATTATGCTACTTGTTTAAAGGAGTGGTGCAATGGTAATGATATTAATTATTTTCGCAATCAATATTGTCTATGTAACGTTTATGACAATACGAATAATCCTCACACTGAAAGGTTATCGTTATATTGCTGCAGCAGTGAGTATGATAGAAACAGTAGTATACGTCATAGGGCTTGGTTTGGTACTTGATAATTTAGATCAAATCCAAAACTTAATAGCTTATGCGCTTGGGTATGGTATAGGTGTTATTATCGGTTCAAAAATTGAAGAGCGCTTAGCACTTGGTTATATAACGGTTAACGTGATCACGGCAGATGTCGATAAGGAAATGCCCGCCGTATTACGACGACTTGGATATGGTGTTACTGACTCATCAGCTAATGGGTTAAGTGGTAATCGTTCAACTATGCAGATTCTGACGCCTCGTAAGTATGAAATGCAACTGTATAAAACGATAACGGAACTCGATCCGAAAGCATTTATTATATCGTATGAGCCTAAGTCGATACACGGTGGCTTCTGGGTGAAAAGTGTGAAAAGAGGCAAGTTATTTAAATGAGTAAACAAAAGGTCTGGTTTGATAGAGAAGAAGATGAAACACTCGATGAATGTTTGGCGAGAATTCAAAGTTTAGGATATACCGTTGTTGCCAGAAGAGAGAAACCACTATTTAAACAGGTTGGGGAAGAGTATATTCCAATTAGACAACAAACACAATTTCAAGCTATCAAAAATAGCTAATAACTGTCGAGATAAAGAGAACTGATGTTTAATCCTTCATATGTCAACTTAAAGGCGAATGATTGTAAAAGACTTATAATGTAATGTTCGTCTTTTAGTTGACGGATTATGTATTAATTGATAATATAATAAGAGTAAATGAGTTCCCCGTATATGCTACAGAATTGGCTGTGGCGTTTCTACCAAGACACCGTAAATGTCTACACTATGTGGGAAAGCAATTTTTCTTGGATAATCATGGGGAATGGCTAAGTTACGATAGCTATGTAACCATTTTGGTAAGGGTCCTTGAAAGTTCTGCTTTTTGTGCATGTGAAAAGTGGAGTTTTCAAGGACCTTTTTATTGTTTTATATTAAATCATGTTGTGCATGAAGGAGCGGATTAGATTTGGAACCGAAGATTGGTGTCATAATGGGCAGTAAGAGCGACTGGGAAACAATGAAGCATGCATGCGACATATTGGATGAACTAGGAGTTCCTTATGAAAAGAAAGTAGTATCAGCCCACCGTACGCCGGATTTCATGTTTGACTATGCAGAACAAGCAGAGAAAAAAGGATTACACGCTATTATCGCAGGAGCAGGCGGAGCTGCCCATCTACCAGGGATGGTTGCAGCAAAAACGCTAGTTCCTGTTATTGGTGTGCCTGTGCAATCTAAAGCATTGAATGGTATGGACTCACTTTTATCCATCGTTCAAATGCCAGGAGGTGTACCTGTCGCGACTGTGTCAATCGGTAAAGCGGGTGCTACAAACGCAGGCCTCCTAGCGGCTCAAATGCTCTGTGTACAAGATGAAGAATTACGTAAAAAACTGCAGCAAAGACGCGATGAAATGAAGAAAATCTCGCTGGAAAGCAGTGGTGAACTGAATTGAAAATGATTAAGCCAGGACAAACGATCGGTATCATCGGTGGTGGTCAATTGGGGCGGATGATGGGACTTGCAGCAAAAGAGGCTGGGTTCAAGATTGCGGTACTTGATCCAACAAAAAATTCCCCTTGCGGACAGTTAGCTGATATCGAAATTGTTGCACCGTATAATGATGAAGAAGCGCTGAATGAATTAAGCCAAGTAAGTGATGTCATTACATTCGAATTTGAAAACATCGATTATGAGGGATTGAAACGGCTGACAAAGAAAGCTTATGTACCTCAAGGTGCTGAACTAGTCCGTATCACGCAAAATCGTATTAATGAAAAAGCTGAGATTCAAGCAGCTGGAGTACCCGTTGCGCCTTACATAACTGCTGAGACATATGAAGAGTTAGTACAGAAAATTGATGATCTTGGGTTCCCTTGTATCGTGAAAACAGCTTTTGGTGGCTATGACGGTAAAGGTCAAGTAAAGCTTGAAGCCAAAGAGCAAATTGAAAGTGCCAAAGATCTGTTTACACACTCTTCTTGTATAGCAGAAGCTTTCGTTCCGTTTGATAAAGAGATTTCCGTTATCATTCAAAGAAATCCAGCAGGACAAACCTATTGCCTGCCAATTGCAGAGAACATTCATAAGCATCATATCTTGCACGAATCGATTGTACCGGCAAGAGTGGATCAAGCGGTTTTGGAGCAAGCCGAAGATGCGGCAAAGAAAATTGCGGGCCATTTAGAGTTAGTAGGGACACTAGCAGTTGAAATGTTCGTACTGCACGACGGGACAATCATTATTAATGAATTAGCTCCACGTCCACATAACTCTGGTCACTACTCGATTGAGGCATGTAACATCTCACAATTTCATCAGCATGTCCGTGCGGTCTGTGGTTGGCCGTTACGCGAGCCGAAGTTATGGGCACCATCCATTATGGTGAATGTACTTGGAGAACATGTAGCACCGCTTCAAGAGCGCATCGCGGATTATCCAGATTGGTCAATCCATTTATACGGCAAAGCAGAAGTGAAAGAAAAACGTAAAATGGGTCATGTCACGATTATGACGGAAAATCTTGAAGAAACTCTGCAAGAAATTGAGCAGTCTGGTATTTGGCAAGATAATAACTAATAAAAAACTATTATTTCCACTTTGGGAGGAACCGACAATGACGAATGTAACTATTTATGTAACACTACGTGAAAGTGTTGTAGATCCACAAGGCATCGCGACGACTGAAGCACTTCAAAAGATGGGCTATGAAGAAGTGAAAAGTGTACGAGTTGGGAAATTAATCGAATTACAGCTTGATGGATCAGAAGAGACGATCGAAGCACGTGTGAATGAAATGTGTAACGATCTATTGATTAATAAAGTCATTGAAGATTATCGCTTTGAAATCGGGGAGGTTGCCAGCAAATGAAGTTCGCCGTTCTAGTATTCCCAGGTCTTACTTGTGATCTTGATATGTACCATGCAATTAAGGAAACAGTAAAGCAAGATGTTGAATACGTTTGGCATACTGAAGCTGATCAACTCGATCAATTCGATGCGGTTCTATTACCGACAGGCACTTCATACGGCAACTACTTACGGCCGGGTGCATTGGCGAAAAGTTCACCTGCATGCAAACAGTTACAAGCATTTGCTGAATCCGGTAAATTGGTTCTGGGTGTAGGTAATGGTTTTCATATCTTAGTAGAAGCAGGTATCCTTCCAGGTGGATTCTTACGTAATCAGAGTTTGAAATTCCGTTCAGCTCGTGAAACGGTACGAGTGGAAAATAATAATACAGCTTTCACAAAAGACTATACACAAGGTCAAGTGCTCACATTGCCAGTAGCTAACGAATTTGGTAACTACTACGCTGACGAGCAGACAGTAGAAGAGCTGAAGAATAATAATCAAATCGTTTTCACATACGCGAATGAAAATACTGATGGCAGTACAGAAGCAATCGCGGGAATCATGAATAAAAGAGGTAATGTACTCGGTATGATGCCACTACCTGAACGTGCAGTAGAAGAAATCATCGGTGGAACAGATGGAACAGCTTTATTCCAATCAATCATGAACAATCGGGGTGAACAGCATGTCAATTAATCACGAACCTACAGCGGAGCAAATCAAAGAAAATCGACTATATCTCCAAATGGGCATGACAGATGCAGAGTATGAGCGTGCAGTAGAAAAACTTGGACGTACTCCGAATTACGTAGAAACAGGTCTGTTTTCTGCTATGTGGTCAGAGCATTGTTCGTATAAAAGCTCAAAGTCTGTATTACGCAGATTTCCTACTGAAGGTGCACGTGTACTACAAGGACCAGGTGAAGGTGCTGGAATTGTAGACATCGGTGATAATCAAGCTGCCGTGTTTAAAATGGAATCTCATAACTCACCATCAGCAATCGAACCTTTCATTGGTGCAGCAACAGGTGCTGGCGGAATCATTCGTGACGTATTTTCTATGGGTGCGCGACCGGTAGCATTAGTCAATTCACTTCGTTTTGGAGATTTAACAGATCCTCGAGATAAATTCTTGTTTGAAGAAGCAGTTGCTGGAATTGCGAGTTACGGTAACGCAATGGGAATCCCGACAGTAGCTGGTGAAGTTCAGTTTGATCAGTGCTATTCGAAGCGGCCGTTGGTCAACGCGATGGCAGTCGGTTTGTTGAATCATGAAGATATTCAAAAAGGTGTCGCAGCTGGTATTGGCAACACAGTGATATACGCAGGGGCTACAACAGGTCGTGATGGAATTCACGGAGCTACAATGTCTTCTTCCGAACTATCTATTGAAGAAGAGCAAGAACTGCCGGTAATGCAAGCAGGAGATCCATTCATTGAAAAGCTATTGATGGAAGCTTGCTTAGAGCTAGTTCAATCAGATGCGTTGATTGGTATTCAAGATATGGGTGCAGCAGGTCTTACTTCTTCAGCAGCAGAGATGGCTTCAAAAGCTGGCTATGGTGTGGAATTGAACTTGGATCTTGTACCACAGCGTGAAGAGAATATGACAGCGTATGAAATGATGTTGTCCGAATCTCAGGAACGTATGTTGATCGTTGTGAAAAAGGGTCGCGAAGAAGAAGTTATTGCATTATTCACGAAGTACGGAATTACTGCAGCGACAATCGGTCATGTAACAGATGATAAAATGCTCCGTTTGCTTCATAAAGGCGAAGTCGCAGCAGAAGTTTCAGCAGATCTACTAGCTGAAGATGCACCTAGCTATCAGAAAGAATCAAAAGAACCTGCATCGTTTGCGGAAAACCAGGCGATTGAAAATACAGAACCACAAGTTACGAACTTGAAAGAAACACTACTCGATTTATTGCAACGTCCAACGATTGCTTCAAAAGAGTGGGTCTACAATCAATTCGATACAGGTGCAAGAACGAATACAGTACTAGCGCCAGGAGCATCTGCAGGTGTAATCCGTGTTAGAGGAACAAACAAAGGTATTGCGATGACAGCAGATTGTAACTCTCGATTCATCTATTTGGATCCGGAAGTTGGCGGTAAGATTGCAGTTGCTGAAGCTGCACGTAACCTTGTATGTTCAGGCGCAGAGCCAATCGCACTGACTGACTGCTTGAACTTTGGTAGCCCGGACAAGCCAGAAGTATTCTGGCAGTTGGAAAAATCAGCTGACGGTATTTCTGAAGCTTGTCGTAAACTGAATGCACCAGTCATTGGCGGTAACGTATCTCTTTCCAATGAAGTAAACGGTGTGCCAATCTATCCAACGCCAACAATTGGTTTGGTAGGAATCGTTCATGATTTAAGCCAAGTGACAACACCTGGTTTCAAACAAGCTGGAGATGCCATTTACTTGATTGGTCAAACAGAAACAGAATTTGGTGGCAGTGAATTGCAACAAATGATCGAAGGAAAGATCTTCGGTAAATCACCTGCAATCGATTTGGACATAGAAGCAACTCGTCAACAACAACTTCTCGAAGCAATCCAAGCTGGAATGATTCAATCGGCTGATGATTTGTCAGAAGGCGGATTTGCAGTAGCGCTTTGTGAAGGTACATTTGGCTCACAAGGTTTGGGCGCTGATGTAACAGTGGAAGGCTCAGCAATCACTGCATTGTTTAGTGAAACACAGTCACGTTTCTTGGTTACGGTACAAGCTGATCAAGTAGCTGCGTTTGAAGAGAAAGTTCAAGATGCAGTGAAAATCGGAACAGTGACAGATGGCGAAGAAATCGTCATCAAAGATGCAGAAGGAACTGTCCTAGTAGAAGGGACGGTAGAAGAATTCCAAACTGCTTGGAAAGGGGCAATTGCATGCTTGCTGAACTCAGAGGACTAAACGAAGAGTGCGGCGTATTTGGTATTTGGGGACATGACGATGCTGCACAGCTCAGCTATTACGCATTGCATGCTCTTCAGCATCGTGGACAGGAAGGAGCCGGTATCGTCGTAAAAGGCGAGAACGGTCTCCATGCAGTCAAAGGGGAAGGTCTAGTCAATGAAGTGTTCTCAGGCGAAAAACTGAATTCACTTGAAGGACGTGGCGCAATTGGCCAAGTTCGCTATACAACAAAAGACGGACGTGGTATAGAAAATGTTCAGCCACTAGTTTTCCGTTCAACAACGGGTAGCTTGGCTATCGCACATAACGGTAACCTGATCAATGCGACAGATTTGAAAGAACATTTGGAGCGTCAAGGCAGTATCTTCCAAAGTACATCTGATACAGAAGTACTCGCTCACTTGATCAAACGTAGCAGTGGTTCACGTAATCACCGAGACAGGGTGAAAAAGGCTCTTAGTATTCTAAAAGGTGCATTTGCATTCGTGTTAATGACAGATGAAGGGTTGATGGTTGCACAAGATCCAAACGGTATGCGCCCATTATCTTTAGGGAAAATTGGTGATGCGTGGGTCGTTGCATCAGAAACTTGCGCATTTGAAATTATCGGTGCTGAACATGTTCGTTCAGTAGAACCGGGTGAATTGCTTATTATCAATGATGACGGATTAACGTCCGAGCGTTTTGCAGAACCGGCAGATAATGCGATGTGTTCTATGGAATATGTCTACTTCTCTCGTCCAGATTCAAATATCGATGGCATTAATATTCATGCTGCACGTAAACGTTGCGGTAAACAATTGGCTCGTGAAGTACAGATTAGTGCAGACGTCGTCACAGGGGTTCCAGATTCCAGCATTTCTGCTGCCATTGGATTCTCTGAACAAAGTGGCATTCCATATGAGTTGGGATTAATCAAAAACCGCTATGTCGGACGAACATTTATACAACCATCTCAAGCGTTGCGTGAACAAGGCGTGAAGATGAAACTATCACCAGTACACCAAGTCGTGGACGGTAAGCGGGTCGTAATGGTCGATGATTCAATTGTACGTGGTACAACATCTAAACGAATCGTCACTATGCTTCGCGATGCGGGCGCTAAAGAAATACATGTCGTCATTGCTTCACCACCTTTAATTGCTCCATGTTATTACGGTGTGGATATTAGTTCTGATTCAGAATTACTTGCGACAGGTCGTACTATAGATGAAATGCGTGATGAGATTGGCGCAGATTCACTATCATTCCTTTCAATTGATGGAATGTTGGAATCGAATGGCCGGTCATCAGAAATGAAAAACTGCGGACAATGTTTGGCTTGTTTCACAGGTGAGTATCCGACAGAGATATATTCGGATACGGCAATGCCGCACGAAAAAGAAATCGTACGATAGGAGGCCTTTCCATGTCGAAGGCATATGAAAAAGCGGGAGTTAATATTGAAGCTGGCTATGAGTCAGTTGAACGCATGAAGTCTCACGTAGCACGAACATCTCGTAAAGGGGTGGCAGGTGCATTTGGTGGGTTCGGCGGAATGTTCGATCTATCTGCGCTGGAATATAAAGAACCAGTCCTCATTTCTGGTACAGACGGTGTTGGTACGAAGTTGAAATTGGCTTTCATGGCGGATCGTCATGACACAATCGGGATTGACTGTGTCGCAATGTGTGTGAATGATATCGTAGCACAAGGTGCAGAGCCTCTGTATTTCCTTGACTATGTAGCACTGGGTAAAGCAGTACCTGAAAAAGTGGAAGCAATCGTCAAAGGAGTAGCGGATGGTTGTGTACAATCGGGTGCGGCATTGATAGGTGGAGAAACGGCTGAAATGCCAGGTCTCTACGAAGAAGATGAATATGATTTGGCTGGTTTTGCAGTAGGAGCTTGTGAAAAGAGCAAGCTGGTTACAGGCGAACGTGTGCAAGAAGGTGACGTGCTAGTTGGAATCGCATCGAGCGGTATTCACTCGAACGGCTACTCTTTAGTACGCCATATCGTATTTGAACAATTGGGCGCGGATATTAACGGCACAATTGAAGGCTTTGAAGATCTTGGCACAGTAGCGGATGCGTTATTAAAGCCGACTAAGATCTATGCCAAGCCGGTACTTGAAATGCACCAACAGCTTGATGTGCACTCTATGGGTCATATTACAGGCGGCGGATTCTTCGAAAACCTTCCACGTATGTTCTCAGAAGGATTTGGAGTAGAAGTAGATTTAGGTGCTTGGCCTGTACTTCCCGTATTCCACATGTTAAAAGAAAAAGGCGAATTAACGGATCGCGATTTATATAGTGTATTCAACATGGGTGTTGGATTTGTCGTAGCCTTACCGGAAGCAGAAGCTGAAAAAGCAATCGAAATCGCTAAAGCACATGGTGAAGAAGCATATGTAATCGGACGTGTTACGAAGCAAGAAGGCGTAACATTTAACGGTGAACATGACGGGACATTGTCATAATGAATAAAGTAAAGATCGCAGTATTTGCTTCAGGCAGCGGCAGTAACTTTGCCGCTTTGGCAGAAGCATGTAAAGCGGAGCGCATTCCAGCTGAAATTGTTTTGATGGTGACAGATAAACCGGATGCTTTCGTCAATGAACGAGCGAACGAAATAGGGATTCCAATTGCAGCCATTCGTCCTCGTGACTTCGAAACGAAGGATGCATATGAACAAGCTATACTCAAAGCATTACAAGAAGCACAAGTAGAATGGTTACTATTAGCTGGCTACATGCGATTGATCGGTCCTGTATTATTGGCAGCGTATCCTGAACGGATCATCAATATCCATCCGTCTCTATTGCCTTCCTTCCCAGGTAAGGATGCGATAGGACAAGCAGTAGCTGCCGGCGTTAAAATAACGGGTGTCACAGTTCATCTTGTAGATGAAGGAATGGATACGGGTCCAATTTTAGCACAGCACGCAGTGGACGTTGTCGATGGAGATGTCGAACAGACTTCGTTAGCTATCCATGCCGTGGAACATGAATTATATACAGTAACCTTGCAAAACTTATTTAAAAAATGATGAGCCTGTTGAGATGACAGGCTTTTTTTATAAACTGGAGGGAATTCCTTTGAAAAAACGCGCATTGCTAAGCGTATCGGATAAAAGTGGAGTATTAGAATTTGCGAAAGAACTCGAACAGCTTGGGTACGAATTATTGTCAACTGGTGGTACGATGAAGCATTTGAAAGACAATGGTGTTGCCGTAACAGCTGTAGATGAAGTAACGGGATTTCCTGAAATCATGGAAGGGCGCGTGAAAACGTTGAACCCGATGATTCACGGTGGATTACTTGCAAAACAAGATGACCCTGGACATCAGGCACAAATGGAAGAGCACGGCATCCAGCCGATCGATGTAGTCTGTGTAAACTTGTATCCTTTCAAAGAAACGATTTCCAAACCAGATGTATCAGCTGAAGATGCAATCGAAAATATCGATATCGGTGGACCAGCAATGCTTCGCGCGTCTGCAAAGAACCACGCATACGTGACTGTCATTGTGGATGCAGCTGACTACAGTGCAGTACTCGACGAACTGAAAGCGGATGGCAAGACGACTCTTGAAACACGCCGACGTTTAGCAGCTAAAGTGTTCCGTCATACGGCAGCTTATGATTCATTAATTTCAGGCTACTTGACAGACCTAGCGGGAGAACAATTCCCAGAACAAGTTACGTATACATACGAGTTGAAGCAACCATTGCGTTATGGAGAAAATCCTCACCAGCAGGCGGCATTCTATAGTCGTCCACTTGGATCTGATTTCTCGATTGCCTATGCTGAACAGCTTCATGGAAAAGAATTGTCATATAATAATATCCAGGATGCGAATGCAGCGATTCAAATAGTAAAAGAATTTACTGAGCCCGCGGCTGTAGCGGTTAAGCATATGAATCCATGTGGTGTAGGTACAGGAGAGACTATCGCTGAAGCTTTCCAAAAAGCTTATGAAGCAGATTCTACATCTATTTTTGGTGGAATTATTGCATTGAATAAAGAAGTTGATCAGGAAACAGCTGTGCAACTTGCTGATATATTCCTTGAAATCGTCATTGCTCCTTCAATTACAGAAGAAGCACTTGAGACTTTGACAAAGAAGAAAAACATACGTCTTCTAACAATTTCATTTAAACAGCAGAAAAAAGATCAGTGGAACACGGTATCTGTTGAAGGTGGATTATTAATGCAACAGCCTGATGCTCACGGTTTTGAAGAAGCAGATATCAAAGTGGCAACAGATCGAGAGCCGACTGAAGCTGAATGGAATGCGATGAAACTCGGTTGGGCAGTTGTGAAACACGTGAAGTCTAATGCAATCGTCGTAACAGACGAGCATATGACAATCGGTGTAGGCGCAGGTCAGATGAACCGTGTAGGTGCTGCTAAAATCGCTCTGACACAAGCAGGCGAACGTGCAAAAGGGGCAGCTCTTGCTTCTGACGCATTCTTCCCTATGGATGATACAGTTGAAGCAGCGGCAAAAGCAGGTATTACGGCAATCATTCAACCAGGTGGTTCTGTAAAAGATGCGGATTCCATTAAAAAAGCCAATGAATACGGCATTACGATGGTATTCACAGGCGTACGTCATTTCAAACATTAAGAGTGCAGGGAGTAGATGAACATGAAAGTTCTTGTAATTGGAAGTGGCGGTCGTGAACATGCAATAGCTAAACAGTTCAACCAATCGCCTTCTGTATCAGAAGTATTTGTGGCGCCTGGCAACGACGGTATGCAGCAAGATGCAACATGTGTGCACATTGCAGCTACAGACTTTGAGGCTTTGGCAGATTTTGCAATCGAACAGCGTGTCACCTTGACGTTCGTTGGACCGGAACAGCCGCTAGCGGAAGGAATTGTTGATTACTTCCTAGATAAAGGTTTAACAGTATTTGGACCGACTCAGGCAGCTGCTCGCATCGAAGGCAGTAAGTCATTCGCCAAGGAAATCATGGACAAGTATGATATTCCAACAGCAGGTTATGGAACATTCACGGATGCTGAAGAAGCAAAGTCATTCATCCGCGAACAAGGTGCCCCAATCGTAGTGAAGGCTGACGGATTGGCAGCTGGAAAAGGCGTAATTGTTGCGATGGAATTACAGGAAGCATTAGATGCGGTTGATGACATGATCGGCAATCAAAAGTTCGGTGAATCATCATCACGTGTTGTGGTAGAAGAATTTCTCGACGGCGAAGAGTTCTCTTATATGTCGTTCGTCCATGACGGACAAATCTACCCAATGGTGATCGCACAAGATCATAAACGTGCGTATGACGGAGATCGCGGTCCGAATACAGGCGGAATGGGGGCTTATTCCCCAGTTCCACAAATTTCGGATGCAATTGTGCAGGAAGCATACGATCGCGTAGTCGTACCAACAGTCGATGCTATGACGGAAGAAGGAATTCCCTTCACAGGCATCCTCTATGCAGGATTAATACTTACGGAGCAAGGTCCCAAAGTTATTGAATTCAATGCCCGATTTGGCGATCCGGAAACACAAGTTGTCTTACCGCGTATGAAATCAGATTTTGGTAAGTTCATGGAAGCTCTACTGGCTGGAGAATCGTTCGATCTTGAGTGGCATGAAGAAGCGATGTTAGGCGTTGTCATTGCATCGGAAGGGTATCCTTCTGATGTAGTGAATGGTCACGCACTTCCAAACCTTGATGTACTGACTAATCAAGAACTTGACGTCTTCCATGCAGGAACGAAGCTAGAGGATGATCACTTTGTTGGAAACGGTGGACGTGTACTTCTTGTTGCGGCGAAAGCAGCTACATTAAAGGAAGCACAAGAGAAAGTTTACACTGGCCTTGCCGATCAAAAATGGGATGGATTCTTCCACCGTACGGATATTGGATGGCGTACATTTGAATAAAGGATGAAACAGGACTGTGCTAGAAGTGTGATATTACTTCTAGCACAGTCTTTTTTAATGCTAAAGAATGACGACTACAAACTGCGACCTGTTCTTTGATGTTACATACTATTTAGTTCGCGCGGAATCTAGGTTACCCACAGCGTCTTTGATAATCTGTGGTTTATTAGTGGAGAAAGTGTGAGTAAGTTGTTAGTAATGTGTATAAGCGTCTGTTATCTTGTGGATTAATGAAAAACCGCTTGTGCATAACCTTTGCATGACAGAGCTATTCCAGATTGGATTGCTATGTTACTATAAAGCAATAGTTAACAAACAGGAAAACTACTTTTAAGGGACGGTGATCGGCATGTGGAGTACAAAAGAAATACAGTCACAACTTGCGATTATTAATGGACAGAAAGCGCCTGATATCGTAATTGAAAATGCTACATACTTACATTCTATATTCAAGAAATGGATGCAAGGAAACATTTGGATTCAAGGTGACCGGATCGTTTATGTAGGGAAGCGCATGCCGACTATGCTTGAAGGAACAGAATGTGTTGACGCTTCCGGAAAGAAAATAGTTCCGGGATACATCGAGCCGCATGTCCATCCATTCCAATTATATAATCCAGAAACATTTGCAGACTATGCATCCCGTCGAGGAACAACAACTTTCATATCAGACAATCTCATCTTGTTCTCGATGTTGGATCAGCAAACAGCATTTACATTCATTGATCAACTGAATGAACTACCATTCTCATTTTATTGGTGGGCACGTGTAGATTCGCAAACCGTACTACAAAATGAAAAAGAACTTTTCAATCCTGCTGATATTGCCAAATGGATGGAGCGCCCTGATGTATTAATGACAGGTGAGCTAACAGGTTGGCCAAGATTGATACGAGGCGATCAAAAAATGATGGAGTCTTTACGGGAATCGAAACGACTCGGTAAAAAGATCGAAGGACATTTTCCAGGTGCATCGGAACGTACATTAGCCCGAATGAAATTGCTTGGAGCGGACGGTGATCATGAGGCGATGACTGTAGACGAAGTGGAAAGACGTTTGCAACAAGGGTATGCTGCTACATTACGGTATTCTTCAATTCGTCCCGACCTGCCAGTTATATTGAAAGGTATTGTAGAGAAGGGGTGGAATGTTTTTGATCATTTGATGATGACGACTGATGGTTCCACTCCTTCGTTCTACCGAGACGGTGTAATGGACCAATGCATCCAAATAGCCCTTGACGCGGGAGTACCACCGATCGATGCATATCAAATGGCGTCATATAACGTGGCGAGGTACTACGATATTACGGACTTGCATAGTGTAATTGCGACAGGCCGCTTTGCGACGTTGAACTTTTTAGAAGATGAACATAATCCTGTGCCGACTGATGTATTATCAAAGGGGAAGTGGGTACTTCGAGATAGTACATCGTCTACTGCATTCAAAGCGGTAGATTGGAAAGCGATGCCGGCATTCGACTTGCCTTATGAACTGACAGATGAAGACTTCACATTCCTATCTTCAACGGGGATTCAGATGGTAAATGATGTGATTACGAAAGTATACGAAAGTGAGCTGGATCTCAGTAGTCCAACTATTGCTTCTGGCGATGAATGCTATTTGATATTACTAGATAAGAACGGGAAATGGCGAGTCAATACTATGTTGAAAGGCTTTGGGAATGATCTGCAAGGTTTTGCATCTTCCTATTCAAATACTGGAGATGTATTATTGATAGGACAGAATTGGCAAGAGATGAAAAGAGCATTTGATGAAATCAAGAATATAGGCGGAGGCATGGCACTCGCTGAAAATGGTAAGATTATTGAAACATTACAACTAGCGGTCGCAGGCGGATTGTCTGTTCAACCGATGGAAGTAATCATCGAAGAAGAGCTAGCAATGAAAAAGGCGTTAGGAGAACGTGGCTATGCACATGGAGATGCTGTATATACATTATTATTCCTTCAATCTGTTCACTTGCCGTATGTCCGAATCACGCCGGCTGGTGTCTTACAAGTAATGAAAAATGAACTATTAATTCCTCATATAGAAAGGTAGGAACGTATATTGATATGGAATGGACGCAAGTTACTCTTGGTAGCCGCAGCTAGCTTATTATGTCTAGGAGGTTGTTCTTCGAAAGAGCAATCTGAACCAGAAGAACAAGAAAAACCGAATGATGTGTCATGGTTTACAGGTGAGATGATTACAGATTCCATGGACAACCGTCCTATTTTAGCGACAATTAGTAATATCCCTGCTGCTCGGCCACAGTCCGGACTTTCGGATGCGGATCAGATATACGAATTCTTAGCAGAAGGTCAAGTAACGCGATACGCTGCACTATTTCAAAGTAAAGTGCCTAATCAGATAGGTCCTGTTCGAAGTGCTCGCGATTATTTTGTACACT
This sequence comes from Sporosarcina sp. P20a, assembly GCF_002743175.1. Classification (NCBI taxonomy): domain Bacteria; kingdom Bacillati; phylum Bacillota; class Bacilli; order Caryophanales; family Caryophanaceae; genus Sporosarcina; species Sporosarcina sp. P20a. Next base: position 14,830 of record NZ_PDYT01000015.1, read on the forward strand.
TAGCAGAAGGTATGGATGCATTTTATATCGCTCATGGTTATAGTCCAGATGCAAAGAAATTACTTGATGATCGGGTAGTCGATTATATCAACGGCATACATCATGACGGGACTTTATTCGAACGTTCAGCAGACCGCAGGGCACCACATAACTCGTATATTTCAAAGGAACATATTGCAGAAGCATTTAGTCTCGTGAACGCTTCCAAAAAGATCACTGCACAGCCGTCCTTTTCTTTCCTAAATCCCGATGAAAGTGATAAAATAGGGGATATCGCATCAACGGTACAAGTATCGTACAGTTCAGATCCGAATTTTATTAGTACGTATCAATATAATCAAGAAGCAAATCGTTATTATCGATCTGTTAACGGTATTGATACAGTGGATAAGTTAAACGAACAACGTATAGAACTGGCGAATATTATCGTGATGGAAATGGATCATCAAACAGTTGATCAACAAGGCAGGCTCGCAATTGACCTAGAATCTGGCGGCCAAGCTATGCTGTTTCATGAAGGGATCGCTAAACCGATTGAATGGCAAAATAAAGATGGATTTTTAACTCCAGTGGAACAAGGCGTGCCTGTTAAATTAACAGTTGGAAAAACCTGGATCCACATTGTTCCATCATTATCGGGTCCTTCTACTTCCGTCACTTATACTCCGTAAGATCGACTTAGAGAGAGGGCGAGAACATGCAAATAGATAAAATTCGCGGAGAACAAATAGATCAGTTGTTTCAAGCAATCCTAGAACTAAAGGATGTAGAAGAATGCTATAAGTTTTTTGATGACCTCTGCACTATGAGCGAAGTCCAATCACTAGCACAAAGACTGGACGTAGCCCACAAACTTAAACTGAAAAAAACCTATGACAGCATCCAACAAGAAACAGGCGCAAGCACAGCTACGATCTCCCGCATACGCCGTTGCGTAGACTACGGGTCTGGTGGGTACAACCTCATGTTGGATCGACTTTATCCTGAACTTCAAAACAACCAAACAAAAAACAACTAACACAACCGGCCAGGGATAAAACCCCACCGGTTTTTTAAAAGTTATATAAACCTACTATGACAAGTGAAGGGGGAAATAAAAAATGGACTATAAAACATGGCGGCATGCATTTAAAATCGATCCAGCGAAAGGTATCTCAGATGAACACGTAGAAGCGATAGCCGAATCTGGAACGGATGGAGTCATCATTGGTGGATCTGACGGAGTCACATTGGAAAACGTACTTGATTTACTTGCACGTTTCCGTCGTTTTTCGGTGCCACTAGCATTGGAAGTATCTACTGTTGAATCGGTTACACCAGGATTCGATTATTACTTCATTCCAACGGTCTTAAATACAACGGATTCAAAGTGGTTGAACGGCTTGCATCACGAAGCTCTTCGTGAATATGGTCATATGATGAATTTTGATGAACTAGTTACAGAAGGTTACTGCATTTTAAATCTAGATTGTACAGCTGCGAAGGTGACAGGGGTCGACCGTGTTCCGGATGAAGAAGACGTACAAGCATATGCACGTATGGCTGAACATTTATTTTCGTTGCCGATATTTTATTTAGAGTACAGTGGACAATACGGCGATCCACAAATTGTTAGGTCGGCGAAAGAATTACTTACTAATACCCGTCTCTTTTATGGCGGTGGAATACGCTCAACAGAACAAGCAAAAGAAATGGCAGCCATTGCAGATACTGTAGTGGTAGGAAATGTTGTATATGATGATTTACAAGTGGCTCTAAAAACAGTCGATGCTGTGAAATCTGTTCCTTTACCTGTGTAAGTAGTATATAATAAGAACAAATGTTCCTAAAAGGCGGTACTAATATGAATAAACTATCGGATGATTTACTAAAAGGCATGAATCCTGAGCAAGCGCGTGCAGTCAAAACGACTGAAGGACCGTTGCTTATTATGGCGGGTGCCGGTTCAGGAAAGACTCGTGTATTAACACACCGAATTGCGTATTTGGTTGTAGAAAAACAAGTGTATCCGTCCAATATTTTAGCCATTACATTTACAAATAAGGCGGCACGTGAAATGCGTGACCGAATTGATGGATTACTGGGTCCAGGCTCTGGAGAACGTATGTGGGTTTCAACTTTCCACTCGATGTGCGTTCGAATTCTTCGCAGGTTCGTAGATCGAATCGGCCTATCTAAAAACTTCACTATCCTTGACAGTGCTGATCAAATGACAGCAATGAAACGTGTATTGAAAGAACTGAACCTCGACCCGAAACAGAATGATCCCCGGGCAATGCTCGGAATTATTGGCAATGCGAAAAACGAATGTATTGATGCAATTGAATTCCGTAAAAATTCAAATCCTCAAAATCCTCATGAACGTACAGTAGCAGATATTTACGATCGTTATACTAAAAAACTGCGTCAGAATCAATCAATGGATTTTGATGACTTAATTATGATGACAACAGTCTTGTTTGAACGAGTTCCTGAAGTGCTCGAGTATTACCAAAATAAATTTCAGTATATTCATGTGGATGAGTACCAAGATACAAACAATGCGCAGTATCGTCTCGTCAAAATGCTGGCTTCAAAATTCCGTAATGTCTGCGTAGTAGGTGACTCCGATCAGTCAATCTATCGCTGGCGTGGTGCGGATATCGGCAACATACTATCTTTTGAAAAAGATTATAAAGAAGCGAATGTCATTCTTTTAGAGCAAAACTACCGTTCCACCAAGAGGATTTTGCAAGCAGCAAATGAAGTGATCGACAATAATAAAAGTCGCTATGATAAGAAATTACGTACAGATAACCCCGAAGGCGAATTAATCTCGATCTATAAAGCGCGCGATGAAAAAGACGAATCACAATTTGTTGTCCAACAAATTATCGAGTTGAAAGAAAAACTCGGTTTAACATTGGATCAATTTGCCATCCTATACCGAACTAACGCACAGTCCCGTCTAATTGAGGAATACTTATTGAAGTCAAATCTTGATTACACAATTGTAGGCGGTACGAAGTTCTATGATCGAAAAGAGATTAAAGATTTACTTGCCTATTTACGTCTGATTGCGAATAACGACGATGACCTAGCGTTAGCAAGAATCATTAATGAACCGAAACGAAGCATCGGTGCTACTTCATTCGAACGTATGGCTACGTTTGCATTACAAAATGACCGCTCCATGTTTGATTCATTGCAGGAAGTGGATTTCATGGGCTTACCGAAAAGAGCATTAACGGAAGCGGTGAAATTCCATGAACTAATCAATGGATTTACTCAAATGCAAGAGTTTTTATCAATCACCGAACTAGTGAAAGAAGTCATTGATAAATCGGGTTATCGTGAGATGTTGGAAAAAGAAAAATCAATCGAGGCAGAAAGCCGTCTTGAAAACATTGAAGAGTTTTTATCGGTCACAGAAGCGTTTGAGAAACGTGCAGCAGAAGAAGAGGAAGAACCTTCACTTGTTGCATTCTTGACTGACCTCGCTTTAGTAGCGGATATTGATACATTGGATAAAGAAGAGAACACTTCCACTGAAAAAATCGTCCTAATGACGATGCACGCTGCAAAAGGCTTGGAATTTCCTGTGGTCTTCGTGCTTGGCATGGAAGAAAACATATTCCCGCACATTCGTGCACTTGCAGATCCGGAAGAAATGGAAGAAGAACGAAGACTTGCGTATGTGGCAATCACACGGGCAGAACAACGCCTTTACCTGACGAGTGCAGGTCACAGGATGTTGTTCGGTAAGTCAAACTTTAATCAACCATCTCGTTTCCTCAATGAAATCTCGGAAGAACTGACAGAGCTATTAGCGGATGGGAATGGCATGAGTGTACCTTTCGCTCAAGCACCCAAAGCAAAAGCCAAACGTCCTGCAGTTAAACGTCCAGTTTATAATGAAAGTGGCGGAGAGAAAATGCAGTGGAAGCCAGGAGACAAGGCGTCCCATAAAATATGGGGAATTGGAACGGTAGTGAGTGTTAAAGGTAAAGCAGATGATATGGAGCTGGACATTGCATTCCCTAATCCAGTAGGAATCAAGCGATTATTAGCCAAATTTGCACCGATTGAAAAAGAATAAAGCGTCCCTAAGGAGCGTGGAAAATAGATGGATGATGTTCTAAAACTAGAGAAGCGGGTAGCGGAGCTCAATAAAACCTTACATGAATATGGGCGTGCATACTATGACTTGGATGCACCTATTGTTCCCGATTCAGAATACGATGAGAAGATGAAGGAATTGTTGGCGATTGAAGAAGAACATCCTGACTTAATCTATCCTGATTCACCGACACAACGGGTTGGCGGAGCACCACTTGAGGTGTTTAATAAAGTCGTTCATCGTCATCCGATGCTAAGTTTGGCAAATGCTTTTAATGAAGAAGATTTAAAGGATTTTGACAGACGTGTAAAAGAAGCGACGGGGGACGCTGTGTATGTTTGTGAACTGAAGATCGATGGACTTGCCGTTTCATTACAATATGAAGAAGGTCGTCTTGTACAAGGCGCTACTCGTGGAGACGGTGCAGTTGGAGAAGACATCACAGCTAATTTAAAAACCATCCGCTCGATACCACATAAATTGAATGAGTCCTTAACGATTGAAGTTCGTGGCGAAGCGTATATGCCGAAGAATTCATTTGTTAAATTGAATGAAGACCGTGATGAAGCGGGTGAAGTACCTTTTGCCAATCCGCGAAATGCAGCTGCGGGATCACTTCGTCAGTTGGATTCAAAAGTAGCAGAGAGCAGAAATTTAGCTACGTTCATTTATGCGGTAGGTGGCGATGCGGAAGTATATGGCTTGGACAGTCACTCGGATGCGCTCAATAAAGTGGATGAGCTAGGATTGACGACGAATACGGAACGTAAGCGTTGTACGACGATTGAAGAAGTATTGGAATACGTAGCCTACTGGACGGAAAATAGACTAAACCTCGATTATGAAATTGATGGTATTGTAATAAAAGTTGATAACTTCGAATCGCAGGAACAACTTGGCTATACAGCAAAGAGTCCTAAATGGGCTATAGCCTATAAGTTTCCTGCAGAGGAAGTGCATACTCAACTGTTGGATATTGAGTTAAGCGTAGGCCGGACAGGTGTAGTTACGCCGACAGCTATTCTTGAACCAGTTCTTGTAGCAGGTACGACAGTAGGACGAGCATCTTTGCATAACGAAGACTTGATCCGTGAGAAAGATATTCGTATAGGTGATCACGTCGTGTTGCGAAAGGCTGGAGATATCATTCCTGAAATCGTCATGTCATTGAAAGAACAGCGGACGGGTGAAGAAGAACCTTTCCATATGCCTGATAACTGTCCTGTATGCGATTCAGAACTTGTGAGGATTGAAGGAGAAGTGGCTCTGCGTTGTGTGAATCCTAAATGCCCTGCGCAGATGAAAGAAGCGTTAATCCATTTCGTTTCAAGAAGAGCAATGAATATCGAGGGTGTTGGAGAAAAGCTGGTTGAACAATTGTATACAGCTGATTTGGTACAAGATGTATCCGATTTATATACGTTAACGAAAGAGTCGCTATTGAGCTTGGAACGGATTGGAGAGAAGTCCGCAACGAATATTTTGACGGCTATTGAACAGTCCAAAGAGAATTCATTAGAAAAATTGCTATTTGGGTTGGGCGTTCGCCATGTCGGTGAAAAAGTCGCAAGAATCTTAGCGGAAGAGTACCGTACCCTCGATGCATTAGAACAAGCAACAGAAGAAGAACTTGTAAATATTTTTGAAATCGGTGCGATTGTTGCTGATTCTGTGACAACGTACTTTAGTACGGAAGAAGTTCAGGAAGTAATGAACAAGTTACGTTCTTATGGCGTGAATACGGTTTATAAAGGTGCCACACGTGAAGAGTTGCCAACTACTGGACCTTTTGCTGGAAAAACGATCGTATTGACAGGAAAGCTCACAGAATTGACCCGTGGAGAAGCTAAAGAACAGATTGAATCGCTTGGCGGGACTGTTAGTGGCAGTGTCAGTAAGAAAACGGATCTGGTCATTGCCGGCGAAGATGCGGGCTCCAAATTGACGAAAGCACAAGAATTAGAGATTGAAATTTGGGATGAACAAGCTATGCTTGATGCCCTTGGAGTGGATACGAATGAAAAGAACGACTAAGTGGCTTATAACGGGAATTCTGTCGGCAGTCTTGCTGACAGGATGTGTACCGGCGCCGAGCGATGATCAGGAAAAAGCAGTACAGGAAACAGAGGAAAGTGAGCAGGAAATGGTGCTCATTCCTGATGCTCAAGTTAAAAAAGAGTACTACCGGACACCGGTTCCATTTAAAAAGAGCGCAAGCCGAGGGTTGGTAGTCAATAACCTCAATACGAAGTACGATATTCAGGAAACCGAGGAAGGCTTATTGCGCCTGTCTTCATTGTATTATGACCCTAAAGATTATTTCTTCCAGGAGGGTCAGTATATAGACCGCGATACTGCGAAGCAATGGATTTCCAGAAAATCAAACTTTGAAGCAGGTCTCAATCCGGCAATAACTGATGATATGTCACCGGCCCAAATTGCGGATGAGGCACCGATTTATCTTGCGCATATCGTCGAGCAAAACTATTTACAGATGACCGACGATAAAAAAGTGAAATTGGCTGGCATTACTATTGGACTAGCAATGAATTCGATTTATTATCCACGTGAAGGCAATGAACGCCGGATTGATGATAAAACAATCGAAGAAAAAGGTAAGAAGATGGCTGATATTATTTTAAGTAGGTTGCGCAGTAACCCCGATCTTGCGGATATACCAATAGCAGTTGGATTGTTCAAGCAAGAAAGTCGAAACGATATAGTACCAGGCACATATTTTGCCACTTCATTTGCTGCAAAAGGAAAAAATGAATTCACTGGTTGGAAAGAAGTAGATGAGCAGTATGTATTACTTCCCGCGTCTTCATCAACAGGGAATTATCGTGACTTAAATACGACATTCAAGAACTTCAAACAAGACATTGATGATTACTTCCCAAGTTTTGTGAATGTCATTGGAACAGCTTTCTATAAAGATCAGAAGCTACATTCATTACGTGTAGAAATTCCTATACAATTTTTCGGCAAGACGGAGCTGATTGGATTTTCACAATACTTGACTTCGTTGGTTAAAACACATTTTAAAGATGTACCCATCGAAGTAAGTGTAACGTCAGTTAATGGACCGGAAGTGTTAATTGTCAATGATAATGATCGAGAAGAACCGTTTGTACACGTCTATGGATATTGACATATTTTAGGTAGTAACACGAACTTTCCAAGAAACTGATTAAATGGTATGATTAATTGTACGATTGCAAAATGAGGAGGAACGATGTATGACAACATTTTCGAAAGAAGACGTCAAGTATTTTGCGGATTTCGTCCGTATTGGCCTCTCCGAGGAAGACAAAGAAAATTTCTCTGTTAAAATAGCAGATTTGATTGAAAGTGTAAGTAATTTAAATGAAGTAGATGTAACAGGTGTAGAGCCTATGACACATCCTGTTGCTATGATCAACGTCTTACGTGAAGATCAGCCAAAAGATATCTTGGACCGTGAAGTAATGCTAGCCAGTGCAGAAGATCAGGAAGACGGACTTATTAAGGTTCCAGATATCCTATAATCGAATTCGCAGTATAGAATACCATTCATGGCACAATGATAGTAGGAGGAAAAGTGATGACGTTAACTAGTAAAACAGCAACAGAACTTCAAGCTCTTTTACAAAAAGGGGAAGTTACTGCTACAGAAGTAACAGAAGCAACATTACAAACGATTGAACAACGCGAAGAGAAAATTCACGCGTTCATTCATGTTGCAAAGGAAGAAGCAACGAAACGTGCGGAACAGCTTGATCAAGAGGCTGCAGATACACGCGGACGTCTCTTTGGAGTTCCAATCGGTATTAAGGACAATATTGTAACAAAAGATATGACGACAACATGTGCAAGTAAGATGTTGGAAGACTTCGTACCCGTTTATAACGCTACAGCTATAGAAAAATTAGAAGCCGCGGGTGCAGTTAATATGGGGAAACTCAATATGGATGAGTTTGCAATGGGATCCACGACAGAAACATCCTATTTCGGCAATACATTGAATCCTTGGAATACAGACTATGTACCAGGTGGTTCTTCAGGTGGTTCTGCAGCGGCAGTCGCAGCAGGAGAAGTTCCGCTTTCTCTTGGGTCAGATACTGGCGGTTCGGTTCGTCAACCAGCTGCATTCTGTGGAATTGTTGGAATGAAACCTACATACGGTCGTATTTCACGTTTTGGTTTAACAGCATTCGCTTCTTCACTCGATCAAATCGGTACACTGTCACGCACGGTAGAAGATAATGCATTATTGCTTAGCGTAATCGCAGGAGAAGATTACAATGACAGTTCATCTTCCGCAAAAGCAGTTCCTGATTTCACAGCAGCACTTACAGGAGATATTAAAGGGTTGAAAGTTGCAGTTCCCAAACCTTATCTAGGTGAAGGTGTGGATGCAGAAATCGCGAAAACAGTAAAAGAAGCAATTGCTGTATTGGAATCACTTGGTGCGGTTTGTGAAGAAGTGGAATTACCGCATATTCAATACGCGCCCACTACGTATTATGTAATCTCTTCTTCGGAAGCACAATCCAATCTTTCACGTTTTGACGGATTGCGTTATGGATATCACACAGAAAATGCTGAGAACTTGGAGCAAGCATATTTCCGTACGCGTCAAGAAGGATTCGGCGACGAAGTAAAAAAACGTATTATTTTCGGTACGTATGCAATGAGTGCGGATCATCATGAAGATGTATATGTGCGTGCACAAAAAACACGTACGTTAATTGCGCAAGACTTTGATTCGGTATTTGAAAAGTATGATGTAGTCATCGGACCAACTGCTGCTACAACTGCATTTAAGCTTGGCGAAACTGGTGGAGATCAGCTCGTTCATTATGCTAATGATGTCTTGGCTGTGCCAGCTAACCTAACAGGTCGTCCGGCACTATCGGTACCATGTGGTTTCGTTAACGAACTACCGGTTGGAATGCAAATCATGGGTAAACACTTTGACGAGGAAACATTGTACAAAGTCGCTCATGCCTATGAGCAAGCTACAGATTTCCACAAGCGTACTCCATCGATTCAGGAGGGGAAATAATCATGAACTTTGAGACAATTGTTGGATTAGAAATCCACGTAGAGCTAAAAACAGATACTAAAATTATGTCTCCTGCACCCGCACATTTCGGTGCAGAGCCAAATAAAAACATTCACGTAACAGACATCGCATATCCAGGTGTTTTACCTACGTTAAATAAAAAAGCAATCGAATACGGAATGAAAGCTTCCATGGCATTGAACTGTGACATCGCGCCGATTATGAACTTCGATCGTAAGCATTACTTTTATCCAGATAACCCAAAAGCATATCAAATCACTCAGGACAAGCGCCCTGTTGGAGCGAATGGTTGGATTGAAATTGAAGTGGATGGCAAGAAAAAGAAAATTCGTATTGAGCGTGTACATCTAGAAGAAGACGCAGGGAAATTAACGCACACTGAAAACGGCCACTCATTGGTCGATTTAAACCGTCAGGGTACACCGCTAATCGAAATCGTAACAGAAGCAGATGTCCGCTCTCCTGAAGAAGCCTATGCATTCTTGGAAAAACTAAAAGCAATCATTCAATACACAGGCGTATCTGACGTTCGTATGGAAGAAGGCTCACTTCGCTGTGACGCGAATATTTCATTACGTCCATTTGGCCAAGAGAAATTCGGAACAAAAACAGAATTGAAAAACTTGAACTCATTCAACTTTATTCGCCGCGGTATTGCGAATGAAGTAGCACGTCAAGAAAAAATCCTATTGTCTGGCGGTACCATTCAACAAGAAACACGTCGTTACGATGAAGCAACTGGCGATACAGTATTGATGCGTATCAAAGGTAGTGCCAATGACTATCGTTTCATCAACGATCCAGACTTACCGGACGTTCATATTGAACAAGAATGGATGGATCGTGTTCGTAATGAAATTCCTGAGTTACCGGATGCGCGTAAAGAACGTTATGTATCCGAAATGGATCTTCCAGAATATGATGCACACGTATTAACGTTGACGAAAGAAATGTCTGATTTCTTTGATGCAACCGTAAAAGCTGGAGCGGAACCCAAATTGGCTTCTAACTGGTTGATGGGGGATGTATCAGCTTATCTAAATGCAGAATCGAAAGAACTGCATGATACTCCGCTGACACCTGAAAACTTAGCACAACTTGTAAAATTGATTACAGATGGTACGATTTCTTCTAAAATCGCGAAAAAAGTATTTACTGATCTCGTGAAAAAAGGTGGAAATCCTGCTGATATCGTCAAAGAAAAAGGACTTGTTCAAATTTCAGATGAAGGTACATTACGTACAATCATTACTGAGATCCTGGACAATAATGAACAATCAATTGAAGACTTTAAAAATGGTAAAGATCGTGCAGTTGGATTCTTAGTTGGACAAGTTATGAAAGCAACAAAAGGACAAGCCAATCCGCCGCTTGTAAATAAATTATTGATGGAAGAGATCAAGAAACGTTAATCTATCAATCCAATGAAAACGTTCCAGGAGAGGCCAAAATAGTCTGATCCTGGACGTTTTTCCACGTTAACTTACACAGTGAAACAGGGGGGATTATATTGAAAACAGAACAACAATATTTTGAAGATGCTGTATCACTTCAAACGTATATGGACAAAATGGAAACACATAAGGAAAACAGTTTTTTGATCTATAATGCATTTGAAGTACCACAGGATGATGAATTTATTGAATTGCTGAAAGAAAAGAAACCCCATATATTAGTCATTACAGAGGACTGGTGTGGCGATGCAATGCTGAATAATCCAATCCTTCGAAAAATTACGGAAGCTGCCAATATAGATGTTCGCGCTGTGTTGAGGGATGAAAATCCAGAACTGATTGACCGATATTTGACGAATGGTGGGCGTTCGATTCCGATGTACCTACTATTAAATGCAGCAGGTGAAGTAGTCGAAAAGTGGGGACCACGGGCACCGGTTCTTCAGAAGTATGTGATGGATGGTCGCGCGAAGTTACCGACTAAAGATGCATCTGATTTTGAAGAAAAGCAAAAAGTGTTTTATTCTCAGTTGATGTCTGAATATACATCTAAGCCCGAAAATTGGCTTGCTGTTTATAGTGACATGCGTTCGACGTGGCTTCCTGTTTTACAAATGTCTAAGTAACAATTTGCAAGAAACCATTTGAAAATGGTAGAGGTCTGACTTATTTCAGACGCGAAAGGATCGAGGGGAAAGTGTATGAAACGTGCACGCATTATTTATAATCCTACTGCAGGAAGAGAAGTCTTCCGTAAACATTTAGCAGAAGTCCTCGAAAAATTGGAGAAAGCGGGTTATGAAACATCCGCTCATGCTACAAGCTGCGAAGGTGATGCAACTGTAGCAGCGCGAGACGCGGTTCGCAGAGGATTCGATGTGATTATTGCTGCTGGTGGCGATGGGACGCTCAATGAAGTAGTTGCGGGTGTCGGACATTTTGATAAACGTCCAAAAATCGGTTTGATTCCTATGGGTACAACGAATGATTTTGCTAGGGCTTTACGTATTCCTAGAGAAATTGATGACGCTGTAGATATAATTTGCCAAGGAGATTCTATTCCGGTCGATGTAGGTTTAATGAATGATCGCTATTTTATTAATATCGCGGGTGGCGGCCGAATGACGGAATTGACATATGAAGTTCCAAGCCGTTTGAAAACAGTAATAGGTCAGCTGGCTTATTATTTAAAAGGAATTGAAATGTTGCCTTCTATACATTCCAGTCATCTTCGTATTGAGTATGATGGAAATGTATTTGATGAAGAAGCCATGATGTTTTTGATAGGATTGACTAACTCAGTTGGTGGTTTTGAGAAATTAGCACCTAACTCTAGTATTAACGATGGATATTTCACATTGCTTATTTTAAAGAAATGCAATATTGCAGAATTTATTCGTGTGGTTACACTAGCTTCTCGGGGAGAACATATGGATGATCCTTTAGTTGTTTCGGCGAAGGCGGAAAAAATTGTTGTGACTTCGAAAGACGAGGTATTATTGAATTTGGATGGAGAATACGGTGGCGTGTTGCCTGCTACTTTCCAAAACTTATATCAACATGTCGAAATGTTCGTACCTTTACAGAAACTACGTCCGCAGGATCAAGCCAAACAAATCAAATAAAAGAAAAAGTAAAAAGACTATTCCAGTCGAAGTTCTAACGTTCGGATGGAATAGTCTTTTATTGTGAAAAATTAATTGGGTGAGCCCGATGCAATACGCATCGTATCAGGTCGATATTAAATGTATTCAATCGCTTCTCCTTGTTTAGCAGCTAACTTTGGCACTTCTTGCAACGGCATCCAACGATAACTGAATAATTGACCTGCGTCTTTACCTTCACCTTCTACGATATATTCCCATTCGTGCTTGTTTTCTCCTAGATAAGAAAAATGGAAAATCGTACGTTCATAAATTACGTTTTTGTCTTCTGGGAAGTATTTCGAAGCTTTAACTTTACCTTCTAGTATAAGTTCATCACGCACGATACCGGATTCTTCTTCGATTTCTCGATATAATGCATCCAATAATAGTTCGTTGCGTTCGATTGTACCACCAGGAACTTGTAAACCTGCTTCAGGCTGATCCTTTTGCTCATAAACAAGCAATTTACGGTGTCTGCCTTCCCCTTTTGTAATATACGCTAAGACTTTTCTTTTTACTCTTTTCATTGACTTTCACCTCTCAATAGTTAATTAATTATACTTTAAATCCTTACTAATTACAAGTAAAATGGGTTAATCGATTAGTATACAACAAGTAGACGTACTATGAATATGAAAATACGTCTAAATTTCAACAAATTGTTTTAAATAGGTTATTTTAATGAGTTTTAAGGGAAACCCTAAAATAGAACTGTGCAAGGAGTGATGGTGTGTATAAAAGACAAGAAAAGCGTCTGATGTGGTTGGCATTTATTGTCGCGGGTATAATGTTATTATCTATTGTTGGAAGATTGTTCTCGTGAAAAGAGGAGGTGGACTGTGTGGATCCAGTTTTTTATTCCAGAATATTGACTGAACTAACATTATCGTTTCATATTATCTATGCAACAATTGGGGTGGGTGTCCCACTTATGATTATGCTAGCCCAATGGGTTGGTATCAAGAAGAACGATGAACATTATATTTTGTTGGCTAGACGTTGGGCACGGGGTTTCGTCATTACAGTTGCTGTTGGGGTTGTGACGGGAACAGCAATTGGGTTGCAGCTTTCTCTATTATGGCCTAATTTTATGGAGCTGGCTGGAAATGTGATTGCCTTACCATTATTTATGGAGACATTCGCCTTCTTCTTTGAAGCGATTTTCCTCGGTATTTACTTATATACATGGGATCGCTTTGAGAATCAAAAGAAACATTTTCTACTTCTTATTCCAGTCGCGCTCGGAGCGTCATTCTCCGCAGTATTCATTACCATTGTAAACGCCTTCATGAATGCACCACAAGGCTTTAATTTAGTTAATGGTGAATTGATTAACGTCAATCCACTTGTGGCAATGTTCAATCCTGCTATGCCGACAAAGGTGGCTCACGTGGTTGGGACAGCTTATATGACGTCTGCCTTTTTGTTGGCTGCCATTGCCGCGTTTCGTTTGTTGCGTGGGTCGGATCATGTCTACCATAAAAAAGCTTTATACCTGACTTTGAAAGTGGGATTCATTTTTAGTGTGAGTGCAGCGCTGATTGGTGATTTTTCAGGTAAGTATTTAGCGGAGTATCAACCTGAAAAGCTAGCAGCGGCTGAATGGCATTTTGAGACGGAAGAAAATGCTCCTTTAATTTTGTATGGCGTGTTAGACGATGGAGAAGTTAAATATGCCATTAAAATACCGTATGCACTTTCTATTTTAGCGCATGGTGTACCTAGTGCTGAAGTCGTTGGATTGGATCAGTTTCCTGAAGAAGATACACCCCCATTATATATCCATTACCTGTTTGATATTATGGTAACCATTGGAATGCTATTGATGATGTTGTCGGCTGTCTACTGGATTGGTATGTGGCGAAGATGGTCCTTTGTCCAGTCTCGCTTATTCCGATGGCTAATCGTTATAGGGGGGCCACTCGTATTTATTTCACTTGAAGCAGGTTGGTGGTTAGCAGAAGTAGGTCGTCAGCCGTGGATACTACGCAATATAATGCGGACCTCAGAAGGTGCGACAACTAGTGGGCAAGTACCGACTATGCTTGTACTCTTTGCACTTCTTTATCTAGTTCTCGGTATCGGTAGTGTGGTTGTATTAAGGAGAATGTTCATCCGGAATCCTGTGGAACAAGAAATCATAGATCGGCAGCAGGAGAAAGGCGGTGACATTCGATGAATATTGAAATTCTAGGGATTACGGTATTGTGGGTATTTTTGTTTGGCTACATTATGATTGGTGCGATTGATTTTGGAGCAGGTTTTTTCAACGCTTACAGTTTATTTACGGGTCGACAACGAATATTGACTAATGTCATTCAGCGCTATTTGTCACCAGTTTGGGAAGTGACAAATGTATTTCTAGTATTCTTTTTCGTGGGGATCATTGGATTCTTCCCAAAAACCGCTTTTTATTATGGCACCACATTGTTAGTCCCTGTTAGCTTTGCCATTATACTACTGGCAGTCCGAGGTTCATACTATGCATTTGAGACATACGGAGCCCGTGGACATAAAGGATATTCTTTTGCCTACGGTTCGACGGGTTTATTACTTCCAGCATCTCTGTCGATCGTATTGACGATTTCTGAAGGTGGGTTTATTGAATTAGTGGATGGGCAACCGGTATTAGATTATTGGAAGTTGTTCACAAGCCCGCTCACTTGGTCAATTGTAGTGCTTAGCATAGCAGCCACATTGTATATTTCATCAGCATTTTTAACATGGTATGCGAATAAAGCTGGAGATCGCGAGGCGACACAACTTTTGAGGAAATACGCGCTCATCTGGGCATTGCCGACGATCATCGCAGCTGGAGGGATTATATTTGAATTACGTAAGCATAATCCGCTACATTACGAAAGCATCCAAACATTCTGGCCAATGTTCCTGATATCGCTCCTATTGTTCCTAGGTACGGTTTTTCTCATATGGAAACAGCGTCAGTATGGTGTGGCATTTGGATTACTAATGGGACAATTCATATTCGCCTTCTTTGGTTATGGTGCATCGCATTATCCATATTTGCTCTACCCGTACTTGACTATTTACGATAGCTTTACGAACCAAGCAATGGCGATCGCTTTAATCATTGCGTTCATCTGTGGATTGTTTCTGCTAATTCCATCGCTTTATTTACTATTACGTATGTTCCTATTCAATAAAGAATATGTAAAAGGAAAAGAAAATCACCATGCATAAGGGGGCATTAAGATGAATGAATTTTTGATTTTCTATGCACCTTTTTTAGTCATCATCGCAGGTATTGTACTATCGTTCTTTGTGGTTTTGAAAGACGATGCAGTGACAAAGAATGAGTATAAAAACAGTAAAAAAACAGACGTATGATTACGTCTGTTTTTTTGTTGGCTTCCCATGGTACACTAGAAGTATCTGAAAGATGGAGGAAAAATCATGAGCTTTGCAGTAAATAAAAACGAAAAGATTCGAGTGACTATAGAAGATCTAACACATGATGGAGCGGGCGTAGCGAAAGTAGAAGGCTATCCTCTATTCATTCCAGGAACATTGCCTGGGGAAACAGTCGATGTCCACGTTTTGAAGACATTGAAGAAATACGGCTTCGCGAAGTTACTAAATATCGTGGAACCATCCTCTTCCCGTGTGACACCTCCTTGTCATGTATTCCCGACATGTGGAGGCTGCCAATTGCAGCATATATCTTATGAAAGCCAGTTGATTCAGAAACGTAAATCTGTCCGCGATGTAATGGACCGGATTGCTAAGCTTCCTGACGTACCTGTGCATGTAGTAAAAGGGATGGATGATCCGTGGCGTTACCGCAATAAATCACAAATACCATTTGATACGGAAAACGACCGCGTAATTACAGGCTTTTATAAAGCCCGTACGCATCACATCGTGGATACAGATGTTTGTCTGATCCAAACGAAAGAAGCAGACGAATTGATGACGATGCTTAAGTATAAGCTTCAACAGCTTGGTATCGATACATATGATGAACATACACACAAAGGTATGCTTCGTCACTTGATCGTGAGAAAAGCACGTCAGACGGGTCAGGTGATGGTTGTACTAGTGACTCGACATAAAAAATTCCCGCAAAAAGAAGCGGTAGTCGAATTAATTCAGCAACAGTTACCGAATGTGACGTCTATTATGCAAAATGTGAATACAGCGAATACGAATGTCATTATGGGGAATGAAATGATTAATCTATATGGAGCGGATGTCATTATTGATCGAATTGGAGAGACTGAATTTGAAATTTCAGCACGTTCATTCTATCAAATTAATCCTGTTCAAACGGAAGTATTGTACCGACAGGCACTTGACTATGCCAACCTTACCGGTAATGAAACGGTAGTCGATGCGTATTGTGGAATAGGAACTATTTCATTGTTCTTAGCTAAACAAGCGAAGGAAGTATACGGAGTCGAAATAGTACCGCAGGCGATAGAAGATGCAAAACGTAACGCGGAACTAAACAGCATTACCAACGCCCATTTTGAAGCAGGACCAGCAGAAGAGATTATTCCAAAATGGTACGAGCAAGGTAAACAGTTTGATGTATTAGTCGTCGATCCACCACGTAAAGGGTGCGATGAAAAATTACTAGAAACCATTCTAACGTATAAACCGAAGAAGATTGTGTATGTGTCTTGTAATCCAGGAACATTAGCGCGAGATTTACGCATTCTTGAAGATGGTGGCTATCGCACGAAGGAAATCCAGCCGGTAGATATGTTCCCGCATAGCAGTCATGTGGAGTGCGTCGCATTGATAGAGTTGGGATAGCTTGGTGGCAATAGGTTTATCGGTTTTTAGATGAATAGTGAAGTGTGCTTTATATTCCCTCGGACTAATGGTCTGGGGGATTTAAGGAAGGTTATAGTTCAAGATGAATTTAAAATAAAAAGTATTCAAGAGATACCTGATATGAAATTAGCCTTGCCGTCATATCAACGTACATATAGGTGAAGTGTAAAGTCTATAAACAGGCTTATCTTGATACCTATAACGTATACCAAGAAGGTATAGAAGAACCTAGAATTGTTTCTGTGATTTTACATAAGGAAAATGAACAATATAATATTGTGGATGGTCAGCAGAGACTAATAAATAATGCCTGTGCAACATTGAATTCAATGTTGCACAGGCATTTTGAATTATCACAATGCACGGTATCAATAAAAAGTCATTTTCTTTTCATACCAATACTTCTGAAGTTTGTGTTGCTTTTTTCAACATTCTTTTCAAACTCGACATCTACAATATACTTAGTTTCTCCTATCTTCTCAACACTTATGATTTTTCCATTACGGCCTTTTATCCTTACTTTTTCATCCACGGCTGGAATTATCCGTGATGCTACATTGAGTACCTCAATTCTGTTTTCAAAATAATGAATGGCATACATTTTCTAATCCCCTTATTTAAGATGAGTGTTCATATACAATCATTTTATGAAGGTAATTGTGAAATAGAACGTGGGCAGGTGATTTTGCATACCAATTTGTTTGTAACGTAGGTACTCTATACTTAGACAAACACAAACCGTTGCATTCGCAGATGAATTAGTAAAACGGCGGTAGGGCGTAGTAGATGTATTTTTAACAAGCGAAGTAGGCTTTGCGATTATCGTTGGTGTTATTTTTGGGCGATTATTGGAACGGTTAGGTTTTACTGATGGCTTAATCAGACTATTTGTTCCAGTTATGATATGGCTGAAAATAAATCCATCTGTTAATCCCTAGTGATTATAATATCCTTGGTGATATTAATGCAGCAGGAAAAATTTCTGGACCGATTCATGTCAAAGCTAAAGCTACTAAAGATGAGCGGAAAATTGCCATAGCGACATTGATTCAATCACCATAATCTTTTGCGACATTGATGTTAGGACTAATTGCTTTATCAATATTTGGTATTCATGCATTTCCACTTGTGATCTTCTCATTATGAAAATATATTTATAAGTTTGGCGTGATGATTTCAAATTAGTCCAATGCTTTCACTTATCTTCTTATTTCAAACATCATGCGTATCCTATAACTTTTACAAGTTTTAATAAATTCAATATATCCGACGTCATTCGGATGAATACACTCATAAAACATGGACATGATAAAACTGATACTGAATTTGAATAATTAATGAAACAACTAATGCAGAAATTTCGTAAATATTGACTTCATGTTACAATTATTGAATTAGTAATTCTAATAAGAAGGAGTGAACTCATATGGCATTAGGCATATTGGAAATCATGTATATAGTTTTAATAGTCCTAGCGATAGGAATTCAAGTCTTATTGTATAAAAGTAAATCCAATAACAGTATAATAATAATCAATATGTTATTTGGTCTGCTTTTATCCTACCTAGCGTTTACAACTTTTCCTACAAACTTTGCAATTCAAAGAACATTAGCCGTCGTAATGGGGATTGTAGCTATATTGGCAGTTGTTATAAAGTTCAGAAGTGAGGAACTTGTGTTATTAAGTAAAATTGCGCTCTCAATTTCTATCGTTGTTAGCTTAGCCTTATTATTTTTGTGAAAAGTTTTACACTATGAATAGAAATAGCAAAGACAAGACGCCCTGTAAATGGGTGTCTTGTCTTTTTAACTTTTACTATCACAGCAACAGTGCACTTCAGATGACTATATATCTGTATTGTGAGTAGTATGTGTGGACTCCATTTCTTCCGCAATAGCTTTTGTTTCGTGTACCGTACCGTGTGGATGATTTGGCGGCGCATAAATAGAATATAATTTGATGGGCACTACACCAGTGTTCGTAAGATTATGCCAAGTTCCAGCTGGAATAATAATAATATCATCCTCCTGAACGTGCCGCTCGAAATCTACTTGATCTTTTCTACTTCCCATCTGAACAATTCCTTTCCCTTCCTCAAGCCGAATAAATTGATCAACATGCGGATGTATTTCTAAACCAATATCCTCTCCGGGTGCAATACTCATAAGCGTGAGTTGCAAATGGTCACCCGTCCATAATGCAGTGCGGAACGTTTGGTTTCGTTTGGTTGCTTCTTCTAT
The DNA here is from genome assembly GCF_002743175.1 of Sporosarcina sp. P20a. Taxonomy (NCBI): domain Bacteria; kingdom Bacillati; phylum Bacillota; class Bacilli; order Caryophanales; family Caryophanaceae; genus Sporosarcina; species Sporosarcina sp. P20a. The sequence goes on from NZ_PDYT01000015.1 coordinate 34,138, forward strand.
ATTGATCGTGAAGGGCATAGGACCAAAATCTGTTTGACGATGTTGTGTTAGTACAGATGGATGCTCAGCTTGATTCATTTGTTGTGTAGGATAAAAATTGAAACAAGGCCATACATATATTGGTTGATACCAACACACTAACATGAAATTAGAAACAGGTTGATTGATTGAACTCATCCCTTTCTTTATGTTTTCATCATAGTATATGTCTATCAACACTTTTTGTGTTCAACAGAAATGTGAGCAAATAGCTAAACCAATTGTGACTAGAATTCACAAAGCAACCATTACTTTATTTGATCAAGAAAACGTACGAATATTTGAGTATGCGGAGAAGATAGAAGCGATGAATGCCATGAAGAATTTCAGTAAATATACCATTCTAACTTATATAAAATAAACAGTTAGTACTTTAATCCGTAGCATACTTCGCTACGGTTTTTTACATGTATATTGAATTGGAATATTTATAATTGAAGATACCAGTTCACAGAGAATGTCGAAGGATGTAATTTTGTGTTGATGAAAAAATCAAATTATATTTTAAAAAGATGCATAAATTGTATTTCACTTATAAGAAAACGTTTGCAGACACAGTTATGACATATGTAAGCGTTTTGACTTTGAATAAAATGTGAAATGTTTCACATGGCGGTTTATTTTGTTGTAGAACAGAGTATGATAAGAGTAACAAAAGAAATTGGTTAGCAGATTCCATTCAAGGAAGTATGCTGCCAAACAAAAGGGAGACTACACAATATGTGGGTTATCACATTGTTTGACCGAGCAAACGTAAGGTTCTTTGAATATGCTGAAAAGGCCGAAGCAATAAAAGCAATGAAAAATTTTAACAATTACGCAGTCCTAACATACACATACTAAGCATTGGCTTTTATATTGATAAATAAATACAAATTAAAAGGAGACTGACAACATGTGGGTTATTACATTATTTGATCAAAAAAACGTAAGGATCTTTGAATATGCTGAGAAGGCAGAAGCAACTAGCGCAATGAAGAACTTTAACAATTACGCAGTTTTAACATACACATACTAAGCGCTGCCTTACCTATTGATAAATGAATACAAATTAAAAGGAGACTGGAAAACATGTGGGTAATTACATTATTCGATCAAGCAAACGTACGTATTTTTGAATATGCTGAAAAAGCAGAAGCGACAGATGCAATGAAGAACTTTAGCAAATATGCAGTTCTTTCATACACAAAATAATTTCGTCATCACACACCCGTAGCGATTTACTGCTGCGGGTTTTTTATATCTCTTTTTATTTTTAAGATAGAGTATTGCTTTTCACACAATCTACTATGCTAGAATACGACTATATCAACTATGACGTCAGGCTAGTAAAGAAGGGAATTATATGTTTAGTAAATTGAATACCTTTTTACAACGATGGATTGCCATCTTGACACCTCTTAGCTTAGTTATAGGTGTATTGTTTCATCAAGTAGGGGAGCAGTTATTATTTATCGTCTCCTGGCTGTTTGCGTTTATGACGTTCGTAGGTAGTCTTGGTATGAATGTTAAAGAAATTCGTATGGTAAGGAAGTATCCTGCCGTAGTGCTTGTAAGCATCGCCTTTCTGCATATAGTAATGCCTGCATGGGCTTATTTTTTATCCACGATCTTTTTTGATGATCATTTACTGACGGTAGGTTTTGTGTTGGCGGTAGCTATTCCGACGGGTGTTACGAGTGTGATTTGGGTAACTATCTCGAAAGGTAATCTTCCTCTTTGCTTATCGATCATATTAATTGATACATTACTGGCACCTATCGTTTTACCGGCTATTCTATATTTCGTCGTAGGAGAAAATGTAACAATTGATACGATGTCACTAATACTTAATCTACTTTGGATGATTGTACTACCTACCATACTAGGTATTACGTTAAATGAACTATCAAAGGGAAGCATTCAAAATAAATGGGGCCCCTTTTTAGCTCCATTCTCTAAATTAAGTCTATTTGCGATTGTTGCGATCAATGGTAGTGCCGTAGCGCCTCATGTACAGAAGGTTTCTTTAGAGCTTGTCGGCATTATTGCTCTAGTATTGTTCATAGCGTTAACGGGCTATGCAACTGCCTTATGGATCGCGCATGTACTATGGAAGGATCCAATAATTGCTATGACGTTCATGTTTGTTGGGGGCATGCGAAATATCGCTACAGGTGTTGTTATAGCGACGACTTTCTTCCCAGCGAAAGTCGCAATGCCTGTCGTTTTGGGTATGCTATTCCAGCAAGTACTTGCCTCTGTATACAATAAGGTAGGGAATTGGTATGGAAGACGTCATTTCAGAATTAATGAAGAGGTATAAAATAAAACAACTGCCGCCATTCTAAAAATCAGAAGGCGGCAGTTGTTTTATTTTTTCTTCTTCTTATTTTTGGGCCTAGACCCAAACTCTGCAGAAAATTCTTCTAATGAATGCCCCTCCGGATTTTGATTATTACTGTTACTCGCTTCTTTGTTTTTATTTTCATACGTATTCAACGGGTTGTGTGTCCGTTCATTCATGGTCTTTTTATTATTTTTATTCGTCATGTTCGTCCACCTCCTACAGACTAGAATGGACAAAATTCGAAGTTTTATGCGACAGCTAACGATATCAATAGAAGTCTGAAAAATGTTATCATGACTAAAAGATGAGGTGGAGCTATGCAAAAAGTATCTAGAATATTGCTGTTACTCGTCGTCGGTGCAATTTTTATGATAGCAATAGGGTGTTCAAATCAAAAGAGCAATCAGAATGAACAATCTAAACAAATAGAAATACGAAATAAACAGAACGAACAAGCGTTGATTGGGATCCGCGATGCGGCTGAAAAAGGAAAATTGCCCAACCAACAGTGGCAGGTAGGGAAATCTACTTTTCAACAAATCCAAGATCAAATAGGAGGAGCAGATAATGTAGAACGTGATAGTAAAGGAACGCATGTGGTTTATGAAAAAGAACAGCTGAAGCTTCGTTTGACAGAGAATAATCAGGTCTATAAATTACGTACAGTGGAATCCACACTCGATAATGTTACGCAGACTCAAACCAAGGAAATACTAGGAGCTCCGGATAAGCTGAGACAAGTAGATGAGCAAACGGCATTTATTTATGAGTTGAATGATGAATATCGATTAACCTTGCTGTTTACTTCTTCAGAAAACCATGCATCCATTGCAGAAATCGCTGTGCTCCATAAGCCAAGTGCTGAGATTCAGGCTGTCATAGAAGGAATGCAACTAGATGAGAAGCTAGGTCAGATGATTATGATGGGTGTGCAAGGTCCACAGTTGGATTCAGTAGCGAAAACATTTATTCAAGACAGACATGTCGGTGGCATCATTTTATTTAAACGTAATTTCGTTTCTGTTTCGCAGTCGCTTAACTTGATTAATGAGTTAAAACAGGCCAATGCGAATTCAAAAACGCCGTTATTCATCGGTGCAGATGAAGAAGGAGGGCGCGTTACGCGTTTGCCAAAAGGGCTCATGAAAACTCCTTCCAATCGTAAAGTGGGAAATGCTGCAAATGGGAAATATGCATACGATGTTGGAGAGTTAATTGGTCGGAAAATGAGTGCATTCGGGTTGAATATGGATTTTGCACCTGTACTTGACGTAGATAGCAATTCAAATAATCCAGTGATTGGTGACCGTTCGTATGGTAATGATGCACAGCTAGTCAGTAAAGCAGGGATCCAGCAAGCGAACGGAATGACATCAGAATATGTCATTCCTGTCGTCAAACACTTTCCGGGACATGGTGATACAAGTGTAGACTCGCATATTGATTTGCCCGTAATCACGCATAATAAGGAGCGCTTGCAGAATGTAGAGCTGCTTCCCTTTAAACAGGCGATTAAGGGCGGCGTAAATGCGGTAATGGTCGGCCATTTACTTGTAGAGGCATATGATCCGAAAACACCTGCATCATTTTCAAAAATAATTATTCAAGACTTATTGCGTGATGAATTACAGTTTGACGGTGTTGTTATTACAGACGACTTGGTTATGGGAGCTATCGTTGAAAACTATTCGATTGGAGAGGTGGGAGTCCAATCTATTGTAGCGGGTGGAGATATTTTGCTCGTTGGGCATAAATATACGCCAGTAAACGAGCTACTCACCGCATTACAAGAGGCTATAAATGAGGGAGTGATTACAGAACAGCGAATTAATCAAAGTGTCGAGCGTATTTTACTGATGAAGCAACAGTATGAAGTGAAGGATATTCAACGAGAGCAAGTGAACGTAGAAGAGCTGAATCAACAAACGAAGGAACTTATTAAGAAAATCGAATCAGGTAATTAACGATAAAGGAGTGATCGTATGGAAAAACGAGTCCTTTTACTTCATGGTTTTAATAAAAACTCACGCGATATGCAGACATTGTCTACCTATTTAGAACATCTCGGTTTTCAATGCAGATCGCTCGACTTACCGTTAACATATCATGAATTTGATCAATCTTTTTATTATGTGGAAAAACATTTATCCGATATGGTTTCAAAAAAAGATGGGCCTATTCATTTGGTTGGTCACAGTACAGGCGGCCTTCTTATTCGAAAAGTATTGCAGGAAACACAATGGATGGATTCAATTGGTCATTGTGTGCAAATTGCCACGCCCAACAAAGGAAGTCAGCTTGCATTCGTGGCGAGCAAAATTTTAGGATACACTGAGTACTATAGAACATTACGGTCATTGAACGCAACGTATATTTAGCAGCTGAATTTGCCGGACATGACTCCTTTTTTAATTGGCGCAATAGCAGGAAACCGTAACCATTTATGTCTTGGAATGTTACTCCGAGGAGAAAATGATGGAAGAATAGAGTTGAATTCAGTTTACTATCCGGGACTAGCTGATTTTATAACGTTGCCATATGGACATAAAGAAATCCATCACCAAAAAGAAGTAGCTGAATTAACTGCACGTTTTTTACAAACTGGGCATTTTTGATACAAATTTTTTCTACTTGAAAAAATTCACAGCTCTAATCGCCTTGTAATATTCATTTCAGCGGGCATGCTACAGCTGAGGGAATAAGGAGGATGATTGGATGAGTATTAGCGAAGAATTGAAAAAGTTGAAAGCATTTCACTGTGATGACCGATGTGTGCTGTCAGTATACTTAAACACGAATCCTGCAGATCCTGAACAACAGCAAGCAGCGTGGAGAATTCATTTGAAATCAGGTTTGAAAAGGCTTGATGAATATCTCGTCGCATCCGGAGATGAAAAGGAATTGACAGCATTTCGTTCAGTGAAAGACCGTGTGATGAAGGAAGTTGAAGATAAGCAAAATGATTTGGCGAAAGGCGTTATCATTTTTGCGGCAGCAGATCCTGAAATTTGGTCTGTTCATTATGTTCAAGTGGCTGTCAAGACGAGCTTTCATTGGGAGAACCAGGCGATGACGAATGAATTCGAGTATATGTTACAAGCATATCCTGAAGCGGGAATAATACTCCCAAGTTACAGCAATGTCCGGATTTTGGATACAGCAATGGGAAGAGTCCATGACGAAACAGTGTATGAATTTGATTCGGGTCTCGATGTCTGGAAAGAACAAAAGGACATCAAGTCTTCCATACAGCGGGGAGTTGGAGGGCATACAGACGGCTTTGATCAGCGTTTAAAAGTAAATCTGGATCGTTTTTATAAAGACATGGGCTCTGTGGTTGGTAACATGAAGAAGAAGCGTGGATGGAAAGAAGTGCATGTGGCAGGGGAAGCGGAATTGGCCAAAAGCTTTGCGTCTATCTTGCGTGAAAAACCCGAAAGCTGTATTCATAAAAACTTTGGAAAATCGAACAATAATCACGTCATCCAAAAGATTTTCGAATCCCGTTAAGTAGACTCAAAAGAGGATGTCCCAGAAGTCAGTGACTTTAAGGGACATTCTTTTTTACGTGGTTTTAAGATATTACATCAACCTCAAATTTTATATACAGTGAAAGAAAGTAGTGAGTACAAGGCGATTGAAGCTCCAGCTGGGGATGCTTTCCGGCGGAGTAATCTTGAGCCTCCTCGTCCGCTACGCTCCCTGTGAGGTCTCAAGATCACTCTTATTCCCCAGGAGTCGCCCCAGCTTCCGCTTCAATCCTACGTTAAAAGTAGAAGTACTTAGATCACTCACTGAAGGTAGTGTGTAACTTGTTGATGTATTCGAACTTATTTAAGTTCAAGTTCTGATCAAGTTCAAACTCAAACTCAAACTCAAACTCAAGTTTCAAACAACTACTAGCCCACTGACAGTGAACTACAACTAGTATCACCTACTCGCATTGCAAATCCCAGACCCAACACCTATTCCTCCTTATCAATTTCATGCACTGTGTTTCATACTTTCTATTAAAGAATAATAACTAAAGTAATTTCAGAATATTAATAGTATACTAAGTTCTAAAGAGGGGGGAGTAATATGGGGAGAGGCAGAAAAATTACGTTGTGGGTGCTTAGTATACTATCCATTATAGCGGTGCTTGTTGCTATATTTGCAAACGCTTATATTTCAAAATCAAAACCACTTGAAGCAGGTGAGCATCAAGTCTCATTCATTGATCAAGAAGTAGTTGTTACGCGAGATCACAACGGAGTCCCGCATATCAACGCTGCTTCGGATGAAGATTTGTACCGAGCGCAAGGTTATGTGCAAGCGCAAGACCGTTTATTCCAAATGGATTTAGCACGCAGGCAGGCGAGTGGTCGCTTGGCAGAAGTCATTGGGGAAAAGGCAGTCGATACAGATAAGTTATTCCGTACATTTAGTTTGCGTAAAGCTGCGGAAGCTTCATATGAAGGATATGGAGAACATGCAAAAGCGGTGCTTGGTTGGTACGCAGAAGGGGTCAATGCATTCATTGAAGAAGCTACATCTGAAAAGAAGTTGTCCTATGAATTTGCGCTTCTTGGATATGAGCCTGAAGAGTGGACGCCTATTGATTCGTTAACCATCGGGAAGTACATGGCGTATGACTTGGGTGGTAGATGGCAACCGCAAGCATTCCGCCACTGGGCAATTAATGCATTTCCAGAAGAGAAAGTGAAAGATTTATTCCTCACGTATCCAAAAAACGCAGAATCTATTATGACGGCTAATAAAGAACATAGCGTAGAAGTGGCGGGACGCTTCCTACCAGAACTTTCACCACCAGAATTTAATGGTAGTAACAACTGGGTAGTATCAGGAGAAAAGACAGCTTCCGGTAAACCTCTACTGGCTGATGATCCGCATTTAGGATTAAGTACTCCGTCTATTTGGTATCAAATGCATTTACAATCCCCTGAACAAAATGTGGAAGGTGTAATTTTTGCGGGAATTCCAGGAATCATTTTAGGGAATAATGAAGACATTGCTTGGGGTGTCACGAACGTTGGACCAGATGTGCAAGATCTGTATATTGAAGTTCCGCATCCAAGTGAAAAAGCTCAATTCCGTTATGATGGAAAGTGGGAACAGGCAGAAGTGCGGGATGAGACGATTAAAGTTAAAGGTGCAGAAGACATCCCATATGAAGTAATCGTCACGAAACACGGGCCCATTGTTTCAGACATAATGTATAAAGAAGAAGATCCTGAAGCATTATTCTCCATGCAGTGGACGGCACTAGAGCCTACACTTGAACTCGAAGCGATTATGGAGATGAATAAATCCTCAGATTGGGAAAGTTTTGAGAAAGCATTAGAGAAATTTCACGCACCAGCACAAAATTTCGTCTTCGCTTCTACAGATGGCACAATCGCGTATAAAGCGAACGGTCGAATTCCCATCCGTAAACAAGGTGACGCACAATTGGCAGTGCCAGGAGATTCTTCCGACTACGGTTGGGAAAGCTATATTCCTTATGATGAATTACCACGTGTAGTGAATCCGAAAGAAGGTTTCATCGCCACAGCAAATAATGAAGTGGTGGATGAACAGTATCCGTATCACATCACGAAGTTCTGGGCACAACCATACCGCTTCGAACGGATTGCGGAAGTGCTACGAGAAGGGGATAATTTCACAGTGGATGACATGATGGAACTGCAAATGGACCAAAAAAATCTCTATGCTGCAGAGTTCCTTGATTCCATGATTGGCTCAGTAGAGAACAAAGATCAATCAGGTGACTATAAAGAAGTATTGAATACGTTAAAACAATGGGATCAAGTCGATTCAAAAGACAGCAGTGCTCCGCTAATTTACCATAAGTGGATGAAACAACTGCAAATTGACATGTTCCGCGAAGAGATGCCGGCGGATGTATATGAACTCATGCCAGGCAAAAACCAAATTACAGACGAGCTTCTGCGTAAAGGCTATAGTGGAGAAGAAAGCGTCTGGGTAGAAGAAAAGCAAGGTGTCGATCAGTGGGTGTATAATTCATTTAGCAATGCAATGAAAAATATCGCCAATGACTTTGGCGACAAACAACAAAAGTGGGCATGGGGAGACTATCACCAACTGACATTCCCTCACCCACTAGCAAGCGCATCACCTATATTTGCAAAATTATTAAACCCAGAAAAACAACCAATCGGCGGATCCAATATCACAGTACAAGCCGCTGCCTTCAAGGATGACGGATCTGTCAACCACGGCGCATCATGGCGTTTCGTTGCAGACCTAGACGACTTAAACAAAACCTATCACGTCGTCGGACCTGGCCAAAGTGGACACCTGAAATCTAAATGGTTCCATGACCAAGCAGAAGACTGGGCAAAAGGCCAATACCATGAAACATTCATGACACAAGAGATTCCTGACGGACGTGTACTTACGCTACAACCGAAAGGGAAGTAATCGGGATTGTTTAGGACCATTTCGTTGAAGTAGTGATTTTACTGCTTCTCGCAATGGTCCTTTTTTTAGTTGCGCTGCGGGTGCTTGGGTTAGGTCCGTCGCTCGACTGGTTGCTGGCTACTGCAGTTAGTAGAGGGTCTGAGCCGGCATGAACGGCCTCCCCGGCAGTTGTATGCACTACTGCAGAGTCATTTATGTAGGTTGTGATTCTAATAGGAAGAATAATAGCACCGTTGCCAAAGAGTAGTAAACTTCTATAGGCAGTCAAACGGGTAGCTCTGTACAAAACATACAAATAAATGATCTTGCCGATCCACTCACTATGTAACATCCTTCGGGTCCAAACCCCCGCCCTCTTTAGTTCTAGTAACTCCAAAAAACACAGATTAATTACAAAAAGCAAAAAAAGCATTTCACATGGTATACTAAATGAATTCTAATTTGCACTGCACTATCGGAGGAATCGTCAAATGAAACATCTAGCAGGCGGCATACAATGGACCGTCTTTCTCATTGCATCATCTATTGCAGCTCCTATCGCGATCGCACATGTCTTCGGTATGGACCCAGTAGCCACGTCACTATTCATGCAACGAACCATATTCGTTCTCGGTATCGCCTGTCTGATCCAAGCATTTTTCGGACATCGAATGCCAATAAATGAAGGACCCGCAGGTTTATGGTGGGGAATCTATGTTGTCTATGCAGGCATGGTCGGTATTTTTTATACAACGTCAACAGACGCACTGCAAGCATTGCAAAGTGGTATGTTGTACAGCGGTGTGCTATTCATTATCCTAGCAGCTACGGGAATTATCACAAAAATGAAAGTGCTCTTCACACCAGCGATTACGTTCACTTATTTAATGCTACTGATCTTACAATTAAGCGGTACCTTTATTAAAGGAATGATGGGTGTAGAAGAAGCAGGAGACCATCTGGATCCAGTCATTTTATTCGGAAGTTTCATTGTTTTATTGATTACTTTTATTGCGATGGCTAATAAACGGCCATCCATATCTAAATACGCTATATTGATTTCGATTGCACTTGGCTGGGGGATTTTCTTATTGCTAGGAAAAACACCAGCTATTGCGAAAGTGTCCGATCAGTTAATTCAGCTACCGAAAATGTTCGTCTACGGAAAACCGGTATGGGATAGTGGTGTACTCGTTACAGCGATCTTTATTACATTATTATTAGTAGCGAATATGCTCGCATCGATCCGTGTCATGGAACATTTATTGAAGGAATCATTTAAAATTAATCCCCCTGATCGATTACGCCAAGGAGCATTTGCTTCAGGATTTATCCATCTGATTGCGGGAGCTTTTTCTGCTATTGGTTCCGTACCGATTTCAGGGTCTGCAGGATTTGTCGGCACGACACGCATGCCGTCGATAAAACCATTTATTATTGGTAGTGCGCTATTAGTATTCATTACATTATTTCCAAGTGTCATGGCCATTTTTGCGGCTTTACCGGCGCCCGTTGCATACGCTGTAACTTTTGCCATCTTTACGAAAATGGTGTCGATGGCATTCAATGAACTCGATGCAGATCCAGAAAAAGAACGTGCGCGCCAAGCTGTAGCATTTGGATTGATGGTAGGTGTAGGTACAATGTTTGTACCAGCAGAAAGTTTGTCTCAACTCCCTGCCATTGTAGCTTCCACATTATCTAACGGATTGATTACAGGAACGATCCTCGCGATCATTATTGAGCAATATATGATACGCAGAAGACAAAGGAATACGTATAGTAAGATGTAAAAAAGCCCAACAGTGTGAGCTGTTGGGCCTTTTTACGAATTATTTTCTTTTATCCTCTGTTGCGCGATAGACTTCTTTCAGAGCATCTCGATACTCTTTACCACTTGCATTTTCTCGAGCGCGTGAAGCTTCCTCCGCAGTTGCTTCAAACTCCATACCCATTTCCTCGTTGATCGTTCCTTTATGAAACAAATGGCGTATATCTTTATCCATAGAAATCCCTCCTCGTCGTAATATGGTTTAATTTGAGATAACCATACATAAAGAATAGAATTTCAGTTAAAGAAAGAGGGTTCATTGTTAAATTGTCGAATGAAGTGAAGTAGTAATACAATTCAGAATAGGGAGTGGATCTGCATATGAGTAAAAAAGTATTGATTCTTGGCGGAGATGCAGTAGAAGCATTGGAAATTTTCTATCCGTACTACCGTTGTTTGGAAGAAGGATTTGACACGACTATTGCTTCACCATCGGTAAAGAAATTACATACCGTTACCCATGACTTCATCGATGGAATGGAAACATATGTTGAAAAGCCAGCATATGGTTTGGATTCACATATTGCCTTCAAAGATGTCAATCCTGTAGACTACGACGCGCTCATTATTCCAGGTGGACGTGCACCGGAGTATATTCGTCTAGACGAATCCTTACCAGCTATTGTCCGTCATTTCTTTGAAGAGAATAAACCAGTGGCGGCAGTTTGCCATGCTGCACAGGTGTTATCCGTCATTCCGGATCTTATGAAAGGTAGAGAATACACAGCCTATATCGCATGTAAGCCGGACGTCATAGCATCTGGTGCCACGTATATTGAAAAAGATCTTCATACAGAAGGAAATCTAGTATCAGGACATGCTTGGCCAGATCTTCCAGGATTAATGAGAGAATTCATGAAAATGGTTAATAAATAAAAGAATGCAAAGCTCGTTAAGCTTTGCATCAGACTGAAGACAAATCCAGAAATGGAGTCGTCTTCAGTTTTTTTTATTGTTGAATTTAGTAAGCAAGTAGTACAAATACCAAAAAGATGATAAATGGAATCATTAATGCTAAAAATAAACCAGTAACAATTAGAATCGTACCAAATCCGCGCCAAGAAGAAAAGTGATGGACAATCCCAATACCTTTAGATAAAATCACGGTACCGAAAATGCCTAACCCTAGTGTGAGTAAGTTGGTAAGCATTAATACAACAGATAATGTTCCAAATACATCAGCATCTGCGTTGTTCATCATATCAACAAATAAATTCTTACCGAAAATAATGACTAGTAGCAAGTTAATCGGCATCATCCAAATCATCGGAATCGAAGCGATCGGCGACATTTGCACCATATCCTTGAAATTCCCTTTACCTCCAAGCCATTTACCTACCCATGTGTAGAGAGCAGAACTGATAAACAGGCTGATAATCGTCCCAATGAACGACGACACGATACTGAGCAGAATAATTACAGGCAATGAAAGGTCAGGTAAGATATCCGTTTCAGCAAAGGATGTCATACCGACGCTGACTGAAACAAGGAATAAGATGAAAAAACTATAACTCCATGTTTTGTATTCGAGAACATAACGAATTGTTTGCTTAGGTTGTGTCCATATCGTAATGAGTGGGTTCATGAGAATACCTCCTTTTATATAGTCTACTATACGTTCAAGTACTACCAAATGTTTCATAAAGTTGGTTTAAAATCCTCAAACATTAAAAAAACATATAGATTTGCTATACTTTCCCTAGCGACTAGCAGAGGAGGAATTATTCATGACAAAATTATTTAGCCCTTATACTATACGTGGCGTAGAGTTTAAAAATCGTATTGCAATGGCACCGATGTGTATGTATTCTTCACATAATCAGGATGGAAAAGTAGAGGATTGGCATAAAACCCATTATGCTGCCCGTGCGGTAGGACAAGTCGGCCTGATCATCGTTGAAGCAACAGCCGTTCAACCGCAAGGAAGAATCTCAAGTGAAGATTTAGGAATCTGGTCAGATGAGCATATTGAAGGTCTAACTGAAATCGTTCGTTTGATGAAACAACATGGTGCCCGTACCGGTATCCAATTAGCACATGCAGGAAGAAAGGCGACAGTGGATGGAACCATTCATGCGCCAAGCCCCATTGCGTTCAATGAGAAATATAAAACACCAGCAGAAATGACTATCGCTGATATTAAGGAAACGATTGAAGCATTCAAACAAGGAGCAATCCGTTCCAAACAAGCTGGTTTTGACGTGATTGAAATCCATGGTGCACATGGTTATTTACTTAATGAGTTCTTGACTCCACTATGTAATCATCGTGAGGATGAATACGGTGGATCAGCAGAAAATCGTTACCGTATACTAGGCCAAGTGATCGATGCCATCCGTTCTGTTTGGGAAGGTCCATTATTTGTCAGAATCTCAGCAGAAGATTATCAAGAGGGGGGCATGGATCCTTCGCAGTATGCAGAAATGGCGGGTTGGATGAAAGAACAGGGCGTCGATCTAGTCGACGTGAGCTCTGGTGGTGTAGTTCCAGCTGCTATCCATCCATTCCCAGGCTATCAAGTGCCGTTTGCGGATGTGATTCGCCAGCAAGCAAATATTGCTACAGGTGCAGTAGGATTGATTACGTCAGCGCTACAAGCAGAAGAAATTCTACAAAATGACCGTGCGGATATGGTATTGCTTGCTCGTGAATTATTACGAGATCCTTACTGGCCATATACAGCAGCTAAAGAACTCGGTGTTGAAATTGAATCCCCTGTTCAATACAATCGCGGCTGGACCTATTAATCCATTCGTTCTGTAATTCACGTTTTATCATCAAAAAATACTAACTCTGCACGAATCTCCTCCTCAATATGTAAGATAGCGAACGAGTAATGAGGTAGTTTACGCTTGTCGGTTGAAGATCCGGGATTTAACAATAGGGTTTTATTCATATACCGAAGCATAGGAATGTGGGAGTGTCCAAAAATAATGATGTCTAGTGGCACTCCTTCAAATGCTGCAATCGCACGTTTTTCGGTTGTCTGTTTCTCCCCGTGACCATGTACTAAGCCGATTTTCACGTGACCCACTTGAATCACTTGTTGCAATGGGAATTGTCTTTTTATATCCTCGCCATCCACATTTCCTGAAACACCTTGCACCTCTGCGAGTTCAGAAAGCATCTGTACGACTTCGATGGATTTCCAATCACCTGTATGTAAAATCAAATCAGCTGTTTTACATTCTTTTATCAATCTAACAGGCAAAGCTTTGCCTCTTCCTGGAATATGGGTATCACCCGTGACAACAATTTTCATGAGGAGCCTCCTTGATTTGTGATTGCTTATACCATTTCCGTTATCGCTGAATAGCAAACAAAGAATTGGACATACTGTTGCTATGACGGGAGGCAATTTTATGGAAGACTATACATTTACGGATGCAGTACTGCAAGATTACAAAACCGGTATGGGCGCAATGAGTGAAAAATTACCTAAGTTAATGAAATCATTCCATGAATTCACAGAGATCAGTTTTGAAGAAGGAGAAATCAGCCAGAAATATAAGCAGCTAATTGCATTGGCTGTAAGTGTCTATGCACATAGTGAGTATTGCATCATTTACCATACAAAAGCTTCTATGGATGCTGGTTCTACTGTTCCTGAAGTCTTGGAAGCAGTCGGTGTCGCTGCAGCGCTTGGCGGTGGTAGTGCCTTAAGTCAGGCAGTTACATTAGTTATGCAGACAATAGATGAAATACAGGAAACCCCAAAACCTTTACAATGAAAGAACACCTTGTCGAATGAAAATCGATAAGGTGTTTTTTGATTGGATCTAGATATCTCTTCAATTAGATTAAATCAAATATTACGGAAATGAAGTAGAAAGTATAGAGCTGAAATGAAAGTGAATATAACACTCATAATGCCTCATCATCTTCTGTATAGTATATAGGTTACTATCCTGAATTCGAGAAACGCATGTGTTATATTGCAAACGACAGGGTAAAGGATATACAGCATAGTAAGTTAGAGGGGGATAAAACGTTGATTCAAACATCAAGCGCTTTATTAACAAAGGAAGACTTCGCAGAACGCAATGATTTGCCAGAATGGTTACTGAGAGAATATCAGACGTTTCATACTATCGTGACTGATAAGACATTCCCATGCTATTTTGGAATGGCTGGCGAAAATAAAGGCGAACTACGATACGCTTACGTGTCTAAAAATGACTGGTCGAACTTGCCCCAGGCATTGGAAGCATTTTTGATGCTATTTGAAAATCCAAAGCATAAACGCCATGGTCTCTTTGTATTTGTCGAACCTTTTGAAAAAGAAGGAACAATAGAGGAGTATCGCCAGCAGTTTTGGGATATTTTGCAGTATTTGCATACAGAAGACCAAGAACAATGGCCTGTTGAAGCGCCACGAGATCCTGACCATTATCTATGGGATTTTCATTTCCAAGGAGAGCCGGTTTTTGCTTTCGGTAATGCGCCAGCCTATAAGCAGCGAAAGACTCGTGACTTAGGAAATGCAATGGTCATCGGGTTTCAGCCGCGCAAAATTTTCAAAGGTCTTACCGGTACGGAAAAAGGTGGAATCAACTCGCGCGAGAAAGTTCGTGAACGTGTAGAGCTGTGGGATGACCTACCAAAGCATCCCGACATTAGTCATTTTGGAGACCCAACACATAACGAATGGAAACAATTTTTCATCGGTGACGACAGCGTGCCGCTAACTGGAAAGTGTCCATTTACTCATAAAGATATGTAGACACAGGATGTCTTAGTAGTCGTAAACTTACGGTTGCTGAGATGTCTTTTTATCTTGCATACTGACTATTCCGCTTTTATGATGAACGTAAGGAGTGGGTAAAATGAAAAAACACAGACATGAAGTTCGGGGGCTACTAGTTGATGATGAAACGCGCTGCATTCATTACGCAACAGAAACAGACCGAATTGCCATCAAGTTCTATTGCTGCGATACCTACTTCCCATGTCACTTATGCCATGAAGAAACTGGTTGCGGTCAACTTGCCGTTTGGCCAGCTAGTCGGTTTGACATGAAAGCCATACTTTGTGGTGCGTGTGATCATGAACTCACGATCAACGAATACTTTCATAGCTCCTATCAATGTCCTTCCTGTAAAGCGAACTTTAATCCAGGCTGCAGTCTTCATAGAGACCTATACTTCGAAAATTGAAGTGTTTTAAGAATCATCAACAGGGAACACTAAAGCAAACAGGTAAAGTGAGGGATTTCATTGAAAAAACAAACGATCGATACAGAAGAACTCCTTTCGTTTGCTAGAGGAGAAGATCAATCAGGAACATCTTGGATCCATCAAGCCAATTATGTCGGTGAAGAAGTGATCATGTCAGATGAAGATTTAGCTGGTAAAGAACCTTTGCAACGGCTGAGAATAGTAGTGGAGTCAAATGGAAATGCTAAATACTTCGAATCATTTTTCTATACTGGAGCTGAATTAGAAGAGTTAATGAGTGAACTTGAACCGGTTTTCGTGAAATTTCCTAAAGAAGTGTTGAGTTCAAATGAGATGGATGAAAAGGTACAAAATATAACAGAATAATAAAGAGAGGATCTTCTACCGAAGCCGGCAAGAAGATCCTCTTTTTTATTCCAAGTACTGCAATATTTCTTCAATGGCGAGTTCCCCAGCAATTTCCCAACGACTCTTATCACGAATTTCTGCATCCCGATCCAATGGTTCTTGGAATTGATTGAAAGAACCACTTATTAAAGAGCTTGAGTCAGGATCTAGTCCTGTATTGACCACATGTTTGATTACGTATGGCTTTTTGAATTTGATGGATGTGTTGAAATCATCAAGTTCTCCGTCATGGACTTCAAAGGGAACACGTAAATAAATGGTTTCTCCAGCTTCTCTATGAAGGATCGAATCGAAACTACCTTTATCATAATCCCAGCCCCCGCCAAAATGATACCCGTGCTGATCCACTTTATCCCGTAAAGTCCCAAAGCAAGCCATTTTGCCTTCAATCGACGTATCTAATTCCAGCATGAAATCACTCCTTTATATTAGCATTCCTTCCAGGTCATTATTTATACCTCTCATAAACAATTTACTGAAAATGTTTCTATCTTAAATTACTGGGGTAAATGTATCAACACGAAGATAAAAGAATTTAACATAATACATTATAATATTAGGAGGAGATTTAGATGGGGAAGAATAGGTATATTGGAATGTACTATAATGAAACAGAATTGGTGAATCGTTTGGATGATCTGAAAAAAGAAGGATGGCCCGAAGACAATATTTATGTAGTTGTAAAAGACGATGATCAATTAACTATGGTTAGAAGTAATACAGATGCAGAAATTAAATCCGCTGATGATTCATGGTGGGATCGATTCATGGGCTTCGTAACGGGAGAAGATCATGTACGTCGTATGGTAGATAGCTTAGAGTTCGGTAAAGAGGACACATTGAAATATTATCAGGAAATTGAACAGGGCGGCATGCTGCTCTATGTTGACTCCGGTGAAGCGAATCGACACTATATGGACAATACGGATTTCTACGGTAGAGATGGAAAAAGTACAGACGTCAATCTTGGAGCAAATGGTATGAGCGTAACAGACCAGGAACTCAATGGTGGAGATCCAGCATTCAGATTGAGCCAAACATTACCTGATCAAACACTTAACCATCAGAATCGTGACGTTGATCATGGCTTGCATACAAATGAACATGCCTTCTCTAATACTAATACAGAAGAAGAGAGTTTACGTTTGCATGAAGAACGTCTTCAAGTGGAAAAGCATGAAACACAGCGTGGAGAAATCCGAGTAGAAAAAGAAGTAGTGGAAGAACCTAGGTCAGTAGACGTTAGCGTATCACACGATGAAGTAACAATTGAACGTAGACCTGTAGTAGAAGGTGAAGCGAGTCTTGACAGTCGCTACGATCAAGATGTGACAGCGTTTAGAGAAGATGATGAGACGATACGTATTCCGATTACTGAAGAACGGGTGGAAGTAACTAAGAAGCCAGTCGTCACGGAAGAGATCATTCTCAAGAAACGTGAGGTTGTAGAAAATGAAACGATTCACGAAACAGTGAAACGTGAAGAAGTGCATTTAGAAAAAGATGGTGATGTAGACGTCAAGGGCGCACCATTGGATAAAGACCGTTTCTGATATACCATATAGTAAACACCTTGTCATTCCCTTTCTGCATAATGTAAGATAGAAGTAACAGCCAGGAAGGGGAGATGACATGTTTAAGCATCCAGGTATTGCGGCCGTGCTAAGTTTTTTCTGGACTGGCGTCGGTCAAATTTATAATGGACAAATCCTTAAAGGGATTTTACTTATTATCTTGCAAGGAATTAACGGTCTACTCATGTTTGTAGGTATTGGTTTCATTACGTATCCGATTGTATGGATTTGGGGAATGTATGATGCTTATAAGACTGCAGAGCGTATGAACTATAATCAAAATCACTATAAGTAACAATGAAAAATGTCCCAGCCGGAAGTGGCAGGGACATTTTTCTGTTTCACTTATTTAATTTCCACGTAGAGTAATTTAATACTAGAGCGAACATGACCCATCCGATATACGGGACCATTAATGCGCCAGCGGTCCGATCCGTTTTATTGAATTCATAAGCAGTCATAGCAATTGCCCCTAACATGATCGTCATCTCGATCAATGCAGTACCTCGTAAATTCCATTTGAAGAATAGGAAGGACCAAAGAAAATTGAGACCTAATTGAACGTCATATAGAGGGATAGCCGCATCGTATCTTTTTGCACTCTGCTTCATTTCTACGCGGTAATTCGCTACACCCATCATCGTGTACAGGACCGTCCAAGTAATAGGGAATGTAGCCCCAGGAGGAGAAAATGAAGGCTTCTCCAGCTCAGCATACTGTTGTTGTGTATTTCGGTTGGCAAGATATCCGATAATAGATCCACCGATGACCGGAATCAACACGTTACGCGTTAGCTTCTTCCAATCCAGTTCTCCTTGTACTTTTAGCAATTCCAAAGTAAAACCTCCTTTTCGGAAAGTTTTCCCCATTCGCTACTTACTAAACAGTTATCATGTATTCGCTGTATACATCACTTCACCAGCGACTATAGTTTTCTCTACTTGTACTTCGGCTATTCGATCCACTTCTACGGTGAAAAGATCTTCTTTCAAGACAGTGAAGTCTGCATCAAATCCAACTGAAAGCTTTCCTCGTGAATTAGCTTTACCTATAGTAGCTGCTGCACCCGAAGTAAATAATTGTACTGCCTCGTAGCGACTTAGTTTTTCATCTGGCAAATACCCTTCATGCTTTTCTATACTTAATCTTCTTGTGATCGCTGCGTGCATTCCAAGCAAAGGATTCGGGTCTTCAATAGGTGCATCTGATCCACCGCCACAAATAAATCCTTTAGTTAGAAGCTTCTTCCATGAATATGCCCAATCAAGCCGATCCTTACCGAGTCGGTCTCCAACCCAAGGGAAATCAGAAGGAACGAAAGCGGGCTGTATATCTAAAACAATCGGAAGCTTTTGCATTCGCTCCACTAAATCTTCTCGTAATAAAATGACATGTATAAACCGATCTTTCTTTCCGGCTGGAACAGGGTACTTTTCAATGACATCTAGTGCTTTTTCGACTGCCAAATCTCCAATCATATGTATGGCAACAGCTTCTCCATAGTGTCTTGCCATTTTCATATGGTTCTCGAGCTCTTTATCAGTTAATACGGCGGTTCCTACATTATCAGGTTCATCGGAGTAAGGCTCACTTAACAACGCGGTACTACCGCCAAAAGCGCCATCAATAAAGAACTTCATCTCGCCGGGTTCTACCCATGGTGTATTATAGTGAGCCTGATCCTCTATCAAATCAGGAAACACGCTAAAATGACGCAGTAAATGGGCACGGAATTTACGATCGCCACCAAGCACGTTATTGAAGGCTTTCAATGGTGTCTGATAGTTACCATAGTAACCTAAGTCATCCGTCACAACACCTGTCAAGCCAACAGACAGTAGGTGATCAACAGAGGTTTCCAATGCTTTCGTGACATAGGCCACTGTTGGATTTGGTAAAAGTTGAAGCACTCGTTGCATAGCGCCTTCTTTCAATAACCCCGTTGGTTCTCCATTATGATCGCGCTCAATGACACCATCATCAGGATCAGGTGTATCTTTTGTAATACCAGCGAGTTCGAGCGCCTTTGAATTCACGACCGCTGCATGCCAGCAAGTGCGTTTTAATAACATAGGTGAATCTGTTACAGCATCCAACTCATAGCGTGTGAAGATTTTCTTGTCAGGAAAACTATTCTCATCCCAACCTTCTCCAATAAACCACTCATCCATTGGCAAATCTTTATACGCATTCAGAAGTAACTCCATCATGTCCTCTGAAGAAGTAGTGTTTGATAAATCAAGGCGTAATAACTTTTCACCTTGTCCTATTATGTGCATATGGTTATCGATAAATCCTGGATAAACAAAAGCACCTTGCAAGTCCATGTGTTCATCGGCTCGATCTTTTAATTCATCATATGAGCCGGTCGCTACTATTTTCCCCTCTTTTGTCAGTAAAGCATCTATTGTATGTCCTTCATTTTGCATTGTATAGAAGAGTGCATTAAACCAAATCGTAATCATAGCGAAACCTCCTTATCTTCTTATAGTAAATGCAGTAAGACCATTCGACAATAGAATGGATTCTATATAATTTTCTCTATTAAAAAAACGGCTGTACTTACAGCCGTTTACTTTATCGTATATCCTACTATTGCGAAGTCCTATTAATACATCTTCATATATCGTTCAAGCTCCCATGGATGCACCGTAATTCGGTAGCTTTCCCATTCTTGATGTTTTGCTTCACTGAAGTTCGCATAAATATGTGAACCCAGTGCGTCTTGTATAATCAAGTCTTCTGATAGCGCGATGAGTGCATGGTCAAGGTCAGTCGGTAATAACCCAATGTTATTTTCTGCAAGCTCATCTGCCTTCATCTCATAAATATTACGATCAACAGGAGCTGGTGGAGTCAGCTTGCGCTTAATACCATCAAGACCAGCTTTTAATATAACGGCCATTGCCAAATAAGGGTTAGCCGAAGAATCGACAGAACGCACTTCAACACGTGTACTCATTCCACGTGATGCGGGTATGCGGATCAATGGACTACGGTTCTGTGAGGACCAAGCGACGTAGCAAGGCGCTTCGTAGCCAGGCACCAAACGTTTATAAGAATTGACGGTTGGATTTGTGATGGCGGTGAAGCCCCGTACATGATCCAATACTCCGGCCATGAAATGATAAGCAGTTTCACTTAATTGACGTTCGCCATTTTCATCAAAAAAGACATTCTCACCATCTTTAAATAGAGAAACATTGCAATGCATGCCCGAGCCACTCACACCGTATAAGGGCTTAGGCATGAATGTGGCATGTAATCCGTGTTTACGTGCTATCGTCTTAACGACTAGTTTAAAGGTTTGAATATGATCGCAAGCAGTTAATACATCAGCATATTTAAAATCAATTTCATGTTGTCCAGGCGCCGCTTCATGATGGGAAGCTTCCACTTCAAATCCTAATTCTTCAAGTTCCAACACAATATCTCTACGACAATTTTCACCTAGATCGATGGGTGCCAAATCAAAATAGTCACCATGGTCATTCAGCTCCATTGTCGGTTGCTTATTTGCATCTAGTTTAAAAAGAAAGAATTCCGGTTCAGGTCCTAAGTTGAAATCAGTAAATCCAAGCCCTTTCATTTCTTCAATTATCCGCTTTAAATTACCGCGGGGATCTCCAGAAAAAGGTTCACCATTCGCTAAGTAGACATCGCATATTAAGCGTGCCACTCTTCCAGTACCTGAAGGCCAGGGAAATACCATCCATGTATCCAAATCAGGTACTAAATACATATCCGATTCTTCAATCCGTACAAAACCTTCAATAGAAGATCCGTCAAACATCATTTTATTGTCCAGCGCCTTTTCGAGCTGGCTGATCGGAATCTCTACATTCTTAATCATGCCAAAAATATCAGTAAACTGAAGACGGATGAAATTGACATTATTTTCTTTCACGAATTGATAAATATCTTCTCTTGTAACATTTCCCATCAGACCACACTCCTTATGATTGTTTGGTACGAATCATCTTCGCAACATTTTTCTATAATAAAGCTGAAGAAAGCAGATTACAAGAGTTTTCTTCTATTTTCTGAAAGAATAATAAGACTTAAGTTGTTTTTTTATTTTGTTAAAAACATAGATACACTAAAAAAAGCTCTAATATGTATCTAATTGACTAATAAAACGACAGGTAATACAAACCATTAACAATGAATAGAGTTTTGGAACAGTGACTATTAGACTTTATGAAATGATTCAGGATGCAAAAGCCTACTTCGGTGACCGAAGGTATTTTGAGTATTTGATGCAGTATGCAGTGAAGAGTGTGTAGTGTTTTAAAATTTCTCACGTTTTGAATGGTTCATCATATGCTGATAAAGAAAGGGGTGGGTGTCTTGATCGAACACCAAAGCATTTCTATAGATGGAAAGTCATTTCAAGCAGTCACGGTAAAATTACCGAAAACGACGTTACTTACAGTTTCGAATGACAAAGGGTATATTATGTGTGGTGCACTCGATGTAGGATTATTAAATAGTGTGCTAGCGGACCGCAAAATTGTTGCGGGTCGTGCTGTTGGCGTGAAAACGATTGAGCAATTGCTTGCAGCACCGCTGGAATCAGTCACACTTGAGGCTGAACAATACGGTATCACAGCAGGTATGATTGGGTCGGAAGCGCTTTTGAAAATGGTGTAAAAACCATTGCATGAAATAATGACAGCATCATGATTCTAGAGTTTCTAATGAAATCTAAAGACCACAGCCTGCTCTTAATTCAAGAGTGGGCTGTGGTCTTGAGTTTAATGTGATTATTTTCTATCGAATTTTTCTTCGCTTGATGAACGATCTTTTGTCTCACGATGATTTCTTTCTTCTTCCTCTTCCATACGAACATCTTCTAATGGAATAGCGTCTACGGTCTGCATATCCTCATGCATATCGTAAATACTTTCTTTATCAGTCTTTAAATTTTCAGGGTTATCCATGTAACCGCCCTTTGCCTGGTTGCGATCTTTTTCTGTAAATACTTTTTTATCTTCACTCATGCAGATCTGCTCCTTTATAATCGAATGTTTTAATTTAAAAATCTACCTAGTAATCCTTTATTAGGTTCGGATTGCTGTTGATGGTCTTTACGATCTCCGCGCATAGGAGTGTCATTGAACTCGTCAAATTGTCGAGACAATTTGTCTCGCGCATCTTTGTTGCGCATTAAAAATGCCGCACCTAAACCAATTGCAGTCAAAGCCATTCTTTTTTTCATAACGTATTCCTCCTCGTAATTGTTTCTTATACATTGTTTTCCCAGTTTTCAATCATGCTAAACAAATCACTTTGGAGAGGGGAAAAACAAAAAGCAGTCAGCGATTGAAAATTCTCAATCGCTGACTGCTCTTTTCTTACTATGCGGAAAATTTTATGTTGCGATTACTCCATACTAACGATATTGTACCCTCGTCGTATGCGTCTTGCATCCTACACTGCTTAACTTCTTTGAAGCAGGTATTTCACTTGCACTTACACAAAAAACTTCTTTCGCATTACCTGGTAAACCTGTCTTTCTATTGGAATCTAAAAAGCAGATTCCCAAACCGAGTGTACCACTTGCCAGTAAAGAAAAATTTTCCGCCAAGGCTGTGCATCTCTTCCAGATCTAGCAGCTTACTTCTCTGACTAGCTCCTTCAGTTTGCCTTGTAGTAATAGTATACCCATGCAAATCATTCCTAAACATCTTTTTTAAAATTAATTTTAAAAGTTTTTCTAAGATTTTTCTTACTCGCGGTATATGCACTTATGATCTATAATAGAGGACTGAGGTGAGAGCTTTGAACAAGGGAATAACAGGGAGAAGCATGATGTGTGATCTTGCTGAAGTAAAGCCCTATATTGAAAAGAATGTACGAATATGAATGTGCTGAAAAATAAAGACATGATACTTTGCAGTCTTGATATAACAAAAAATGCACGAAAAGGTTTAGAACAGTGGTTTTTAAGTGAAGAGGCTTTCGTTTCTTCAGAGTCTGCTTTTGATATACATATTGAAAAGAAACCGGAGAATCGTATGGGGAACCAATCCTATGCGCTGTTTTTTGATCCACACACAAATAAAAAGTTTGCTAAAGAAGTTCAGCAACGTGTGGCAGTTATGGAATGCGTACTGAAACCGGACGGTCTGCTGGCTACGGGCTTCCATGTTAGAGGCGCAAAAGAGCCCGTCCAGACAAATCGGCGGCTGCATACATCAATAAAGTTTAAGTTACATCGCGCAGGAGTAGCACTGCCAATCGAATTCTATACGAAGTTACGACAATTACCGATCGCAGAAGAGCGTTCAGAATATGTGAAAAAGCGAATTGAAAGTTGGGAAGGCTATTTACAAATTGCGGAGAAAAATGCGGATGTAGCGGATATCTCCAGTACATTTAGCCAAGCCAGTTTCACCAGTGATTTTACAAAGGTACGTCTACAATGTAAAGATTTACAAACGAAGAACTGGAAGCAACTCCGTGGATTTAGTGTGAAAATGAATGAACTTTCTACTGAAATCGGTCAAATCGTCGATGCTCAGATAGGTCAAAAGATTATCGTCGTAGAACTAAATCAACGGTTTCAAAAGAAAGCACGATCCGAACAATGGTTACCAACACGTAATAAAAGTCTTGTGTTGACGAACTTTGCTGAATTAAGTCAGATTCGTCGCTTACGTAAAGGTTTCAAAGACTTACAAGACGGTCTAGCTGCAAATGCGAATTTGGAAAAGGTTTTATTTGAAGAACGACCTGTTGTGCAAATAACTAATAAACAGCCGCAACTAGAGTTCCATAATAATTTGAATGAATTCCAACAAGAAGCAGTCTCGGGAGCGATGAAAGCACATGATTTGTTTGTAGTACAAGGTCCACCCGGGACAGGAAAAACAACGGTGATTTCCGAGATTTGCTATCAGAACGTCAAAGCTGGCTTGCGGACACTTGTCGCATCTCAATCAAACCTAGCAGTGGATAACGCACTCGGTCGATTACTGACAGATCCAGCGACGCGTATTTTACGCTATGGACGATCAGAAAGTATTGAAGAAGAGGGCAAGCGCTTCATGGAGGAAAATGTGGCGTTGCACTGGAGAAATGAAACAATAGAAACCGTACGAGCGACACGTGCTGTTTATCGAACAAAAGATACCGAATTACAAAAACGTGCAGATCAATTATCCGAGCAAATTAAACAGAACACAGAATTGAAAATTGCATTAACTGAGCAGTTGCAAATGCAAAATGTAGTGCAAGAAAAATTAAAAAAACTAAAGTCTGAATACTTTTCTCGGAAATCCCTTCTTGACCAATCTGTACGAAGACTTTCTCAAAAGCAACAGGGAATTGAGCAAACTGAAACAGACCTTGCACAGCGCGAAAAAGAAATTGCAGAGCTACGTAAACAGTTGAATTCAGGGCTAAATAAAGAGGAATTATCAGCCCAAGTAGAAGAATGGTTAAAAGAGCAACACCTATTAAGACAGACACAAACCTATATCAACTGGCTTGCAGAGTTGCAGAGCAATACCGAAGCACAACAAGAGATTATAGAAGAATATAGAACACTTCCTGACAGTGAACAAATGCTACAAGCCACACAACGTGATGTGATGTCTCAGACAAAAATGAAAGATATCCACATGACGCTTGCTGCAAACCAGTTTGAATTACCCATTCATATCACGTTGCGGAATAACGACTTACAACGAATCATCAAGTCGATTGAAAGTGGAGAGTATTCCTATGAATTTCAAGAATGGAAAGAGCTTCATGAACGTTTTCAAACAGCAATTAAAAAAACACAGTCTCTTTTGCTGACGCACCGTTATCCGGTAGAAACCATTACGAAGCGCTCAACCGAAAACTTTACAACCATTCAGGAAATGCATGAAATGATTGATCGTTTGGGGAAGTTTTTAATTAATCCTACAACAAAAAAAGTGCTGCAAAACAAAGAGATTTCATCCGCCAAAACGGAAGTTCTACAAAAAATTGCACAAGGTATGTCATTGTTTTACGGTAAAGAAGAGATCGTTCGTGCAAAAGGAATAGATATTCAGCAACAGAAAGTCCACTCTGTAAAGGAAGTATTTGCAGAAGTGAAACATGAAATTCTAAGATTTCTACAACAGGAACTTCAAGAAATTCAAGCCAATAGACAACGAAAAGAAGAGCAGAAGCAACATCTACAATCTAAGCAAGAAGAATTGGAGAAGCAGATTAAAGAATGGCTAGAAACCAACGAGCCACCTGAAAAACAGTGGGAGGAAAGTCAACTCATAGAGGAAATTAATCAGCTAGAAACTAAGATCCTTGAGTGCCGACAACAAATAAAAATCATCACGCAATTAACAGCATCCATAACTACCTCGGAACTAAAATGTTCTCAAGCTAAACAACAGCTTGAACAAGAAAAAGTAGAAGTTCTAGCAGTAGAGCAAAAAACGCTGCAATTACAAGAAGAGCAGTATCAACGACAGCAGGAAATAGAAGAGCTTGCAGTTCAATTGAAACCAGATATAAAAGAGCAATTGGAGAAATTAGAAATAGTTCTCGCTCAAGCTGAACCCCAACTAGCAGAAGTAGTAAAAGAACAGCAACAGCTTCCAATTCTACAAGAACTGCAGGCGCAATGGGAAGAGTTACTACGTGATGCCAACGATTATGACCTTGATGAAATCCGTAAGCTTTACATCGATCATGCGAATGTGATTGGCACAACATGTGTCGCATCAGCTTCCAAAAAGTTTATGGAGGAATACCCTGTCTTCGATGTAGTCATTATCGATGAAGTATCAAAAGCAACTCCCCCAGAATTACTATTGCCCATGCTAAAAGGTAAAAAAATTATTCTAGTTGGCGACCATCATCAGTTACCGCCACTCGTAGGACAAGAAACGATGGACGAACTGGTAGATCAGCAAAAAGATCCTGAAGTACAACGTGAAATGAAAAAATTGCTCAATGAATCATTATTTGAACGGTTATTCCGTACGTTGCCCAAACAAAACAAAACGATGCTCAGTATTCAGTACCGTATGCATGAAAACATCATGGAAACGATCGCACCGTTTTATAAAGATGGGGACTATCAGTTACAATGCGGACTTCCTAATTCAGACGAATTACGGGATCATCTGCTCGAAAGCAGAAAAATCACTAGAAAAGACCATTTACTATGGCTAGATACACCCAATACCCCATCATTTTTCGAAAATCAAGTCAAAGGTGGGACAAGTCGTTTCAATGAAGCGGAACTAACCATCATTCAAGATACTTTGCTAGATATTGAACAAGCGACGGAAAAAGCTAAAAAAGATGGACGAATGAAGCCAAACGAAAAGAAAAGTGTCGGCGTAATCAGTTTTTACGGCGAACAGGTAAAGCGAATCGATCGATTGATTCAGCAGGAAATCCGCCCCCAACAATTGCATTGTCGAACAGGTTCGGTAGATAAGTTCCAAGGTATGGAAATGGATATTATCATTTTGAGCTTCGTTAGGAATCATGGTGAGAAAAATGGTGACATTGGATTCGCCAAAGACTATCGACGACTGAATGTAGCGTTATCACGTGCAAGAGAACTGCTTATTATTGTCGGAAGTTCTGAGATGTTCACGATCAAGACAAAGAACGCCTCTACGAGAGATATGTATAAACAATTACGAGAAGTAGTAGAACATCAAGGTGGATTGCGCAAAATAGAGCAAATCCAAGGAGGTTGAGTAGATGGATTCGCTTCGGAAAAGGTTGCAACAAGAACTCCAACAACAGCCGGATATCCAAATACAACAATCAGACAGCTGGGGATTGCCGGTCGAGCTCATTAATATACCCTACACAACTATTAAGCGCACGACAATGGATATATTAATGAAAATGATTTTACTTACCGTTCAAAAACTAGATGTTTCTGAATCAAAAATAATTGCAGAATTTCTAGCTGTTGAACCACTGTTTATTGAGGATTTATTTACTAAGATGGAAGCGGCACAAATGATCGAGTTACGTAAAGAAAGTTTTGAATTGACTAGCATTGGAGTAAGGCAATTACAATCTGGTGTTTACGAACATCCACCTGAAAAGGCAGAAAAAAAGTTTTATTACAGTGCTTGCCACGATTCGATTTTATGTGAACAACCTGAAAAAATCTTCACAGCAAAAGTTAAAGAGTTTAGATTAGCAAGGAAATTCACCAGAAGCGCGCAACGATTAGATGATGAACAATTGCGGGCAACACTACTTGCTACTGGAGCAGAGGCTGCAGAAGGTCCGCTTCAGAAGGTTGTAGATAAAATAGAGATCCCCCGACCGCTTGACCATCAACTTATTCCTTGTGTGGAGTTTTATGTTTACAATCGTGCGGAAAACAACTATTTCACTAGAGTGTGGAATACATTAACGGAAGAATGGGATGAGCGTCTAGAGAAACTCATAGATGAACAAGCTCCTCTTCGAAAATGATAAAAAAAGACCAGGGGTTTTCCCCTGGTCTTTTTTTACTTATGATTTACGCTTTTTTTGAGTGGGAGCTTTACGTAATTCAGCGAATTCTTTCGCGATCTCTTCATGCATATCGCGTGCGGCAATCGTTTGATTCTTTGGCGTTTGTGGTAATGAGCCAGCTGAATTACTTCCTTTTTTATGTTCATCTCTTCCCATTGGTCATTCTCCCTTCTGTAAGTACCTTCATAAGTAAGTTGGTTCAAAAAGGAGAAGTTATACATGAATATAGCGATAGCATATAGTTACTACGGTTAAATGGGTAATGAATTCCATTCCGTAAGCCTTTCTATCGAAATAAGGTTATTTAACTCGCCTTGTGTTTAGCATGTAGTGGATTGGGAATATATTCATTAAGCTTTGTAAATCGAATACGAGGAGGAAGAATATATATGGCTAACCAACGTACTACAGATCAAGAGAAGAAAATGTCTTTGGAAGAAGCGGGGCGTAAGGGCGGACAAGCAACCTCTAAAAAGCACGATAAAGAGTTCTATGAACAAATTGGTCGTAAAGGTGGGGAAGCCACAGCACAAAAGCATAGTAGTGAATTTTATAAAGAAATTGGACGTAAAGGTGGAAAAGCTACTTCCGAGAAGCACGATAAACAATTTTATGAGAACATCGGACGTAAGGGAGGTGAAGCTAGAGCACAACAAAATAAGAGTATGGACTAGACAGCGAACTAAAACATGTTTTTCGAGAAGAAAAAGATGTATCCGAATGGAGTACTTCGATTCGGGTACGTCTTTTTTGTCGTGCTTAACTATAAAGAATATAAATATGCTATTGTTTCTAATGTTGTAGTACAGTATAACTGTAATAAGCAGAAGTAAAAGGAAATGGGTGAGAAAATGGAACAACGTAAAGAACAATGGTCTTCGAAGCTCGGCTTTATTATGTCATCAGCGGGTGCGGCAATTGGCCTTGGAGCCATCTGGAAGTTCCCGTATGTTACAGGAATGAGTGGCGGTGGCGCGTTCTTCTTATTATTCGTCGTGTTTACAATTTTGATTGGATTACCGATGTTGGTTTCTGAATTCATTATCGGACGCGGTACGGGTAGGGAGGCAATCAGTGCTTACAAGAAGTTGGCACCAGCTAGTGCATGGCCATGGATTGGTAAGCTCGGTGTAGCGGGGTGTTTTCTCTTACTATCATTCTATAGTGTAGTCGGTGGTTGGGTATTCATATATAGTGGATTGTCTATTGGTGGCAAGATCATTAGTGAAGGAGCTTCCTACTCGGAACAGTTTGGTTCGATTGTCGGTTCTCCAATAACGACGTTAATCGGTCTACTTCTATTTACGATTATTAACATATTAGTCGTATCATCTGGTGTACAAAACGGTATTGAAAAAGCAAATAAATATATGATGCCTTTATTATTTGTATTTTTTATTATTTTAGTCGTTCGTTCATTGACGTTACCTGGTGCAATGAATGGTGTATCGTTCTTCCTGAAACCTGATTTCTCTAGTATTACAAGGGAGTCCGTGTTATATGCGCTTGGACAGTCCTTCTTTTCATTAGCCGTTGGATTTTCTTGTATGGTGACATACAGTTCATATCTGAAGAAAGACGTTAGCCTAACTTCATCTGCAAGTTCTGTAGTGGGAATGAATTTATTTGTTTCATTACTAGCAGGTTTAGCTATTTTCCCGGCAGTCTTCGCATTCGGACAAGAACCGGCTGCAGGACCGGAATTACTCTTCATGGTGTTACCAGCAGTCTTTTCGCAACTTCCGCTAGGGCAAGTATTCTTGGCGTTATTCTTAATCTTATTTTTGTTTGCGACTTTGACATCTTCGTTTAGTTTATATGAGATCATTGTGGCTGCGATGACAGCGAGTGGCAAGCGTACGCGTAAGTCTGTAACTTGGTTAATTGGAGCTGTAGTATTCATTGCTGCAATTCCTTCTGCCTTGTCTTCTAGTACATTATCAGGGTTGCTGATATTCGATAAGAGTGTTTTTGACGCGACAGATTATCTCGTCAGTAATATTTTGCTTCCAGCAGGAAGTTTGCTGATTGCGTTGTTTATTGTTCGTAAGATGGACCAAGTGTTAGTGCGTGATGAGTTTACACAGTATAATACACAATCCAAAGGTTTCTATCCGCTTTGGCACTTTTTAATGAAGTGGGTAGTGCCATTGACTATTATTGTGGTGTTCTTAAATACGCTTGGTATTGTTAAGTAAAGTAGTTGTGGAGAGTGGCAGAGCGCCGTTGATATGCGTTCGGTTTACAACTGAAATCCCAAAATACTCCGTACTATTCATTTCAATATATTAAAAAGACTTCCTAATTGGGGAGTCTTTTTAATAGGTAAATTGTCAAATCAAGTCGAACGCGTCAGATAACTCATGAATACCTCAAAGGGCGTATTGAAATTAAGTACTTTTCTAGGAATTTGATTGAAATTTAACAAGAACCCTATGATCTCATTTTGAGTCAACCT
>NZ_PDYT01000016.1:0-63786 GCF_002743175.1 Sporosarcina sp. P20a
TCGCTCGACTTGCATGTATTAGGCATGCCGCCAGCGTTCGTCCTGAGCCAGGATCAAACTCTCCATAAGAGAAATTCGATTAGCTCGAGTTTCATTTGCTGGCATCAATTAAGATACTCATTTTGTTTGTGTCAACGTTAGGTGCACAAACTGTATTTCGTTAACGTTTTGCTGTTCAGTTTTCAAGGTTCATCCGGTTGATCTCTCGTAAGAGGCAACTTTCTAATATTAACATCTCATCGTTTCGTTGTCAACACTTTTACTTAAAAAGTTTTTCTTGTTAAGTTTGATGTTTTCGCAACTGCTTGATGCGACGCTTATAAATATACCACCGCTTTTATGAGAATGCAAGCTTTTTTATCATTTCTTTTAAATAAACATTAGAAACCCCGTACCTACAACATTAAACGGATATGAAGCTACTACATTATTGTACAGTAGTGACGCATACCCGCATAATTTCTCTTACTTCCCACATTATTCACGTGGTTATTCTATTAAAAGATTTTAACGATGGAGATCTTTCTATTAGATGTTAGATCGGTATGTGTGCCTGTATCCAGAATCTTAACGATAGGACGCAAGGGGAAATCACGGTGTAAGTAAATCACTTCCGCTATCTCATCAGTCGTTAGTTTCACCTTTGTTCCAATGGCCAGCTTGTTGATCAGTTCGTGAAGTACTTCAATTACCTTCATATCAAACTTACCAAATTCCTCTTCCCTCATTAATTCGATTACTTTAAAAGAACTTTCCTTCTGCCTGTACGGTCTTTCGGATACCATAGCGTGATACACGTCCGCAACAGATAGTATTTGAGAGATTTCCGTAATCTCCTGTCCTTTCAGTCCTCTTGGATAACCACTACCGTCAAAGCGCTCATGATGCTGCAAGATGGCCACTTTCATTTCCTGACGTACTAATGAAGAGTCATTGACCATCTGAAAACTGTGAATGACATGTTTTTTTACTTCACTTAATTCTTCACTCGTTAGGAAAGCTACTTTGTCAATAATGTTTTCATCGATTTTTGCCATACCACTGTCTGCCAGTACGCCTGCTATACCAATTTGAAGTACTTGCCCTCTTGGATATCCCATTGCTTCACTTACTAAAGCTGCGAGGATGCCCACACTGATGGAGTGATGTGCGCGATAGCTTTGCAATGTAGAAAACTCATTTAGTCTTCTGACATATTCTTTATTCTCTAAGAATGCTTGAATTACAGGTAAAACAATTGTGCGCACTGCCGCAACGTCCAATTTCTTGCCTGATCTATAACTAGCAAATTCTTTTCTGTATGATTCTACTGCTTCGTCGTATAGCGTTTCCAAAGACCTTGATTTTGGAGTGATGCTTTGTTTCATCAGTTTTTCTACCTCTGGAGTTAATTTCACTTCCGTAATTTGCTCTGTAGGTCCTTGTTCAGTCTTGCCGAGTGCCTTTGACTCGACCAACACGCGGGTAATGCCAAATGAATGGAGGATTTCGAAATGCTCTAGCATTAACTTGGTGTCTTTCAACATAATTGGGTTTCTTGTATTGGCATACAAATGCTCTTTTAGATAACTACCCGGTCTTAGTTCACTTACTTCTTTGTAAACATCCATCACTCTCACCTAATTTCTTCTTCGCTCTATCTATTATCATATAATATTCTCAATTATATGGATAGATACCTGAGTAATTTTTCCTACTAAAAGCAAAAAAAGTTATTGAAGTGACGTATTACGCCTCTTCAATAACTTTTCTTTATTCTTCTGAGTCTGTTCTAGCATCTAAGTCTGAATCTGGTTGTACCTCTTCAGGTACCTCCAGGTGGACTTCTAGTTCATCATCTAGCTCATCTTCAGGATCTTCATTCTTTTCTACCTTTGCGACTGTTGCTACACGTTCCTCGTCAGCTAATCGAATGAGGCGTACACCTTGTGTAGATCGACCAAATATAGAGATATCGCCAATAGACATACGGATTAAGATCCCGTGAATCGTAATTAACATCAAATCTTCTTCACCGTTAACCGACTTCATCGCGATAATACCGCCATTTCGATCCGTCATATGCATTGTTTTCAATCCATAACCGCCACGTGATTGAGATCGGTATTCACTTTCAGGTGTACGTTTACCGTATCCTTTTTCAGTAACTACCAGAATATCATCTCCTGCATCTACGATATCCATACCAATTACCTCATCCTCTTGACGCAGTCTGATACCACGTACACCAGCAGCAGTTCTGCCGAGCGGACGGATACTTTCTTCGTCAAAGCGAATCATCATGCCGTGTTTTGTACAGATCGCAATATCTGACGTTCCATCAGTTGATCTAACAGAGATCAGTTCATCATCTTCACGCAATCCTAATGCAATCAAACCATTCGCACGAATATTGGCATAGTCCATAATCGACGTTCGTTTAATAACACCTTGTTTTGTTGAGAAGAATAAATAATGATCTTCAGTAAACTCATCGATTGGAATCATTGCCGTAACCTTTTCACCTTTTTGGAAGTCAAGCAAGTTAATAATCGGCAATCCTTTGGCAGTTCGGCTGTATTCAGGTACTTCATAGCCTTTTTTACGGAATACACGGCCTCTGCTCGTAAACAGTAAAATCGTGTCATGCGTAGATGTATTGAGTAAGTGCTCTACAAAGTCATCTTCATTCGTGCCCATACCTTGGATTCCACGACCGCCGCGTTTCTGACTACGATACGTATTAGCAGGCAGACGCTTAATATATCCTTGGTGAGTTAATGTCACAATGGAGTTTTCCACTGGAATTAAGTCTTCATCTTCAAGCATTTCAGAACCGCCAAGCATAATCTCTGTTCGACGTTCGTCCGCAAAACGCTCTTTAATTTCGCTTAATTCTTCACGGATAATTTCAATTAACTTCAGTTCATCCGCTAAAATTGCACGTAATTCAGCAATAAGTGTCAGCAATTCTTGGTATTCGGACTCGATTTTGTCTCGTTCCAGTCCAGTCAAACGTTGCAGACGCATATCTAGAATAGCTTGGGACTGTCGATCAGACAGCTCGAACGTCTCCATCAAGTTCGCTTTCGCTTCAGCCGTTGTCTTAGATGCACGGATTAAGGCAATGATCCGATCAATATGATCAAGCGCTATACGTAATCCTTCCAAGATATGTGCGCGGTCTTCCGCTTTATTCAAATCGAATTGTGTACGGCGGCGAATGACTACCTTTTGGTGTTCTAAGTAGTGATATAAAATTTCCTTCAAGGATAATACTTTTGGCTGCTTGTCTACCAGAGCTAGCATATTGATCCCAAAACTAGTCTGCAAGGCAGTTTGTTTATACAGATTGTTCAGTAATACGTTGGCATTGGCATCTCGTCGTACTTCGATAACAATACGCATACCGGTACGGTCTGATTCATCTGCCAAGTGTGTAATGCCGTCAATCTTCTTATCGCGTACGAGCTCGGCAATTTTCTCGATTAACTTCGCCTTATTTACTTGGAAAGGAATTTCATGGACAATAATTGTTTCACGACCATTTGCAGCCGTCTCAATTTCTGCTCTTCCGCGGATGATCAATGAACCTCGTCCCGTTTCATAAGCACGACGAATACCACTACGCCCAAGAATCATACCGCCAGTTGGAAAATCGGGACCCGGAATGATTTCCATCAGTTCTTCAGTTGTGATTGCGCTATTCTCTGCCAAAGCAAGTACAGCGTCAATTGTTTCACCTAGGTGATGCGGTGGGATGTTTGTTGCCATCCCTACAGCAATTCCTGATGTACCGTTTACCAATAAGTTTGGATAACGACCTGGCAAGACGGCAGGCTCTTTTTCCTGCTCATCATAGTTTGCCTGGAAGTCGATTGTGTTTTTATTGATATCACGTAATAATTCCATTGCAATACGGGACATACGAGACTCCGTATAACGCATTGCAGCTGCTCCATCGCCATCAACAGAACCAAAGTTACCATGTCCGTCTACTAGCATGTAGCGATAACTAAAATCTTGAGCCATCCGTACCATCGTGTCATATACTGCACTGTCGCCGTGTGGATGGTACTTACCAATAACGTCCCCTACGATACGTGCCGACTTTTTATGCGGTTTTTCCGCAGTGATGCCCAAATCATGCATAGCATACAAAATGCGGCGATGTACGGGTTTCAAACCATCACGAACATCTGGAAGCGCACGAGAGACGATAACGCTCATCGCATAGTTCAGAAATGAAGTTTTCATTTCTGTATTAATATTAATTTCCTGCACTCCGCCTTTTGGCAAGTCTGCCATGTTGTCAAGCTCCTTTCACCACTTACGTCTATAAGTTCAATCGTTGCTAAATAATCTATTTACGTGTAATCAAGTATCGATATTTTGTACGTAAACCGCATTATCTTCAATGAACTTTCGGCGTGGCTCTACTTCATCACCCATTAGTTCTTCAAATGTTTCATTCGCTTCTACTGCATCATCCATACGGACCTGCAGGAATGTACGTTTATCAGGATCCATTGTTGTTTCCCATAGT
This sequence comes from Sporosarcina sp. P20a, assembly GCF_002743175.1. Taxonomy (NCBI): domain Bacteria; kingdom Bacillati; phylum Bacillota; class Bacilli; order Caryophanales; family Caryophanaceae; genus Sporosarcina; species Sporosarcina sp. P20a. The sequence continues at coordinate 4,526 of NZ_PDYT01000016.1, forward strand.
TGCTCAGGATTCATCTCACCCAAACCTTTGTATCGTGTGATATCTGGCTTTGGTGAGGCAGGCATACTTCTTAGAATTTCCTGTAACGTCTCTTCGTCATAACAATACTCTTCTCTTTTTCCTGAACGTACACGATAAAGTGGTGGCTGTGCAATATATACATAGCCGGCTTCAATTAGCGGACGCATGAAACGGAAGAAGAAAGTTAATAGTAACGTACGGATATGGGCACCATCCACGTCAGCATCTGTCATGATCACAAGCTTATGATAACGTGCTTTAGCCAAGTTGAATTCAGGTCCGATCCCTGTACCAAGTGCTGTAATGATCATACGAATCTCTGCGTTCCCAAGAATACGGTCCAAACGTGCTTTTTCTACATTGAGGATTTTCCCTCGTAATGGCAGGATCGCCTGGAAGTGACGATCACGGCCATTCTTTGCAGATCCCCCCGCAGAGTCACCCTCAACGATATACAATTCACTGATAGCCGGGTCCCTTGAAGAACAATCTGATAGTTTTCCTGGCAAACTGGAGATTTCCAATGCCGATTTACGGCGTGTCAATTCACGAGCATTCTTCGCAGCCATACGTGCTCTTGCCGCCATCGTACTCTTACCAACTACTTGACGTGCTACTACTGGGTTTTCAATTAAGAAACGTTGCAGTGCTTCGGAAAACAATGAATTCGTAATTGTGCTAACTTCTGAGTTACCTAACTTTGTCTTTGTTTGACCTTCGAATTGAGGATCAGGGTGTTTGATGGAGACGATAGCCGTTAGTCCTTCACGCACATCGTCCCCTGTTAGATTGTCTTCTGACTCTTTCAGTAAGCCATTTTTACGTGCATAGTCGTTAATTACACGAGTTAATGCAGTTTTGAAACCTTGCTCGTGTGTTCCACCTTCATACGTATGAATATTATTCGCGAATGACAATAAATTTTCACCGTAGCCGCTATTGTATTGCATAGCGACCTCAACAGTAATACCATCGCGTTCGCCTTCTGTATAAATTGGATCTTCAAAGATCGGCTCTTTATTTGCATTCAAATGCTGGACGTATGATTTAATTCCACCTTCGTAGTGGAACAATTCCGATACAGGTTCTTCGCCACGTTCATCGGTAATGGTAATACGCAAACCACGATTCAAGTATGCAAGTTCACGCAAACGTGTTGCTAATATGCTGTACTCGTATACCGTTGTTTCCGTGAAGATTTCAGAATCCGCTTTGAAACGGATTGTAGTACCTGTTTCATCCGATTCACCAATGACTTCGAGCTCCTTTGAGACAGGGCCTCTAGAAAACTCAATTGCATATAATTTTTTATCCAGTTTAACATAGACTTCTGTCTTCTCTGACAAAGCATTGACGACTGAAGATCCTACGCCGTGCAAACCACCGGATACTTTATAACCACCGCCACCAAACTTACCGCCTGCGTGGAGTACAGTCATGATGACTTCAACGGCTGGTCTACCCGTTGATTCCTGAATGCCAACTGGAATTCCACGGCCATTATCGGATACTTTAATCCAGTTGTCTTTCTCTATTGTTACTTCAATATGATCGCAATAACCTGCAAGAGCTTCGTCAATACTATTGTCTACTATTTCCCACACGAGATGGTGAAGCCCTTTTGAACTCGTTGTCCCAATATACATACCAGGACGTTTACGGACCGCTTCAAGACCTTCCAATACTTGTATCTGACTTGCATCATAAGCTGTCTGCGTATCCTTCTCTTCCATTGCCAAGGTGTTCACCTTTCCTTTCCAAAACTATCAAACCGCAACCATTTATTCTCGACGCAAAACCGATCCGTCATGCACTTCAAAAATAGCCGCTTCCTGGATCGTATTATGATCAATTCCTGCGATATTGGTTGTTGTCACAAATGTTTGTACTTGTCCTTGCATTGTACTCAGCAAATGTGACTGTCGGTAATCATCCAATTCCGATAACACATCATCAAGCAATAAAATCGGAGTTTCACCCACTTCTTGTTTTACTAGCTCGATTTCCGCCAGTTTCAAAGAAAGGGCTGTCGTCCGTTGCTGACCTTGTGATCCGTATGTCTGAATATCGTACCCATTGACAAAAAACTGCAAATCATCACGATGTGGACCAACCAGTGTAAGTCCTCGTTCTAATTCGCGTCTTCGCACACTCTTTAACTGATCGGCAAAAATCGTCTCCATCTCTTGAGCAGTCTGCCCATAATGTAGGTCTTTTAAAGTCCCATACGAAACTTCTAGTGTTTCAAGACCACGAGAAATTCCTTGATGAATCGGATTTGCCCATTTCTGTAGCAATTCCATAAAATAAAAACGTTTTCGAATAATTTGAACTGCCACTTGAATATACTGCTCGGTGTAAATATCGAACATAACATCCTGGAGATCCAATTTACCTCGATTCGCTTTTAACAATGCATTGCGTTGCTTTAATATCTTTTGGAAATTGACCAAGTCATGCAAATAGACTCTCGAGATCTGCCCAATTTCCATATCTAAAAAACGCCTGCGCAGCTGTGGACTGCCCTTTACGATATTCAAATCTTCAGGCGCGAACATGACTACATTCATCTGACCGACATACATACTTAAACGGTTTTGTTCCAAATGATTAACTCTAGCCTTTTTTCCCTTTTTGGAAATCGTCAGCTCTATCGGCATATATCCAAATTTGCGTTGGACATCCCCTTCTATTTTACCACACTCTTGTTCCCAACGTATAAGTTCTCGATCATTTGATGTACGGTGGGATTTTGCCATCGCTAATACGTAAATAGCCTCCATGACATTGGTTTTCCCTTGTGCATTTTCACCGATCAGTACATTCATCGTAGGAGAGAAGTTTAATTCCAGAGACTCATAATTTCGATAGTTTGTTAATTTAAGTCGATCAATATGCATCCGACTGTCCAGATTCATCCACTGACAGTTTGAATTTTCCTGCACCCGGGATATTTACCACATCTCCGTCATATAATTTCTTACCGCGTCGTTGTTCTGGTTCCCCGTTTACGTACACGACGTTTTCACCTAAAAACCATTTAGCCATTCCACCTGAGCTAATAACATTCGTCATTTTCAATAACTGGCCTAGCGTAATATATTCTGTATTAAACTGTACTATTTCCATTTTTCATTCAATCCCTCATAAAGTATTCTGTTCCTCTAGTTTACCTAACTTTTTGCAATAAGTAAAAAGGTAGCCAACATGTTGACTACCCTATTACGAGATATTTTCTATAGTTACAGATTAAAACGTTCTAACCGGTAAGATTAATTGTAAAATTGCTTCGCTATCAATTGACTTCAAGATGAATGGGCGCATGCTGCCAGTGAAATGAATCTTAAGATCTTGGCCATCGATTGCTTTCAAGGCATCCATCATATATTTTGCACTAAAAGAAATTTTCAAAGGTTCACCTTCGATATGCACAGCTTCTACCAACTCTTCTACATTCCCGACATCCGGCGAGTTAGAAGAGATTTGCACATGTGGACTACCGTCCGTTGAGAAGTGCACAATATTATTTCGATCTTCACGAGCTAATAAAGATGCACGGTCAATTGCTTGCAACAAGTTTCGTCCATTAATCGTAATAGACGTTTTGTATTCAGTCGGGATCAGACGAGAGGTGTCTGGGTAATTGCCTTCCAGTAGTCTTGAATAGAACAAGACATTGTGGAGCTTAAATAATACTTGCTGATTCGCAATGAAAATTTCTACTGAAGTAGTGTCGTCAGGCAATATCTTGCTTAGTTCCTGAAGACTTTTACCTGGAATAACTGCATTGAATGGTGAGTTTGCTTGAATCTCGGGTGTCACAATCCGTCTAGCCAATCTATGACTATCCGTTGCAATACAATATAGCTCTTGTTCTTTCATAATCCATTGAACACCTGTCAGGACAGGACGTGTCTCTTGTTGGGATACTGCGAATACAGTCTCTCTAATAAGTGATTTCATCAAGTCTGCAGGCATTTCAAAATGCTCCGCATCTTTTACATCAGGCAAAATGGGATATTCATCAGCACTTTGGGCAATAATATGAAATTCAGACTGTCCAGAACGAATATGCGTTTTCATTCCATCACGTAATTCAATCATTACTTCATTTGTTGGGAGCTTGCGAATAATCTCGTTGAATACTTTTGCTTGTAATACCAGTGTACCTGGTTGGATTGTTTGAATGATTTGTGTACCATCCTCTTCTACTGGAATGAAAGTGGATATCGTAATATCCGAATCACTTCCAGTCATCGTCAATCCCTTTTCAGTAATTTCTAATTTGATACCTGTCAAAATAGGTGTTGTCACTTTTGAACTGATCGCTTTGATAACATCGCTCAATCCATCCAATAATCTATCTCTCATAATTTCAAACTGCATATCAATACCTCGCTTATATAATAATAATTAAGTAATTAAATATAGTAGTAATAGTAGTAGGGCCTGTGGATATGTGGAAAAGCCTTTTGAATGTATGAGAATCATAGTTTCCCACATGTGCATAACAAGTGGACGACCTTGCACTACTTGTCCACAGTTATCCACAGGTCATTAGGCTCTTCCTAAAACCTTTTTAATATCCTGGACATCTTGAAGCAATGCTTTGTCTACTTCAAGCTGCTTGGAAATCTTCTCATGCGCGTGAATAACAGTTGAATGATCTCGGCCACCGAACTCTGAACCAATCTTCGGCAATGAGGAATCTGTTAGCTCTCTTGATAGATACATCGCAACTTGACGCGGAAATGCAATAGCCCGAGTCCTTTTTTTCGCTACAAAGTCTTCTAATCTAATATTAAAGTGCTCACCGACTGCCTTTTGGATGTCTAGAATGGATATAATCCGCGGACGGGAGTTTGGAATAATATCTTTTAATGCCTCGGCTGCCAAGTCAGTGGTGACATCTGCATTTACCAATGAAGAGTACGCAACAACGCGGATCAGTGCACCTTCGAGCTCTCTTATATTGGTGTCAATCTGGTTAGCAATATACAGCATGACATCGTTTGAGATGTCGACTAGACCATCTGCCTTCGCCTTTTTACGTAGAATCGCAATTCTAGTTTCCAAATCAGGCGGTGCTATATCTGTAATCAGTCCCCATTCAAAACGGGAACGTAAACGATCTTCCAGTGTGGGTATCTCTTTTGGAGGACGGTCACTGGAAATGATAATTTGCTTTGACTCTTCATGCAATGTATTAAATGTATGGAAGAACTCTTCTTGCGTTTGTTCTTTTCCTGCTAAGAATTGAATATCATCAATTAACAGAACATCTACACTGCGGTAACGATCCCTGAAATCACCGGCTTTATTGTCTCGTATAGAGTTAATAAATTCATTCGTGAATTTTTCAGAAGATAAGTAAACGACCTTTAAGGCTGGGTTTTGCTCCAGTACATAATGGCCAATTGCATGCATTAAATGTGTTTTTCCTAATCCAACTCCTCCATATATAAAGAGAGGATTATAGGCTTTCGCTGGCGCTTCAGCAACTGCCAGTGAAGCAGCATGGGCAAAGCGATTACCTGATCCAATAACGAACGTATCAAACGTGTACTTTGGATTCAGCATACCCGCAGAGTTGACCATAGGTGCTTTCTCTACTGGTTTTGGCTGTGTTTTCGGTAATTTAATATCGTTCTCTGCCATGTCTTGCGGAACAATAAACTCAACGATTCGATCCTCACCTGTCAGTTCAGATAAAATCCCAGTGATCAAATGTACGTAATGTGTTTCAAGCCAATCCTTGGCGAATGAATTTGGAACAGAAATAGTTGCATGTTCAGCTTCATACGTTAATAATTTGGTCGATTTTAACCACGTTTCAAAACTAGGCTTCGAAACTCGAGCTTCGATATTCTTTAATACTTGTTCCCATAAACTCGATAGATTTTCCAATCGTGTGCCTCCTTTACAATAAAATATTAAAAAGCCCGGAATCCGCTTATGCACAGTATCCAGGGCTGTGGATAGAAATTATCGAAACATGTTGAAAAAACTATCCACACTGTATTCACATATGTGGATAAGATCTTGGCTGTAAATTATATACACAACAAAAGCTTTTTAATTGTAACAGGGAAACTGAATATTGACAAGGAGTCCGATGATTTATGCACAATCCCATTAACTGTGCATAAAGTGGTTATCCACAGGTCTGGATATGTGAGAAACTTGTCGACAATTGCCGGATTAAAAAATCCGTAATTTTTACCATCAACAATTCATCCATAGGATAACTTTGCCGCTCTGTGGATAAGTATTTAGTGTGTATGAACATTATTACGTGCGGATCTGAAACGAAGGAATAGAAAAGCATTGACATTCTTTTACTGAATCGCTATACTATTCAAGACTGTCATAGTAGGAAAAGAGACAATCAAAGCAGGAGGTGTCTTACGAAATGAAACGTACATTCCAACCAAATAAACGTAAACGCGCTAAAGTCCACGGCTTCCGCCAAAGAATGAGTTCGAAAAACGGACGTAGAATTTTAGCAGCTCGTCGTCGTAAAGGAAGAAAAGTTCTTTCAGCATAAGGCCACTGACATCAGTGGTCTTTTTTTTAGCTATTAGAGCGATTCCAAGTGACTATCAGGTCTCTTCTATATAGTGGACCGGCAGATTATGACGGTAGAAAATTAAAGCAGGTGTAATTATGAAAAAAAACCAGCGAATTAAAAAAAATAAAGAATTTCAAACGGTATTTAAAAAAGGAAAGTCTTTTGCTAATCGACAGTTTATCGTCTATACCTATAAGAAGGAAGATCAGCAAGAGTTTAGAATTGGTCTATCCGTCAGCAAAAAAGTCGGTAATGCTGTTACGCGTAATAGAATCAAACGCTATATCCGACAATCATTCCTAGAAATGAAAGATGAAGTTAAACCTGATCTAGATTATGTTATTATCGCAAGAAATCAAGCTGCCACGCTCGATTTCCATACGGCCAAAAAAAATCTGCGACATGTTCTAAAAATCGCGAAAGTCTTTAAGTGAAATTAAAGTCTTATCTAGATGTAGAACGATTAAAGCCATCATGTTACACTGAAAAAAACTTTTAAAATGATCTTGCGACTGTTTGGGGGAAAAAATGTTGAAAAAGAAATTAGTGTTCCTTTCACTACTTGTTGTTGTCGCCGTCTTCATGGCGGGTTGTTCGGAATTTAGAGAGCCGATCACAGCAGAGAGTACAGGAATTTGGAACGAATATCTTGTTTGGCCACTTGTTACATTGATTATGAAATTTAAAACATGGCTAGGTACATACGGACTAGCGATTATCGTTGTTACGGCGATCATTCGTACTGCATTGCTTCCATTAATTATTCAACAAACGAAAAGTTCAAAACGTATGCAGGAAATTCAACCAAGACTAAAAGCGTTAAAAGAGAAATATAAATCAAAAGACGCTGTTACACAGAAAAAGTATCAAGAAGAAATGCAACAGATTATGATCAACGAAAAGATTAATCCAGTTGCAGGATGTCTACCGGTTATCATCCAGATGCCAATATTTATTGGTTTCTACCACGCGATCAGCCGGATGAATGCCACACCAACGATTGAGTTAGGAAACTTCCTAGGCGTCGCTCTAGGTTCACCAAGTATTTTATTTGCCGTCATCGCTGGATTGTTCCAATTAACGGTTCTACGTACAGGACCCGCAATGGATAACCCACAAATGAAAATGATGATGTACATCATGCCGTTTATGATCATGGTATTTGGTTCATTCTTGCCAGCAGCACTTGCTTTATACTGGATTGTCGGAAATATCATTTCACTGCTCCAAAACATTTTCATCTATAAGCCGTTCGATAAGCCGAAAAACGTCGAAGTAGTGAAAACAGGAGGGAAAAAGAAATGAAACAACTTACACAAAGGGCAGCAACCGTTGAGCTAGCAATTGAATCAGCTTTACAGGACCTGGGTGTAACAAAAGATCAAGTTGAGGTACAGGTAGTAGAAAATGGCAGGAAAGGTTTTCTCGGTTTTGGCGTAAAACAAGCAGAAGTGCTTGTAACCGTCTTAGAAAAATCGGAGCCAGCTCCTAAACCAGTACAGACGCTTACAGATGACAGCGCAGTATTATCTCCTATAACTGAGGCTACTGAGACAACAGAAGTTGTTCAACAGCCTCAAACTAAAGTAGAGCAATCAGAAACCATTGTGGATGTACAGGAAGCTGAAAGAGTACCTGAAGCTAAAGTCTACAATGAAAAAGAGGCTATTGACGAAACGAAACAGTACATTGAAGACATGGCCAAGGAAATGGGCATTGAAGATTTGGTCATTACGTACGAAACAAAAGGAAAGTACATCAACTTCCAGCTTGAAAGTGAAAAAGCAGCATTCTTAATAGGTAAAAGAGGACAAACGCTTAATGCGATCCAGCAATTAGCGCAACTTGTAGCCAATAAGGTAACAAAGCAATTCAAAATTGTTAGAATAGATGTCGCAGATTACCGTGAGCGCCGCGAGCAATCGCTTGAGCAACTGGCAGACCGCATGGCAGACCGTGCAGTACGTACAAAACGTCAGGTCGCACTTGAGCCTATGCCTTCTTACGAGAGAAAGGTCATTCATAACGCATTGTCACTTAGACTCGATATTGAGACATTCTCCGAAGGAAAAGATCCATACCGACACATTGTCATCAAAGGAATTGAATAAGACTAACCTCGTAGAAACTTTCTGCGAGGTTTTTTAATGCATCTATGCCATAGAGACTTACCATCAACGTACAATACTGAATGTAAACTACTTTCTATGTAAGGGAGTGGAGAGGCTGGCGGCGACACTAGATGGACCCTCTAAACGCGGCCGCATAGAGTGCGAATCTCTACCCTCAAATCACTTCCATTTCTTGGCCCGATTTCCACACCTTAAATTTTTCTTTAAGAAACTTTCTACACTAGAAAGCCTGAAACGACAGTGTTCTTTGTCGACTGCTAGCACATGATAAATTACCGTGACGCTTGGTTCAAAATTCCTGAATTTATCCACATGTTTTAAATTCGTGTGCTAGGAGATTCCGACGATTTATGATAATATAGGTTGTTAGAAAGTAGTATTCGCTATAAAAGATATGCACATGTGCACAACGAAGCCAGGAAGGTGAAAAACTTGCATTTTGATACGATAGCCGCCATTTCCACTCCCATGGGAGAAGGAGCGATTGCCATCGTTCGTCTGAGCGGCGATGACGCATGGAAGATTGCAGACCGTATATTCCAGTCACCTGCGGCGAAACCACTCTGCGAACAACCATCGCACACAATTCATTATGGACATTTGCACGATCCCGCCACTGAAGAATTAGTGGAGGAAGTCATGGTGTCGATCATGAAAGCACCAAAGACCTTCACGCGCGAAGACATTGTGGAGATCAACTGTCACGGAGGCATCACTTCAGTCAATAGAGTACTCCAATTAGTATTGACAGAGGGGGCTAGATTAGCAGAACCCGGCGAGTTTACTAAACGAGCATTTCTTAATGGCCGGATTGATTTATCCCAGGCCGAAGCAGTTATGGATTTGATCAGGGCCAAAACAGATAAAGCCATGAACGTTGCACTCAATCAGATGGAGGGGAAACTATCTCACTTGATTGGTGAATTGCGACAGGCACTACTCGAAACGCTTGCACAAGTGGAAGTTAATATAGATTATCCGGAGTATGATGATGTAGAAGAAGTGACGATCCCTTTGATGATTGAAAAAGGAACGTGGGTAACAAATGAGATCGATGAGTTATTGCGTACATCATCACAAGGAAAGATCTTGCGTGAAGGATTGTCTACCGTAATAGTAGGACGTCCGAACGTTGGAAAATCATCGTTGCTTAATAGCCTAGTGCAGGAAAACAAAGCGATTGTTACTGATGTCGCGGGCACTACCCGTGATATTATAGAAGAGTATGTCAATGTCCGTGGCGTTCCTCTGCGTCTTGTCGATACTGCAGGAATCCGGGAGACGGAAGATATTGTCGAGCGGATTGGTGTAGAACGTTCAAGGAAGGTACTGAAAGAAGCGGATCTTATACTCTTGATGGTGAATAGTTCTGAAGCATTAACAGATGAGGATGAGCGATTGTTTGAAGCTGTTGCTGGAATGGACATGCTCGTTATCGTCAATAAAACAGATTTACCAACAAAGATTGATCTGGAGCGAGTCTATGAAGTAGCAGGAAGAGATCGAGTGATTACTACTTCGATACTGCAAGAGCAAGGTATTACCGAATTGGAAGAAGCGATTGCTGCACTGTTCTTTGAAGGTTCATTGGAATCCAATGACCTGACGTATGTATCCAACGCACGTCATATTTCGTTACTAAAGCAGGCACGTAATACGATTGATGATGCGGTACAAGCAGCACAAGTAGGAGTTCCTATCGACATGATTCAAATAGACGTTACACGCACATGGGAAATTCTCGGTGAAATCATCGGAGATACCGTTCAAGATAGTTTAATTAAAGAGTTGTTCTCAAAGTTCTGCCTCGGAAAATAATGATTTTATAAATGGGAAGGATGAACGAACATGCCACAATTTGAAGCAGGCACGTTCGATTGTATCGTCATTGGAGCTGGACACGCAGGCGCAGAAGCAGCTTACGCATCAGCCAAGATGGGCGCATCGACACTAGTATTAACAATGAATTTAGACATGATTGCTTTCATGCCATGTAATCCTTCATTAGGAGGACCTGCAAAAGGTATCGTAGTGCGGGAAATAGACGCACTTGGCGGCGTGATGGCAAAGGTCATAGACAAAACACATATTCAAATGCGTTTATTGAACACGGGGAAAGGTCCGGCCGTGCGTGCTTTACGCGCACAAGCGGATAAAGTACTGTATCAGCAAGAAATGAAGCGGATACTGGAAGAAGAACCAAATATGACACTTCGTCAAGCAGTTGTCGAGAAATTGATCGTAGAAGATGACGAAATAAAAGGCGTAGTGACACAGATTGGTGCCATTTTCCGTGCAAAGACCGTCATTATTACAACAGGTACATTTTTACGCGGGGAAGTCATCATCGGAGATCTCAAGTACTCGAGTGGACCGAACAATCAAATGCCATCCATTAAACTGGCGGAACATTTGCAAGAACTTGGTTTACAGACGGTTCGATTTAAAACAGGAACACCGCCACGTATTAACAGCAATACGATCGATTACAGCAAGACAGAAATTCAGCCAGGAGACGACGTACCGCGTTCATTCAGCTATGAAACAACTGAATTCATTACGGATCAGCTGCCATGTTGGTTAACGTATACAACTCCGGAAACGCATGAAATCATCAATGAAAACCTTCATTTATCTCCGATGTATTCGGGCATGATTAAAGGAAAAGGACCTAGCTATTGTCCATCCATTGAAGATAAAATTGTACGTTTTGCGGACAAGTCACGTCACCAGATTTTCCTCGAGCCTGAAGGTCGTAATACAAGAGAAGTATATGTGCAAGGATTGTCAACAAGTCTTCCCGAACATATACAGCATCGTCTGATTGCGAGTGTACCGGGACTTGAGAAGGCTGAAATGATGCGTGCTGGCTATGCTATTGAGTACGATTCTATCATTGCGACACAATTATGGCCTACGCTGGAAACGAAAAAAATCAAAAACTTGTACACGGCTGGCCAAATCAATGGAACTTCTGGATATGAAGAAGCCGCAGCACAAGGATTGATGGCGGGAATCAATGCTGCATGCAACGTACTTGGCAAGGAAGAGGTCGTTCTTGGACGTAGTGATGCGTACATTGGTGTACTTATCGATGATTTGGTCACTAAAGGTACAAGTGAACCCTATCGTCTCTTGACATCAAGAGCGGAATATCGTCTCTTGCTTCGTCATGATAATGCTGACATGCGCTTGACGGAGATTGGTTATCAAAACGGAATGATTAGTGAAGAGCGCCACACGAAGTTTTTGGCGAAGAAAGCACAAATCGACGCGGAGATTGATCATTTACGTAAGGTAACAGTGAAACCTACCGAAGAGATCCAGGAGATCATCGCGGCAGTGAATGGAACAGCACTCCGAGAACCAATGAAGGCGGCTGATTTACTGAAGCGGCCGGAAATGAAGTATAGCGAATTGTGTAAAGTGGTTCCACCTCTTGAAGAAATTAACGAAGAAGTGGCGGAACAAGTAGAGATATTCATTAAGTATGAAGGATACATCGAAAAGTCCATGCAGCAAGTGGCGAGAATGAAAAAGATGGAGAATAAGCGGATACCAGAAAACATTGATTATGATGCGATTTCAGGTATTGCGAAAGAAGCAAAGGCAAACCTCAAAGAGGTACAGCCATTGTCGATTGCGCAAGCATCACGTATTTCTGGTGTCAACCCCGCAGATATCTCAATCTTGCTTGTCTATATTGAACAAGGGAAAATCGCAAAAGTATCCGGTTGAGTCTATGACTGGCGCTTAGTAGCGTCAGTCTTTTTGAAAAGGAATGAGAACATGACGGAACAACAGTTTTACGAAGCTCTGCAAGAGAAAGGCTTTGAATTATCCGATACACAGAAGCAACAATTCAAACGCTATTTTGAAGTACTAGTTGAGTGGAATGAAAAGATGAACTTGACGGCAATTACAGATGCGCCGTCCGTATACCTAAAGCATTTCTATGATTCCATTACAAGTGCATTTTACGTGGACTTCACGAAGTATGAATCTGTTTGCGACGTAGGTGCTGGCGCAGGTTTTCCAAGTATCCCGTTGAAGATTATTTACCCACATCTCCACGTGACTATTGTAGATTCATTGAATAAACGTATTACATTCTTAAATCATTTGGCTGGGGAATTAAAGCTTGAAAATGTGGCGTTCGTCCATGCAAGAGCAGAAGAATTCGGTCGTAACCCGAAGTACCGTGAACAGTTTGATGTAGTAACTGCACGCGCGGTAGCACGGTTATCGGTATTGTCGGAGCTTTGCATTCCTCTTGCCAAACAAGGAGGACTTTTTGTTTCTATGAAAGGTGCAGCTGCATCTGAAGAAATGAAAGACGCTACTCGTGCTGTAAAACTACTTGGGGCAGTTTTACAGAATGAACATGAATTCTTATTACCGGAAGAAAATAGTGAACGTCACATCTTTGTATTTGAAAAGAAAAAGCAGACACCTAAGAAGTATCCTAGAAAACCAGGCGTACCTAATAAAACACCGATTACAGCAGACTAACTGTGGGAAATGTTTCACGTGAAACAATTGTTTAGAAGAGATAAAAAGGGAATAGTTTCGAAAAGGTGGTGCAGAGGTTGAAAAGTACTTTTTCGCGTTTTTTTGGTGGGGGAGAAAAGATGACTACGATTGAAGAAGTGAAAGTTCATCATCTGGAGAAGGTAGCACAAATTGCAATTGATTCAATTACAGCGAATCAATACCAGCCACGGGCAATTTTTAATGAAGAAAAAATCGAAGAACTAGCTAGAACAATTCATACACATGGCGTTATTCAACCTATTGTCATTCGAACAAAAGATGACGGATCATACGAAATAATCGCAGGGGAACGACGATATCGGGCGATGCGTAAGCTAGGTTGGACCGAAGTACCAGCAATTGTGCGGGATTTGGATGATAAAGAGACCGCCTCAATCGCTTTAATCGAGAACTTACAGCGTGAAGAATTGACGGCAATTGAAGAAGCGCATGCTTATGAACGTTTGTTAGAGTTACATGAATTAACACAAGAAGCATTGGCACAACGACTCGGTAAAGGACAGTCTACAATTGCGAATAAGATGCGTTTGTTGAAGTTACCTGAACCAGTTCAAACAGCAATTTTACAGAAAAAGATATCTGAACGTCATGCACGTGCATTGTTACCGTTAAAAGAACCAATTCTTCAGATGGAAGTGTTGGAAGAAATCAAAATAAATCAATATAACGTCAAAGATTTAGAAGCTAGGATTAAAGAAATCATGTACCCAACGGAATCAGTTGAGAAAGTGCAGCCTGCAAGAAGACGCGGGCCCCGACAAAAAGCCGTGAGTAAGGATGTTCGTATTGCTGTGAACACGTTGCGAGAATCTCTTGCACTGATATCTAAGAGTGGGATTGAAGTAGCATCTGAGGAAATGGATTCTGAAGAATACTACACAATTACGGTAAAAATAAGTAAAAAGTGACGAATGAAAACTCTTGCTGATTTACTAGCAAGAGTTTTCTTATATATCAATAGAGTTCGTACAGTGAAGATGATAAACTGAAATAGACCACATAGAAGATATTCTTTGTCAGGTATTTCAAGCACAGGAAGCAACCAGTAAAACTTTGGTATACTAGTAAGACAATCGAAATAGGAAAGAAAGCAGGTGCAAGAGTGGGTAAGATTATTGCTATAGCAAATCAAAAAGGAGGAGTCGGAAAAACGACAACTTCTGTAAACTTAAGTGCATGCCTTGCCCATTTAGGCAAAAAAGTGCTCTTAATTGATTCTGATCCACAAGGAAATGCAACGAGTGGAGTCGGTGTTAACAAAGGTGATGTACAAGACTGTATTTATAATATGTTAATTGATGATGTGCCAGTACGTGACGTGATTCTACCAACAGAAATTGAAAATCTTGAAATTGTCCCTGCCACTATTTCATTAGCGGGAGCTGAAATAGAGCTAGTTTCTACGATATCACGTGAGGTTCGCATGAAACACGCGATTCAAGATATTAAAGATGACTATGACTACGTCATTATTGATTGTCCTCCATCTCTTGGCCTTTTGACGTTGAACGCATTGACGGCTTCGGATTCAATCATTATTCCTGTACAGTGTGAATACTATGCGCTCGAAGGACTTAGTCAATTGCTCAGCACGATTCGACTGGTCCAGAAACATTTAAATGAATCACTTTATATTGACGGGGTATTACTGACGATGTTTGACGCCAGAACCAATCTAGGCATTCAAGTTATTGAAGAAGTAAAGAAATACTTCCAAGATAAAGTGTATAAAACAATCATTCCGCGTAACGTCCGTTTAAGTGAAGCACCGAGTCATGGTAAACCAATTATATTATATGATCCACGATCTAAAGGTGCGGAAGTGTACTCAGAGCTGGCAAAGGAAGTGGTGGAGAATGAGTAAAGGTCTAGGTAAGGGTCTTAATGCATTATTTCCTCGTGAAACATTGGAAAAGGTAGAGCTTATTCGTCTGAAAAGCATTAAAGTTAATCCGTATCAGCCGCGTAAAGAGTTCAATGAAGTGTCGTTGAACGAATTAAGCGAATCGATTAAGGAACACGGTGTTCTGCAACCAATCATCGTGAGAAGTGTTGGTACACAGTATGAAATCGTTGTAGGGGAGAGAAGATTCCGTGCTTCCGAACTAGCAGGCAAAAAGGAAATCCCAGCTGTTGTACGTGATTTAACAGATGAACAATCAATGGAAATGGCTATTCTTGAAAACTTGCAGCGGGAAGATTTATCTCCTATTGAAGTAGCAGAGGCATACCAAAACCTAATGGAAAGTCTGAAGCTAACACAAGAGCAACTTGCCTTTAGATTAGGCAAGAGTAGACCGCATATCGCTAACCATATCCGTTTACTCGCGTTACCCGAGAAAGTTTTGAAAGACATTTCCCACGGAATACTTTCAATGGGACACGGTCGTACACTTCTTGGGTTGCGTAAAAAAGAGCAAATCTTGGCTATTGCCGAAAAGACCAAGACGGAAGGGTTAAATGTTCGTCAATTGGAGAAACTGGTTCAACATTTAAATGAAGATGTTCCACGTGAAACGAAGAAGGAAAAGAAAAAAGATATATTTATTGAGGCACAGGAAAACACTCTACGTGAACAATTCGGTACAAACGTAACTATAAAGAAGACGAAGAAAAAGGGCAAAATTGAAATCGAGTTTCACTCAGATGAAGACTTTGAACGTATTCTTGAATTATTGAACGCTGAGTAATGATACACAAACCTATTTTGCTTTCGATGCAAAATAGGTTTTATTCTTGAAGAGAACTTGGACGTGACTACATGATATTGTTTGGTTCACTGTTTAATGTATTGACGATTATAATTGGTACATTAATCGGAAGGTTTTTATATGGAATACCTGAACGAATGAAGGAAACCATCATGTACGGAATAGGGATGGCTGTAGTAGCAATCGGCTTGCAAATGACATTTGAAACAACACAAATTGTCATTGTCATTCTTAGTATCGTGATAGGCGCAATTCTTGGTGAATGGATTGATCTTGATCAAAAAGTTAACCAATTGGGGCACTGGATTGAAAAGAAGTTACCGGCTAAAAAAGAAGGGCAGGGAATTGCACAAGGATTCGTTACGGCTACGCTGTTTTTTTGTGTAGGTTCCATGGCGATCATTGGAGCTATTGATAGTGGGCTCCGCAACGATCATAGTGTGTTAATAATGAAAGGAATATTAGATGGATTCACTTCAATCATCTTTAGTTCCACATTAGGTATTGGTGTTGCATTTGCGGCAATTCCTCTATTAATTTACCAAGGTAGTATAACCTTTCTTGCCACCATCCTTAGTCGGTTTGTTCCAGATGAATTAATGCAGTTATTTATTTCTGAAATGACGGCTACAGGTGGCTTGATGATTGCGGCTATTGGATTAAATTTAATCGGCTTGACGAAAATCCGGGTAGCCAACTTTATCCCAGGTATTGCGGTAGTTGCGGTCATCGTTACGATTGTATATGCTTTTTGAAGGTTGACGATGATGTGCTAATTGTAAGGCTCTACCAATCATACGACTCATTTCAAACGGTAGATGAAGACGAGTGCTTTGTAAAACTGCTTGCTCCATGAAGCCGCCTACGTTGACGATTCCTTTAACAGATACATCACCGACTAGGGGAAGTTCTTTTCCTACGGCTTTACCTGGTGCAATCGGACCGCTATGAAACAATAGATCACCAACAGCGTCCTTTTTACTTAGACAGGCATCAATCGCCACTACAAATGCTTCGGGGTATAATGTGCTTGTGAGCTCCATACGTTGTTGTAGATTCAGAGCGTGTAGTGGCTCTTGTAACGTGCCGACTACTGTATAAGGGAATAGACTTAGCTCTGACAAGTAGGAGCCTGTCAAAGGACCGAGAGAATCTCCAGTGGAACGATCAGTTCCGATGCAATAAAAAATGATTGGTTGTTGTTTAAATGGGATATGTTGCATGAAATAAGTGCTTAATTTCCACACGACACCGGTTTCTTTACTAGAAATTCGGTAATGATAAGAAGAGGGTTCGGCTGTATACATAGGGAGACACCAGTCCTTTGTGTTATATTTACGCTGAAATTCATACTGCGCATGTATTGCTGTGCAGTATATCCCGAGGGATAAGGGTTTATACGAAAGGAGGATTTCTTTCAATGGCATCTACTTCTGCTACAGAAGAAGCGAAAGAAAGCCTAAAAGGTTTAGAAGCAGCAATTCAACAAGTAAAAGATACGATATTCAGTGCTGACTTTTGGCTCTCTACCGGATTTTTTGCTATTCGCATTATCTTGATTATTGTGGTGGCAGGTGTAGTGGTAAAAGTGGGGCAAGTATTAATAAGACGATTCTTCGCCATTAAGCTAAAAAGTCCGATGCGCAAAACAGAACGACGTGAAAAGACCATGATCAAACTTTTGGAAAACGCCTTGAAATACATTGTCTATTTCTCCGCCATACTAGCCGTTCTGACGGAGTTTAAGATAGATGCAAAAGGCCTTCTTGCAGGTGCAGGTGTACTAGGTCTAGCTGTCGGTTTTGGTGCTCAGAGTTTAGTAAAGGACGTCATCTCTGGATTTTTCATTATTTTTGAAGATCAATTTGGAGTCGGCGACTATGTGCGTATTAATTCAGGTGAAGGTACGGTTATGGAAATCGGGCTTCGCACAACGAAAATCGCATTATACGGTGGCGAGTTATATACAGTACCTAACGGTCAAATAGGTGAAGTCGTCAATTACTCCGTCACGAACTCCATGGTTTTGCTCGATCTAGCATTATCCTACGAAACAGATATCGACCACGCAGAGGAATTAATCAAAGGATTCCTTGGGAAGTTACCGAGAGAGCGCTATTCAGAGGTGATTGGCGTACCGGAAGTGTTGGGCGTACAAAGTATGGAACCATCAAGGATCTTGCTACGTATTGCTGCGGAGACTGAGCCGGTTGCTAATTTTAACGTAGGTCGTAAACTTCGACAGGACTTAAAGAAATTCATGGATTTGAATGGAATTGAAATGCCTTATCCACGAATGGTAATACGTGAAGAACATAAGGAAGGGGATTCATACGATGGCGGACAAAGAGTTTAACTTGCATGACGTGGTGGAGATGAAAAAACAACACCCGTGTGGCACAAATGCTTGGAAAATCATCCGAATGGGCGCGGATATTCGAATAAAATGCGAAGGCTGTGGACACAGCGTCATGATCCCGCGTAATGAATTTGCTAAGAAGATGAAAAAAGTTCTGCTGAAGAACGAGTCTTGAGAACACGTGGACAATACACCGCATTATCCTTATAATGAAGTGGTTGACTAACGAATAATGTAAGCTTTGGATAGATAAGAAAGGTGTGGGAATAATGGCGTTAACAGCTGGGATTGTAGGTCTTCCGAACGTAGGGAAATCCACTTTATTTAATGCGATAACAAAAGCAGGAGCAGAGGCGGCGAACTATCCGTTCTGTACGATTGACCCGAACGTAGGAATAGTTGAGGTACCAGATGAGCGTTTAGACAAATTGACTGAGCTTGTCACACCGAAAAAGACAGTGCCAACTGCATTCGAATTTACCGATATTGCGGGGATTGTAGAAGGTGCAAGTAAAGGTGAAGGTCTTGGTAACAAGTTCCTTTCACATATTCGTGAAGTAGATGCGATTTGTCAGGTAGTCCGTTGTTTCGTAGATGAAAACATTACACACGTATCGGGAAAGGTAAATCCAATCGACGATATTGAAGTCATTAACTTGGAATTGATCTTGGCAGATATGGAAAGTGTAGACAAGCGTTTAGCTCGAGTTTCCAAAATGGCTAAGCAAAAAGATAAAGATGCGATGGTAGAAGAGCCAATTCTACTCAAATTACGTGATGCATTTGAAAATGCAATGGCTGCCCGTTCTGTAGAATTAACAGTTGATGAGTTGGATGTAGTCAAAGGCATGCACTTGTTAACAATCAAACCAATGTTGTATGTAGCAAACGTTTCAGAAGATGAAATTGCGGACGCAGCTAATAATCCATACGTACAACAGGTTCGTGATTTTGCAGAGAAGGACAATGCAGAAGTAATCGTAGTTTGTGCAAAAATTGAAGAAGAGATGGCGGAGCTTGAAGACGACGAGAAGGAAATGTTCCTTGAAGAGCTAGGTATCAAAGAATCCGGTCTTGATCAATTAATTAAAGCAACGTACAACTTACTTGGATTTGCTACGTACTTCACAGCAGGCGTACAAGAAGTTCGCGCATGGACATTCCGTAAAGGTATGAAAGCACCACAATGTGCCGGCGTAATCCATACCGACTTTGAACGCGGATTCATCCGTGCGGAGACGGTAGCATACGACGACTTAGTCGAGCACGGTTCCATGACAGCGGCAAAAGAGGCTGGTAAGGTCCGTTTAGAAGGTAAAGAATACGTCGTTAAAGACGGCGACGTTATGCTCTTCCGTTTCAACGTGTAATACAAATAAAGGCTGATTCTCCCCGTGAGAATCAGCCTTTTTCTTGGTTTGAAAGAGGTCCAGTTCAAGACCTGCAAGGGAAGTGAAAGAGTAAGTTAATTGGTGAGTACGAGGGGATTGCAACTCGGGCTGGGTACGCTTTCCGGTGGGCGTGGCTTGAGCCTCCTCGTCGCAAGTGTGTGCTCCTGCAAGGTCTCAAGGCTCACGCTGATCCACTCGGAGTCGACCCGACCTCCGTTGCAATCCTACGTTTATAGTAGACGGATGTAGATCACTTACTGTCAATAGTAAGTGAATTAGCATTGTCTTTGGACGTATTTGAAATCAAGAGCGATTCAAAAGCTGTAAAGAATACAACCCTGATTTCAGTAGACTAGAAAAAGTATCTTCCACTTGCATTGCAGGGATTGGAGTGTAGGAGGGGCGACTCCGCCCGATCAGGTGAGACAACCAAAGGGAGCTCAGCGACCTGCTTGGCTCACCGCGGGCCCTTCGGAAAGCGTCCCCTCCGAAGCGCAAATCCCCATTCCAATCCTACTGCCAGCTTTTTTATTTTATTGAGCAGGATAAACATACAACTTAGGCAACTCCGGATCATCCTTCACTAGTGCATCATCCGGAAACTTCTTTAACTCCTTGTACATCGCAAAATCTCCTGCTGCTCCGCCGATTAGCATCGCACCTAACAGCAACAGCACGCCATCATTGAAGTACAACGCCAGAACAGCAGGCAAGACACCTGTCATCCAAAATGGTAATAATAACGCTTTGCGGATACCTTTATTGTCCATCAACTGATCCGTGGTAGCATAGGCAACACCCATCTTCAAATTGACACCATATGCCATGTTCTTCCACGGCACATTACAAAAAATACGAAAACCAAGCAAATGGAAAAACTCATGTATAACAATCAATAAAATGTATCCAACCAAAGCATAACCAACATACCACACCGAAAATGACAGAAATAATCCACCTTGTAGCAGACCACGAATTATCAAAAGTGCTATAAGTGGTAGGAAAGTGAGCCAAAGACTTTGCTTCGCTATTTTCTGTAAGTCGAGTTCGACAATCACAGGTTGTTGTTCTTCCATGTGAAACCACTCCTTAATTCATTCAGTATAGTATATTGGTGGTTGATATTCCAATTGTGTTGTGATAGTATGTACTGATGTGAGTAATATTAAATTTACTTACTCCTTGCCCACTTGTAAAAGTAGGGCCCAAGTCCATAAGGAGGTGACTATTGATGAGAAAGTACGAAATTATGTACATTATGCGCCCAACTCTTGAAGATGACGCGAAAAAAGCGTTGATTGAACGTTTTGATACTGTCCTAACTTCAAACGGAGCGGAAATCATCGAGTCGAAAGAGTGGGGCAAGCGACGTCTTGCTTACGAAATCGACGACTTACGTGAAGGTTACTACCAATTAGTAACTGCTAACGCTGGTGCTGAAGCAATCGATGAATTTACACGTCTAGCGAACATCAACGAAGGTATCATTCGTCATATGACAATTCGTGTAGATGCGTAATCTGATATAAAATCTAATAAATTTATGATGAGGGAGGTTTGATTCTGAATGATAAACCGTGTCGTTTTAGTTGGCCGATTAACAAAAGATCCTGAGCTGAAGTATACACAAACTGGAATTGCTGTAACACGTTTTACACTGGCAGTGAACCGTGCGTTTGCTAATGCCCAAGGAGAACGGGAAGCGGATTTCATCACGTGTGTAGCTTGGCGTAAACAGGCTGAGAATATCGCGAATTACTTACGAAAAGGAAGTCTAGCTGGAGTGGATGGCCGTATACAGACGGGCAGCTTCGAAGGTCAAGACGGTAAGCGTGTTTACACGACAGAAGTTGTTGCGGATAGTACTCAATTCCTGGAACCAAGAAGTGCCAATACAGAACGTCAGCAAACACCATCTTATGGTGGTGGAGCTCCTTCTTATAACGCACCTTCTCAAGACCAAGGACAAGGATACAATAACCAGCAATCCTACCAACCGAATCAGCAAAATATGACACGTGTTGATAATGATCCATTCCAGCCAGGCGGCGGTCCGATTGAAGTAACAGATGACGACTTGCCATTCTGATAGAACGGTTCATTTAATACGTAAATAGGAAGGAGGACAACAATTATGGCACCACGTCGTGGAGGTCGCAAACGCCGTAAGGTTTGCTATTTTACTTCTAACCACATTACTCACATCGACTATAAAGATGTAGATTTGTTGAAGAAGTTTATCTCTGAGCGCGGAAAGATGTTGCCTCGTCGAGTTACTGGTACAAGCGCTAAATACCAACGTAAATTGACGGTCGCAATCAAACGTGCACGCATCATGGCACTTCTTCCGTTCGTATCTGAAGAGCGGTAATATATAAACCGCCACTGACTGAGTTACTCAGTCAGTGGCGGTTTTTTATTTATCTGGAAAATCATACAATCCATAGTCCATTGCGCATCCACTTTACTGGAAACCGCAACTGCCTGTATTTTTGATTTCACGTCGAATCGTGATACAATTAGAAGGATGATTGCAGCTTTATATGAATTAAGGAATGCAACACTTTGTCCCTTTATAATCAATAGGTGGCAAAAGAAGCAGTGAATGAATTGGGGCGTGGATATGCAAGATCAAGCAAGTAGAATTACGTACGGTGCGATGATGGTAGCACTCTTCGCCATATTACTGGCAATGACTTTATACGTACCATTACTCGGCTTATTGACATTGTTGCTCGTTCCATTGCCCATTACGATTTATCGTTTGCGCTATGACCGTGTCTCTACGCTGATGGTCGCGATGTGTACATGGCTTATCACATTATTGATTGGTGGCTTGCTTTCCATACCAGCAGCGGTTGTATTAAGTGCTGTTGGATTCGTTATCGGTGATACCGTACGAACAGGCAAGACGAAACTTTATGTATATATGGCAACCGGTGTCACATTGCTCATTTCATTGAGTCTATTGTATCTAGGCACTGTGTGGTTCATGAAAATCAACCCCATTGAACAGTTGATGCAACAATTTTCAACTATACAGCAGGAAGCACTTGTGATTCTATCCGGAATGGGAAATTCAACAAGAGAAATTGAGCGAACTGTGGCCGAGGCATTTACGTATTACCAAACCATTGTGCCTTCCCTGTTCATCTTGTCTGTTTTTGTAACTGCCTACATGTTTGTTATGCCCATTTTGGCGGTTGCAACACGTTTACGTTTTGAAGTTCCTAAGTTTGCTTCCTTCCTTAACATGCGTCTTCCATTTGCAACGGTACTAGCCTATCTAGCATTACTGTTGATTTCCATTTTGTCGCAGCCGGAACAAGGAACAACGTTTTATCTAATGGAGGCAAATGCCATTCTCATCTTTAGATTCTTATTCTTCTTACAAGGTTTGGCGTTAATTTACTATGCATTGCGCAAGATGAAGCTTCCAATAATCGTCAACGTGCTAGCTACATTATTCGCCATGTTCCTCAGTCCCTTCACCGTAATGTTGGGTGTTTTGGATATCGCCATTAACATTCGTACATGGATAGATAAAGACAAGAGAGCGTAGGAGATGAGATATTGAATTTATTTTATAAAAAACGTGGCATACGTATTCCGTTAGCATTCTTGTCTCTACTTGGAGCGGTAGGTTCCGTACTACTAATGCTATTAAACTTTTGGGTGGGACTGTTTTTTGCAGTTGCTTATGCGCTTGCACTAGGTACCGCTTGGAAAGTAGAGAATGAGAACTATTTGGAAACGGAGAAATATATTGAAACCTTATCCTACCGGATGAAAAGGGTAGGAGAAGAAGCGTTACTGGAGTTACCAATTGGGATTATTTTGCTGAATGATAAGCAATTAGTAGAGTGGGTCAATCCATTTATCAACTCGATATATCCCGACAAGACTTGGATTGGTTCACAGCTCTACGAAATGAATGAAGCATTTCGTCAAGTCATTAGAGAAGACAGTGAGCAAGATGTCATCGTATTGAATGATCGCTCGTACCGCGTGTACTATAAACCGGAAGAGAAATTGATCTATCTATTTGACGTAACAGAACGCTTAAAGATACAATCCCTTTACTATGCAGATCGAACGACGATTGGGATTTTATTGGTCGATAACTATGATGAATTGTCTCAGACAATGGACGACCAGACACGAAGCCAGATGAACTCACTGGTCACCTCATTGGTCAATCAATGGGCAGATGAATATGGGATCTTCGTAAAACGAATTTCTTCTGAGCGCTTCTTGGCTGTTTTCAATGAAGGTAAACTAGAACTTTTGGAGAAGACTAAGTTCGCGTTGCTTGATACGATTCGTGAGAATACATCTAAACACAGTGTTTCACTTACGTTGAGTATTGGGGTAGGGACAGGTACTACGTCGCTTACAGAGCTTGGTGAGTTAGCACAGTCGAGCCTGGATCTAGTTCTAGGGCGTGGCGGTGACCAAGTAGCGATCAAACACCATGATGGGAAACTGAAATTCTATGGTGGTAAGACAAATCCTGTTGAAAAACGTACGCGTGTACGCGCACGTGTCATTTCACACGCACTACGTGATTTAATCCAAGATAGTGACCGCGTGTTCATTATGGGTCATAAAATGCCTGACATGGATGCGATAGGTGCATCGATTGGTGTACGTAAGATGGCAAGGATGAATGGCGTTGAAGGCTATGTCGTCGTTAATTTTGATCAGCTCGATGCTAGTGTTGGCCGTTTGATGGATGAAGTACAGCAAGATGAAGAATTATATGACCATATGGTGATGCCTGAAGAGGCGTTGGAATTGATGACGGAGCGTTCGTTGGTCGTTATTGTCGATACGCATAAGCCAAGTATGGTTATAGATGAGCGTGTACTGGACAAGGCCCAGAAGGTTGTATTAATTGACCATCACCGACGAGGCGAAGAATTCATTAATAACACCGTGCTCGTTTATATGGAGCCTTATGCATCTTCCACAGCGGAACTTGTGACGGAATTACTGGAGTATCAGCCGAAGAATGAGAAGTTGACAATGTTGGAATCAACAGCGATGCTAGCAGGTATCGTAGTGGATACGAAGAGCTTTACACTTAGGACAGGTTCTCGCACATTCGAAGCCGCTTCCTATTTGCGAACGAATGGTGCTGATACCGTACTAGTACAGCGTTTATTAAAAGAAGATATTGCGACATATATTGAACGATCAAAACTAATAGAGACCGTAGAATTTGCGGGCAATGGAGATATTGCGATTGCGAGAGGGCAGGAAGAAGTCGTGCACAGCTCCGTACTGATCGCGCAGACAGCTGATATCTTATTGACTATGCAAGGTATTTCCGCTTCATTCGTCGTAGCAAAGCGTGATGATGGAAGAATTGGTATTAGCGCCCGCTCATTGGGCGAATTGAATGTTCAAGTCATTATGGAAGAGTTGGGTGGTGGCGGTCATTTAACAAATTCTGCTTGCCAGTTAAGTGTAGACACGATGGATGAAGCAATTACTATGTTAAAGGACGCACTAGATCAATACGTAGAGAGGGGAAATGAATGATGAAAGTTATTTTTTTAAAGGACGTTAAAGGAAAAGGTAAAAAGGGTGAGGTGAAAGAGGTCTCAACTGGATATGCACAAAACTTTTTATTGAAAAATAATGTAGCAGTTGAAGCGACTCCAGGTAATTTAAGTAAGTTGCAAGGCCAGAAGGATCGCCAGAAAAAGGATGCAGCTGCGGAATTAGCAGAAGCTAAAGAATTAAAAGAGCAAGTCGAAAAGTTGACTGTAGAGCTACAGGCGAAAACGGGCGAAGACGGTCGTCTGTTTGGTTCTATTACGTCCAAGCAGATTGGACAAGCGTTAGAAAAGCAAAACAAAATTAAAGTAGATCGCCGCAAGATGGAATTACCTGAGCCAATTCGTGCTCTTGGTTTTACAAATGTTCCGATCAAATTACACCCTGATGTAACAGCAACACTTAAAGTGCATGTTACAGAAGAATGATAAGGAGATAATAGCTTGAACCAGATGATCGAGCGCACACCTCCGCATAACAACGAAGCAGAGCAGTCGGTTCTTGGTGCAATATTTTTAGAACCACAGGCACTGATAACCGCATCTGAAATATTGATGCCGGAAGATTTCTATCGGATCGCACATAAAAAGATTTTTGAAACTATGCTTGTATTGAATGACAGAGGTCAGCCAGTCGATTTGGTGACAATCGCCGAAGAGCTCAAAGTAAAAAATGAGCTCGAAGACGTCGGGGGCATTTCGTATATTACAGAGCTTGCCAACGCAGTTCCGACTGCTGCAAACATCGTCTATTATGCAAATATCGTTGATGAAAAAGCTTTGTTACGCAGATTGATCCGCGTTGCAACTGACATTGTGGAAGACGGCTACACACGGGAAGACGAAGTAGAAGCCTTACTTGGTGAAGCCGAGAAGAAAATGATGGAAGTGTCCAATCGGAAAAATGCGGGTGACTTCCGTCATATTAAAGATGTATTAGTGGAGACGTATGACAATATTGAATTATTGCATACACGTAAAGGTGATGTAACAGGAATTCCAACCGGATTCCGTGACTTGGATAAGATTACGGCAGGCTTCCAGCGTAATGACTTGATTATCGTGGCGGCTCGTCCTTCTGTTGGTAAAACCGCGTTTGCGTTGAACGTAGCGCAAAACGTGGCAACGAAGACAGAAGAGAACGTCGCGATCTTCAGTTTAGAGATGGGTGCCGAACAGCTTGTCATGCGTATGTTATGTGCAGAAGGTAACATTGACGCACAAGTACTGCGTACAGGAAACCTTGAAGCTGACGACTGGCGCAAGTTGACAATGGCTATGGGGTCGTTATCAAATGCAGGAATTTTCATTGATGACAGTCCAGGTTTGCGAGTGAATGAAATCCGTTCGAAATGTAGACGTCTGCAACAAGAACACGGTCTCGGTATGGTGATGATTGACTACATGCAGCTGATCATGGGAAGCGGCCGTGGCAGCGACAATCGCCAGCAAGAAGTATCTGAGATTTCCCGTTCATTAAAAGCACTAGCTCGTGAACTAAAAATCCCAGTCGTTGCACTATCCCAGCTATCACGGGGGGTAGAGCAACGCCAAGATAAGCGCCCTATGATGTCTGACCTTCGGGAATCAGGGAGTATTGAGCAAGATGCCGATATTGTCTCCTTCCTCTACCGGGAAGACTACTATGATAAAGAAACCGAAATGCAAAATATGATTGAAATCATTATTGCCAAGCAACGTAACGGCCCAACTGGTACAGTAACGTTGGCATTTGCAAAGGAATACAATAAATTCCTTAATATCGACTGGAGTCAGCACGAATCGCCTCCGTCTTATGAATAAAACAGCGCGCTCTTCTTCTACCACCGTAGAAAAGGACGCGCTGTTTTTTCATCGTTCCAAACAAGCCGCTCCCATCTGAAAAAGTGCGATTTTACACAAATCGTGATAGAGTTAAAGGATATGGAAAGATATATTTCAGCTTTATAATCAGGCTGTAACCATAGAAGAGATAGATTAGTGTTCCATATACCATACAATTTCACATTACTTAATTTAGTCGTGGAACGAGAACATAGCTGAAAATTCAATCGCCAATTATGGTGAGAAAGGAACAAATCATGCAAAATAAAACGATATTTATTGTAGACGATGAGAAACCCATCGCAGACATCATAGAATTTAATTTGAAAAAGGAGGGCTTTAATGTCTTTTGCGCATACGACGGTGAGGATGCTATCAACCGTGTAGAAGAAATCCAGCCAGACCTTATGCTACTTGATATCATGCTCCCTAAACGAGACGGCATGGAAGTCTGTAGAGAAGTACGGAAAAAGTATGATTTCCCTATTATCATGTTGACAGCCAAAGACTCGGAAATCGATAAAGTCTTAGGACTTGAACTAGGCGCAGATGATTATGTCACTAAGCCATTCGGCACGAGAGAATTAATTGCCCGAGTTAAAGCCAACCTGCGTCGTCACGCAAGAACTATAGCGGAAGACCAGGAAGAAGAAACGAACGATATCACGGTAGGTCAACTTGTCATCCAACCCGATGCATACTATGTTCAAAAGCGTGGAGTGACAATCGAACTGACGCATCGTGAGTTTGAATTACTGTATTACCTAGCCAAACATATTGGTCAAGTGATGACACGTGAGCATTTACTACAAACCGTATGGGACTATGATTATTTCGGAGATGTACGAACGGTCGATGTAACGATTCGACGTCTTCGTGAAAAGATTGAAGACACGCCGAGTCATCCAAGCTGGATCGTCACGAGACGTGGTGTAGGCTATTACTTGCGCGATCCGGAACAGGAGTAAGCCCCTATGCATAAGGTAGGTTTTTTTCGGTCGATTCAAGTTAAATTTGTTTTGATTTATGTCCTGCTTATACTTGTGTCCATGCAAATTATCGGGCTGTATTTTGCTCGTGAATTGGAACAAACATTAAAAGATAACTTTACGAACTCGATTGTAGACCGTATGAATTTAGTCGAGTTCAGTGTGCGGGAAGAGATTACAAAAAAACGTAAGGACAGTGATCCCACACTAGAACAAAGCTTAAAAAATGTCTTGGTCGAGTTCACTTCAGATGACATTATTGAAATACAGGTTATAAACCCCAAGTATCGCATTCTGGCGACATCTTCATTCGACAATCAAATGAGGGTAGGCCAACATTCGACTAATGATAATGTAAGAAAAACTATTACATCAGAGACGATGAAAGATGTCGTGATGATTGATCCACAATCTCATAATCGCGTCCTTTCCTTAGCCAAACCGATCTTTAACGGCAATGAAATTGTAGGGTCGCTCTATGTAGAAGCCAATATTGAATCGGTTTTTCAACAAATTGAAGAAATCAATCGAATATTGGCAGGGGCGGCCGCGGTATCTCTAACCATTACAATAATAGTCGGGATCTTTATTGCCAGGGCATTTACCCGACCAATTTCAGACATGCGGCGACAAGCACAGGCGATGGCCAAAGGGAACTTCACACGAAAGGTTAAAGTGTATGGATCGGATGAGATGGGTCAGCTAGCCATCGCATTCAATCACTTAACTAACCAGCTGCAAGAATCGCAGTCTACTACTGAGAGTGAAAGGCGAAAGTTAGCCTCGGTTCTAGAAAATATGACAGATGGTGTCATTTCAACTGACCGCAAAGGACGAGTGAGCTTAATTAACGACTCAGCATTACAAATGCTCGGTGTAACGAATGACCTTGTCATCAATCGACCTATCGCTAGCATTCTGGGTATAGACGATGAGTATACGTTTGAGGAATTGATCCAGATGAGAGAATCGATTCCACTGGACTTTAGTACAGAAGATCAAGCATATATTTTACGGGCAACAATTTCTGTTACCCAGCGTGAAACAGGATTCGTAAACGGCTTAATTGTCGTATTGCATGATAATACGGAGCAAGAAAAGATTGATATGGAACGTCGTGAGTTCGTTTCAAATGTTTCACATGAACTGCGTACACCACTTACTACAATGCGTAGTTATCTTGATGCATTGGCAGAAGGGGCTTGGCGCAATGAGGAGATCGCTCCGAATTTCTTACATGTTACGCAAAATGAAACCGAGCGAATGATCCGACTTGTGAATGATTTACTGAAACTTTCACGTATGGACAGTAAAGAATATGAATTGAATAAAGAATGGGTGGAATTTAATCGGTTCTTCAACGCTGTTATTGAGCGCTTTGAATTTTCAAAGTCGCAAAATGTACGATTCACACGGAATTTGTATTCAAGTAGCCTATTCGTGGAGATCGATACCGACAAATTAACGCAAGTACTAGACAATATCATTTCTAACGCCTTGAAGTATTCGCCGGATGGCGGAGAAGTTCGCTTCGGTGTAACGGTCTCAGGTGATTATATTAAAGTAATGATTTCGGACGATGGAATGGGGATTCCTAAATCCAATGTCAATCGAATTTTCGACCGTTTCTATCGTGCAGATAGAGCTCGTTCCCGTGCACTCGGTGGAACTGGCCTCGGCCTCGCTATTGCTAAAGAAATGATTGTGGCACATAAAGGAGATATTTGGGCGCAGAGTGAAGAAGGAAAAGGAACGACGATCTTCTTCAAGTTGCCATTTGAACAACAAGAGGACGGTGAGTGGGATTGAAATACATTGAACCAATTAAATCCATCGTATTGTTGTTGCTTGTCTCACTGAGTGTCCTATTCACTTTGGCAATTTGGAACTATTCACCGAATTACGAGCCAATGGAAAAACTACAGACTGTCGATATATCCATTTCTGAGAAGAAAACAATCGATGAAATCATTAAGCCATATAAAATCATCACGAATTTAAAAGATCAGATACTGGGCTCTACGCATACCGAAAAGATCGACAGGATCCTAACAGAAATGAATACATGGGATTTATCTGATCTTGAACTAGTGAGACAAGACATGAATAAGTTTGATTTTGCACAAATCTTACGGCAACCAAGCCAAATGACGTTCTACTTCACGGGTGAAGTACCCATGCAAGTATATGACAATGTATTATTAGTAGATGACATAAATATTCCAGAAGCCAGCTTTAATCGTCTAATCATTGACTGGAGTCAATCCACTCAAGCACCAGTTATTCATTTACTCAGTGAAATGAGCGGCTTACATTATCAGATGCAAGTGACGCTACCGAATAAAACTAGCTTCCTGCGCAACGTAGTGGATGTCGGTCAATCATTCGATGAGTATACGGAAATCGATCGTGGCAATGCACCATTTCTCGCTGTACCAAAAGATCCTATCACCGCTATGGGGAAGACGTATTATCAAGAAGAGATCAAACCATTACGTTTCCGTGATGCATTATTCAGTGACCCCAATGCCGTACGGCGTAATCAAGTCGACTCAACGCATGAAGAATATGGAGATGATCATGCTTTCATGAATATCGATACCGAGATCAAAAGGTTGAATTATGTCATGCCGGCAGTGGAAAGTCAGGATTTCATGCTCCCTTCAGAATTGTTGTTGAATACTATCGATTTCATTAATGAACATGGTGGTTGGACGGATGAGTTCCGCTATGCCTATATGAATCCATATTCCCGCTATGTCCGGTTCCAGCTATATGTCGATGGTTTGCCCGTCTTTAGTGATCAATCAGGGATGAGTGAAATTACGGAGACATGGGGAGATGATCGCGTCTTCAAATATATACGCCCATACTACACTTTAGATGTGGAAATTGAACAGGAACAAAAGAAACTGGAACTACCTTCAGGAGTAGAAGTGGCGAAGGCTTTACGAGAATCGGAAGAACTAGATTTTGATATGATCGAGGAAATCACTCCAGGCTATTATATGATTCATGATATTGACGATGAATTAATTATTTTACAGCCTTGCTGGTATTATCTCATTAAGGATAACTGGTTACGCTTCACTCCAGAAGAATTGCAAGGAGGTGGTATGATTGGATTGGAATAGAACAAAAACAATCTTTATCATCGTCTTTTCAATTCTCAATGTCTTTCTGTATTGGCTGTATTTGGACAGGCAAATGGGTGTCGGAAATATGCAGATTCTCGGGAAAACTTCCGTAGAAGAAACCTTAGCACTGGAGAATATTACGTATGATCCTATTCCTTTCAATAAAAAGGATGTCTCGTATTTGTCGGCCCATCTCGCCACCTTTCCTACTGAGAAATTAGAAGAGTTAAGTGATCAATCGGTTGTCTTAATCGAAAAATCACGATTACTATCCCACATGAAAAAAGATGTAAAAGTAATTGAGGAGAAAGGCGACTATGATTTTGACGAGTTCTTAAAGAAGTATGTGCTCAATGGAAAGGATTACGTGCTCTGGGACGTGGACGAAGAAGAGCGGAGCGCCGTATTCTTTCAACGGGTAAAGAACGAAACCATCTTCTACAGTCCAAACGCCATGCTCATCATGCACTGGGACAAAGAAGGCAAAGTCACGCATTATGAACAACGTATGCTCGACGAGTTCTTGAGTTTTAATCATAAAAAGGATTTACTGTCGCAAGACGATGCCGTCTCCTCACTTGTTACACGTGGCTATCTGAAGCCTGATTCTACTGTTATGCAAGTCAAATCAGGTTATTCGACACTTGTTCAGCTGACAGAAACTCAAGTATTTGCACCGACGTGGAATGTTCAGGTAAAATTGAAGGATGGAACGATAGAACATTACTTCATCAATGCGATTGAAGGAAAAGTCATTGAGTTTCAAACGGATATGTTAGAAGAACCAACAGAATAGGAGTTTTCCACATGCGATTTAGCATTTTGGCGAGTGGTAGTACAGGCAACTCGCTATATATAGAGACCGAAGAGCACGCTTTTCTCGTAGATGCCGGCATGAGCGGTAAGAAAATTGAAGGTTTGCTTGGATCGATCAATCGCTCGATGAAACAAATTGACGGCATTTTCGTCACACATGAACACAGTGATCATATTAAAGGAATCGGCGTACTTGCCCGGAAATATAAAACGCCTATTTATGCCAATGCTAAAACGTGGCAGGCGATGGACGGACTGGTAGGAGAGATTCCCGTTGATCAGCGTTTCCATTTTGACATGGAAACGGTGAAAACATTTGGCTCACTGGATATCCAGTCATTTGCTGTATCCCATGACGCAGCCGACCCAATGTTCTATACGTTCAATGAAGGTGACCGCAAACTGGCGATTATTACGGACACAGGCTACGTCAGTGACCGTATGAAGGGTCATATCCACGGAGCTGACAGCTTTGTATTCGAAAGCAATCACGACGTCAGCATGCTGCAGATGGGACGTTACCCATGGTCTATCAAACGTCGTATACTAAGTGACGTAGGCCACGTATCGAATGAAGATGCTGCTGTCGCAATGAGTGAAGTAGTAGCTCAAAAAGAAGCACATATTTATTTAGCTCATCTTAGCTTAGATAACAATATGAAAGACTTGGCGCGCATGAGCGTAGCACAGACCCTCGAAGATTGCGGCATTCGTGCAGGGGAATTTGTTCACTTGCATGATACGGATGCATCAGAATCTACAGAGCTTGTGCTAGTCTGAAGTAAATGCGAAAAGCCTTGCTAAATTAGTGAGGCTTTTTGCATTTTCAAAGAGTTATTGGGGTACAGTACATGTAGGAATACTTTCTGATAAGGAGGAAATGCGGATGGATGATGAGAGAAGAGAACAAGGAAGAGAAGAGACGGAATGGCAAAAGCCTATTTCACCAGTAGAACCGAAGCGAGACCGAAAACGAAAAGGCGGTTTCTGGCCAGCTTTACTTGGTGCGTTATTAGGTGGGGTCATCGTATTTTTGGTCATGATGTACACTACCGGCTCATCAAGTTCTGACGATGTTGCAACGTCTAAAACAACGGAAGTCAAAACCAACTCGGAACATGCCCAAGTATCAATGGACATCTCAAGCGAAATTACGGATGTGGTAGGTGACGTTGCAAATGCTGTCGTTGGTATCACAAATATCCAGACAGTCCAAGACTTCTGGTCTTCCACAACGTCTACGCAAGAAGCCGGCTCTGGTTCTGGTGTTCTGTATAAAAAAGAAGGCGACAAAGCATATATCGTCACCAACCACCACGTCGTAGAGAATTCCGAACAACTCGAAGTTAGTTTTGATGATGGTACAAAGGTTGAAGGGAAATTAATCGGCAGTGATCTATGGACGGACTTGGCTGTAGTTGAAATTGATGCAAAACACGTCGATACAGTGATAGAATTCGGTGACTCAGACGCATTAAAACGTGGGGAATCAGTTATTGCAATTGGTAACCCATTAGGACTTGGTTTTGCAGGATCCGTTACGGTAGGTGTAATCTCTGGTAAAGACCGATCCATTCCAATGGACCTAAACAAAGACGGCAACGTCGATTGGCAAGCAGACGTCTTACAGACAGATGCTGCGATCAACCCAGGGAACTCCGGTGGCGCTTTAATTAACATGGCGGGTCAATTGATCGGGATCAACTCCATGAAGATCTCTGAAGCAACAGTAGAGGGAATCGGACTGGCTATTCCAATCAACATCGCATTACCGATTATCGAGCACTTAGAAGAAACAGGACAAGTAAATCGTCCGACAATGGGCGTATCGTTACTTGATCTTCAACAAATCCCCATTCAGCAACAGCAACAGACATTGAAGTTGCCTGAAGAAGTAACGGAAGGTGTCGTCGTAACAGATGTCATGCCGAATTCATCCGCAATACAAGCTGGCGTAAAGAAGTATGATACAATTGTTCAACTGGATGAAGAGAAAGTGACGGATATGGTCAGTCTACGTAAGTATTTGTATAATAAAAAAGAAATTGGCGATCCATTGAAAATTACAGTCTATCGAGATGGAAAGAAACTGGACTTGGAAATGGTATTGAAAGACGGAAATACATTCTAAGAGAAAGTACATTGTCCACACAGTGAACAACTTTCCGTCCACATCAGGCATCTAGCGAAAATGCGCTATGATGCCTGATTTTTTTATGAAGTTATCCAATTGTGGATAAAATCTAAATAATGTGTATAATATTGTGTAAAAGAAAACGTTTGGAAAATAATATATAAAACCAAAGTGACAAGTGTTAATCCCTTACAGGTCAACAGGTTGTGGTATTTTCATTTTTAATGGGAATTAGATAATCCTCTTCAAATTATAAAACAGATAAAAAGTTATCCACAAAAGTATGATACAATAATCAGAGAAATTGACATGTAGTACGGAACAAATAATCGGACACAATATGTAGATAAGATTGTGGATATGTGCATAAGTATTGTGTATAACATTTAGAGGGAGAGTGGATAAACTGTGAATATATCAATTGTGACCGTGGGTAAGTTAAAAGAGAAGTATTTAAAACAAGGAATAGAAGAGTATACAAAACGTCTGAACAGCTATGCAAAAATGCAATTAATCGAAGTGGCGGACGAAAAAGCACCTGAAACACTAAGCGAAGCCGATATGGAAATCGTTAAAAAGAAAGAAGCCGATCGAATTTTAGCGAAAATTGCACCAGACGCGTATGTCATTGCACTAGCAATCGACGGGAAAATGAAAACTTCCGAGGAATTCGCAGCCAGTATCGATTCATTGATGACTTATGGTAAAAGCAAGATTGTCTTTGTGATTGGCGGATCGCTCGGCTTACATAGTAGTGTATTGCAGCGTTCGAATGAGAAGTTATCGTTTTCTAAAATGACGTTTCCGCATCAGTTAATGAAGTTGGTGTTGGTGGAGCAGATTTATCGTGGGTTTCGGATTATTAAGGGGGAACCTTATCATAAGTGAATGTAGGTTTAGAGATAATACTCTAAGTTCATTAAAAATTCCTAAGGGAACTATGGGTAGAGCAGTAGTTTACTCTACAAAGTAGCTATACAAGTATCCATCCATGCTAAGGATCTTTTCAACGGTTATACTAAAAGAGAAAACATATAACGCTTGAAAGGGGTCCTTTAAAAATGGCACAATCATTAACTGGAAAAGTAGCATTTGTTACTGGCGCAGCAAGAGGTATAGGGAAAGCAACGGCACTTCACTTAGCAAAAGAGGGAGTCCATATTGGATTACTTGCAAGAACAGAGTCTACTTTAAAAGAGGTAGCAACAGAGCTTGAAAGCTTTGGCGTGAAAGTCGCATATGCAACAGCTGATGTTTCATCTCAAGAGCAAGTTGAAGCAGCAATTGCATCACTAACGAATGATCTAGGAACTGCGGATATTTTAATAAATAACGCAGGCATTGCAACATTCGGTACTGTCTTGGAGATGGATCCAGAGGAATGGAAAAGCATAGTAGATGTCAACTTGATGGGTACATATTATGTGACACGTGCTGTATTACCGCAGTTAATTGAAAAAAATGCAGGTGACATCATTAATATTTCATCTACAAATGGTTTAAATGGGGCAGCTACTTCAAGTGCTTACAGTGCATCTAAATTTGCGATAATTGGCTTTACGGAATCATTGGCACAAGAAGTACGTCGAAATAATATTCGTGTTTCTGCTCTAACACCAAGTACTGTAGCAACAGATTTAGCGATAGATTTAAATTTGATTAAGGAAAACGATGACTCTAAAATGATTCAATCAGAAGACATTGCTGAAGTGATAGTCAATCAATTGAAACTAAATCGACGTCTTTA
The DNA here is from genome assembly GCF_002743175.1 of Sporosarcina sp. P20a. Taxonomy (NCBI): domain Bacteria; kingdom Bacillati; phylum Bacillota; class Bacilli; order Caryophanales; family Caryophanaceae; genus Sporosarcina; species Sporosarcina sp. P20a. The sequence continues at coordinate 40,476 of NZ_PDYT01000016.1, forward strand.
CGTGAAGACAGCAAGCTTCATTGCGACTAATCCATTTTAATTTATTTGATTGATGAAATATGAACAGGCCCGTCCAGATAAACTGGACGGGCCTGTTTTGATCGTTCAACGGAGATTTTGTTATTAATACGTAGTTACCGTGTGAACGTTTGGAGTTACTGTATATAAATCTGTTCCGTCTTTTGGTAATTCGGAAATAACACGTAACCAGCCATTCGTTTGTGATGGCGTAGCAGAGAGCGTTATAGGCATTTTATCCAAACGTTTAATCGTCCAATCGAGCTTATACTGATACGCACGATTATGATTTACGATAGGCTCTTTTCGAATACTAACTTCGCGACTTGTCGTGAAGCCGATATCATGTTTTTTATAATCTGTACTGCCAAGTTCTTGATCTATATTATACATATGGCCCGCTATTTTTTCACCCCAGTACGGGTCTGAAGCATAGCGAACATTCATACCGATCATTTTATTACCGAGCGCAACACCATTGTACCGGTACGCCTTCATATTCAGCGGATCTAAGTAATACGTATTTAACTGATTCACTAGAGCCGAGATATTCTCCATGATGGTTGAATAGTATTTCTCCGAAGAGGTAACGACATTTTCTGAACAGTGCGCATCATTGTCAGGCACAGTTAGTCCGAATAGATTGTTGTAGTTTTGTGCGTGACAACTCATGCCGTAATCACTTTCGTGAATAGCGAGTGATAAAATGAATAATGCATTTATGCGATGCTCTTTTTCAATTGATTTTAATGTGCCGCCTAGCTTTTTTAATGGACTTTTCGCTGTAGCATTTGTATATCTTCCACCCGTTTGTTCTTTTGCGAAAAGTTGACTGTTAATATACGTATCTAACTCTGCCGCGCTATAGTTTGTTGGCACACGTGGTGATAGATATTGGAAGTAGGCATAACTTTTACCTGCAATTTCACCATTTTTATTGGTGAAATTTGCGCCGTCTACACTATAATAATTGACGCCTACGTTTAGAAACTCTGGTTTTTTACCAACTACATATGCACCGTCGTATTTTCCACTATGATGGTGATAAACGTAATGCCATAAGCCTTGTTGATTCGCCTTATAATACGATTGTCCTTTCGCCGTGGCAGTAGGAATGAGTGTGACATCTTCTTGTTTGACGTACATGTCTTGTCCACCTATATGCACCTTAACGTAATCTGCTGTAGCGTCTACATAAATAAGTTCCGTATCAGTAGCAACACCTGTATATTCATATTTTGATGTAAAGGTTGGCTCTTTGTAAATAGATGTGACGGTTTGAGTATTGGTTGCTACAAAACCAGATGGAATTTTAACATATTGTTCATTTAGCATGATACCTTGATCGTCTTGTAAGTATGCATTTGCTTTATCAAAAGTAGGGTGGCTTGAGGCAACTGAATAAGTTCCATTTTCACGAATATCGACAATAGTATAGACCTCTGTTGCGATCGTAAAAGGTTTTGTAATAGGCTGTTTTAAAGCTTTAACTTCTTTACCGGCTTGTCCTAAGATATCCGTTGTAATATGCAGAGTATAGTTCTGGCCTAGCTCATAGCCTGCTTTAGGTGGGTGAACAGTTACCACACGATCGTTTACGGAAACTTGTGCGGCTAGCTTTTCCTTTTTGCTATTCAACACGTAAATAGCATTAGATTTGACGCTAGATTCAACTACAGGAAAGTTGAATTTAATTGTCCATGTTTTATCAACGGGTACATTGGTTGCTTCATCCGTAAAAACGGTTGCATTTGCTGCTGATAGCGGCACTAGTATAAATAATGTCACTAGTAACCAAAACACATGCCATTTCTTTATTAAAAACATCACTTATCCTCTTCCTCTCTAGTTAGTAGTTCAGTAGTATTAATCATACACTGAATAATGAGGGAATAGGTAAAATATTTGTTTTAGGAAGTTGTACTTTTCTTTTCCTTATACTATAAGCTGTTCGGAGTGCTTTAATAGTCTAGATGACGCTGTGTCCAATTCAATATACACAAGGTGAAACCCTTCTAAATCCCTCTATCTCAATACTGCTACATCTAGTAGAGAGAATAGTTGTAGCGGTATCTTCGTGCATCCCACAATATAAAAAACGGCCTCTAATCTTCATGTAGGGTGTGTACATCTACATAAAGGAAAGAGACCATCTATTTATTTCATTGAACTATTTATAACAGTTCCGGGAATAAGTAATTTAATATATCTGTCGTCACTCGACGTGTTTCACCTTTATAAGGGTAAATATGCATATACATCGAAGGATTAAAGTTCGCTTCAATGATGCCATACGCACCTGGATTCGCTGCGGGCACATCGAGGTCTTCAATGATGAAATCAATTCCGCTGATTTTTGCGCCTAGAGCGGCTACTGCCTCTACTGCAATCTTCTTATAATCATCGGAAAACTGATCGGTTACATCAATTGAGTCTCCACCAGTACTGACGTTGGAGTTTTCACGTAAGTAGACAATTTCACCGTCCTTAGGGATTGAATCCAGTTGATAGCCTTGACCTTTCAGCATGAGAACTTCTAGTTCGCCCAGCTGAATAAGTTCTAATGGCGTACGGTGGTCTGTACCTCTTAGTGGATCACGGTTCTTTTCTTCAACCAGTTCCTTAATCGAGTGTGTGCCGTCTCCTGTGACGTTCGCAGGAACACGCAACATAATGGCAAGGACTTTATCGTGTAATACGAAGAAACGGTATTCTGTGCCGTCTAAGAACTCTTCTACCAAGACAGACGAGTCTTCATCGAATGCAAGTGTAATTGCTTGCTCGTAGTCCTCGTAACTGGCGCCATCTTTAAAGATAGATATGCCGATTCCGTAGTTCGTTGTTTTTGGTTTCACAACGAAAGGCGTCTTAGCAAACATCTCATAGGCACGCAAAGCTTCCTCTATATTACTGAACTCGTCACCACCCGGCACACGATAGCCTTCTTGTTGAAGAATTTTCTTCGTGACCGTTTTATTTTCCATAATCAAAGTAGAGACATACGTATCTTTACTTGTCATATTACCGTTCTTGACGAATTCTACATGGTCCCGTAATTTGAGCTTCAAGAACTGATCTTGACGGTCTAAAATTTCTACTTGGATACCATGTTGAAATGCATCAAACATTAGAATCTGCGTAGACAATTCCATATCCGTAAAGCCCGTTAACTCATACGGTTTTTCCCATAGAGTAGCGTAGGTTTCTTTTGCAATTTCCATAGCTACTTGATGTTGACTACTTTTTTGGCTTTCCGTATACAGTCTGCCAGCTAGAGTCTTCGAAGGATCTTCTAGCATAGTTCTCAAATTGCTAAATAACGAGTCGGAAACAGGGAAGCCCAATTCTTTAGACATTTTTTCCATACCGTCAACTAGCTCATATGCTTCTGCTTCAAATGTTGTATGTGACAATGGGTGCTCAAGCGCAACGACATCATTCCGCGCATCGCCTATCTTTCCATACTCATCACTTTCTGGATGTTCATCTTTCTGCAGAAGATACAGTGAGAATATATGTAAGAACTCCGCTTGTTCATAACTGATTCCATTCGTCTCAAAAGGATTTAAATCGATATTTCGTAATTCTACATAACGGACACCCTCGGTCAAGAATTCCTCTACACGCTCGCTTCCACGTAAGCGCATAGCGGTATAGAATTCTTTTTCTTCCACAAGCAAACCTCTATTTACAACACAAGATAAATCTTCAATATACTTCTCTATAGAGCTGAATGAGACTTTCACGTCATCGTGATTTACATAGCCGAATCTGCTGCTCCTAATACTTCTAACCGGTTCATTAGGCTGATCATCACAACCGTAGAAGTTCTCATTACTAGTAGGGGAGGCACCGTAAAAGTACGTCACAAGCCAGCGGTAGTATAAATAATTTCTAGTAAGTTTTAAGTAAATCTTTGTTTTGAAGTGCCGGTAATTATCGATATCCGACTGTAAATCAAATAGTTTCTCGAGTAATTCATCACTGAACTCAAAGTTAAAATGGATCCCACAAATCATTTGTTTTCTGCGACCATATGAATTAGCTAAAGAGCGTCGATAAAGAACATTTTCAAAGTTGTCCAATTTCGCAATTTTGATATCTTCCTCTTTTTCAGGAAGTGCAGGAGGCATGCTTAATGGCCATAACATTTCTCCTTTGCCCATGGAGCGGTATGCTACATCATGGATAGCCGATAGATAATCAAATAATTCGTCCCGTGTGTTCAGGACAGGCGTGATCAATTCCATTTGTGTTTCCGAGAAGTCGCGCTGAATATACGGATGTTCATCTGCCATTCCAATGCTTGCAGGATGATCCGTTGTCGCTAAATTCCCCGCAAGATCCACGCGTTGGCCTTCTTTTTCAATACCATACCGAGCTTTCAGAACATACGGCTTCACACGTTCATCGGTTAACATTTTCTTTAGATTCATCGTAACTGTCCCTCCTATGTAATAGATTTTAATACGTTCCTTCTATCTTAATTCATATGCTCTTAAAAACAAAAACATCCACATTATAAGCAATGTGGACATTCGGAATGTAGATGAATGCAATAGGGAGATGCACCGTTGATAGACACTGCAGGGGGACGCATTCCCATAGGTGTGGCTTACCACGGCCTATAGGAAGCGCCCCCTGCTACTGTCTTCAACTATCTACATGTATTCAAGTTATCCCAAGTTCTTCATATGGAAATCAAAGTGTTCTTCTAAGAAAGAAGAGATGAAGAAATAGCTATGGTCATAGCCATCTACTTTGTTATATTCCACTGCCTGATTATGCTGCTTCGCGTTTACAAGGAACGGTTTCTCATTCAACTGCTCTGGATAAAAGCCATCAGCAGTTCCTTGCGTAATAAGAATGGGTGGTATACCTGTTTCCTTCACTAACTCGGCAGTGTCCCACTCTTTCCACGTCGCTTTGTCTTCACCTAGGTACGTAGTAAATGCTTTGATCCCCCAAGGAACATCGCTTGGGCTTGAAATCGGAGAGAACGCAGAAATCGCTTTGAAACGATCTGCATTCTTCATTCCGATCATCAACGCACCATAACCACCCATCGAGTGCCCCATGATACTTTGGTTACCCGAGAAGTTAGGCACAAGAGTAGCAGCAAGTTCACTTAGCTCCTGCGTTATATACGAATACATTTGATAATGCGTTGACCATGGCTCTTGTGTTGCGTTTAGATAAAAGCTCGCACCTTGTCCAAGGTCGAATGCCTCATCATCCGCTACGTCTTCTCCGCGTGGTGATGTATCTGGAATAATCACTGCCGCTTGATGTTTTTCAGCCAAGCTTTGGAAACCACTTTTTTGACTGAAGTTATCATCCGTACATGTTAATCCTGATAGGAACCAAATAAGCGGAATTTCTTTTTGCTCTTTATGTGATGGTAAGAAGATACTAAATGTCATATCACACTTGAGGACTTCTGAATAATGGTTGTACTTGTTTTGTTCCCCACCAAAAGATCGTCTTTGCTCAACGCGTTCTACATTCATGATCTCACTCTCCATATGTTAATATTGATCGAATTGATTCACCTTTATGCAGTAAATCAAAAGCTTCATTGATATCCGTAAAGTTTAGTTGGTGCGTAATGAACGAATCTAAATCAATTTCACCGTCCATGTAGTCATCAATCATCCCTGGCAATTCAGTTCTTCCTTTTACTCCACCAAATGCAGAACCGCGCCATACGCGACCCGTAACTAGTTGGAATGGACGTGTATGAATTTCTTTACCAGCACCCGCGACACCAATGATGATGCTCTCGCCCCAACCTTTATGGCAGCACTCAAGAGCAGCTTTCATGACTTCAACATTACCGATACACTCGAAGCTGTAATCTACGCCGCCGTCCGTCATCTCTACAATGACTTCTTGAATGGGCTTATCAAATGTAGAAGGGTTGATGAAATCTGTTGCGCCCATCTTCTTCGCCAATTCAAATTTATCTTCATTCATATCAATGGCGATGATACGGCCCGCTTTTGCTTGCTTTAGTCCTTGAATAACGGCTAAACCAATAGCGCCTAGACCGAAGACTGCCGTAACAGCACCTTCTTCTACTTTCGCTGTTTTATGAACAGCTCCAATACCCGTAGTGACGCCACATCCGAATAGACAAACTTTATCCAGTGGTACGTTGTGGTCTTCTACTTTAACTAGGGAGATTTCAGACACGACAGTATACTCACTGAATGTGCTTGTTCCCATGTAGTGATAGATAGGTTCTCCGTTGTAAGAGAAGCGTGTAGTACCATCAGGCATTAATCCTTTACCTTGTGTTTCGCGAATTGCGCCACATAGATTAGTTTTACCGGATAGACAGAACTTACATTTCCCACATTCAGGTGTGTACAATGGAATCACGTGATCCCCAGGTTTTACGGATGTGACTCCTTCACCTACTGAAACTACGACGCCAGCGCCCTCGTGACCTAAAACGGCTGGAAATACTCCTTCTGCGTCATCGCCGGATAATGTATATGCGTCTGTGTGACAGACAGAAGTGTAAAGAATTTTGACTAATACCTCATTAGCTTTTGGTTCTTCTACATCGATTTCTACAATTTTAAGTGGTTCTCCAGGTTTGAATGCTACAGCTGCTCTACTTTTCAAATGAAGCCCTTCTTTCTTTTACTTTATAGTGTTTACATTTCTATCATTACATATTATAATTCACCATGCAATACTGACTCTTTTGTCACTATGAACATGAAAAGTATAGAAAGAAGTGAAGCAATATGGTCATTCATTATAAAGATAAGCAGTATTTCACTAGTAAGGATTTAGCTTTATCCGTCATAGGCGGACGTTGGAAAATTGCGATTATCTGGTGCTTGCTACACGAATCGCCATTACGACTAAGTGAGATGCAGAAAAAGCTTCCTGATGCGAATCAACGTATGCTAATCAGACAGTTACGTGAATTAGAAGAGGACAAAATCATTACACGTTACGTCTATCCTGTTGTGCCACCGAAAGTGGAGTATAAATTAAGTGATATCGGTTTATTATTGGAACCAGTCGTTACATCAATTTGTGATTTCGGTGATCAGTTTATACAAACAATTGAAAATGAGGCAGAAGCAACTTCAATCGATTGAATGAAGACAAATTATAACGAATCAGGCTATACTAAGAATCACAGCAATAGACTAGAGAGGGTACAGGTGATTACATGAATAATAATGATATTTTAAGTAGATTACGCTATGCATTGGATCTAAAAGATTCGGCAGTTGTAGAAATGTTTGCGTTAGGCGGACTGAAGACAAACAGAGCAGAAGTTAAAGAGATGCTGACGAAAACAAATGAGGATAGCACGGATGAAATGCAGATGAATGAATATGCCAAGGAAATTGACAATATAACGTTGGAGTCATTTCTAAATGGTTTGATCAGCTCAAAAAGGGGAGTACCGGAGAATGCTGAAAATGGTCCGCAACCATTCCTCATGTCAGAGGAAGGCCATCGAAATGTTAATAATATTTTGCTAAAGAAAGTTAAAATCGCGTTATCTCTCACAAGTGAAGATATGCTCGATATATTAGAAAATGCAGGTGTTACGATTTCTAAAAATGAATTGAGTGCTGTTCTTCGTAAAGAAGGCCACCGAAATTATAAACCGTGTGGCGATCGATACGCTCGAAACTTTCTAAAAGGATTAGCATTACGCTACCGTGAGCAGTAAATGATTTAAAGGTAATTGAAGGTATAAAATAATAGGGAGTGTTAGAAAGATATGTTTAAGCGTAATAAAGCATGGTATTTCCTAATAAGTGTAATGGCATTGGCAATTTTTCTAGTAGGGTGTGGCAAAGCAACTGAAGAAAAAACAGTGGAGACACCGAAAGAAGAATCTACAGAGCAACCTAAAGAAGCAGCGGTTGATTACTCGGCAGACGTAAAAGAGAACCCTATCGTGACAATTACGATGGAAAACGATGAGAAGATCGTCTTAGAACTAGAGCCGACTGTTGCACCGAATACAGTAGCAAACTTCATCTCTTTAATTGAAGATGGCTATTACGATGGTTTGATTTTCCACCGTGTAATTCCAGGCTTTATGATTCAAGGCGGAGATTCTTCAGGTGATGGATCTGGTGGACCAGGATACTCTATTGATGGAGAATTTTCTTCAAACGGTTTTGAAAATAATATGAAACATGAGCGTGGTGTCATTTCAACTGCACGTACGCAAGAGCCGAACTCTGCAGGGTCACAATTCTTTATCATGACGGACGACAACACTTCACTCGATGGCGAGTATGCAGCTTTCGGTAAAGTGACGGAAGGCATGGAGACAGTGGATGCTATCGTAGCTAATGAAACAGATGCTATGGACAAGCCTATTGAAGAGCAGAAAATGAAGACAGTTGAAGTAGATACAAAAGGCTTCAATTACCCTGAACCAACTACACATTAATCATCAATAAAACGCAGTAGGCTATTGAGCCTGCTGCGTTTTTGATAGTGCATATTCATTTATTTCCCGTGGAATACACTTTTCTGAGAGAATGTGCATAGTAAAGTATTTGCCTGTTACTATATACATATCTATTCCTTTTTTATTTGTTTTAACACAGCTACGATGAGGAAACTGACGATGACTAATAATAACCAAGAACTTAATTTACCTATACCAACGAGATGCCATGTCTCGCTTTGATTGGGATAGGTCCAAGCCCCGAAGAAAGTAGCAATATTTTCAGCTACCCAAACGAAAAAGCCGATTAATATAAATGAAAGAGATAAGGGCATACGGTACTGTTTTCCAGTTACCCAATAACTCACCGAGGCACGCCAAAAAATAAGTAGTACGAATGCGGACAACCACCATCTTATATCAACCCAATAATGATGTGTGAAGAAGTTTCCATATATAGCGATGGCAAGCGGAACAACTGCCCAGAGCGGTGGCCATTGAATCAGATTGACGTGTAATCTCCTCCAAGCCTGGCATAAATAACTTGCCACACTCGCATACATGAAGCCGCTGTATAAAGGAACACCAAGAACTTTGAAAAAGCCTTCTTCAGGGTAAGACCAGGAACCCATATGTACTTTAAATATCTCTAAAGTTAGGCCAATGATATGAAATAACGTAATCACTTTCAGTTCATCACGTGTCTCGAGTCCAGATCGTACCATCCACCACTGAGTTCCGATAAAAATGAGGAGTAGCCAGTCGTATCGTGGCAGGAAAGGTAAAGGTATAATTTGTGTAAGTGCCAGTGAGCTGAAGATGATAACAGGAAAAATGCAAGATAAAGCTTGTTGCCTTCCAAAATTAAAGAGTTGTCGTGTAGAATTCATTGTCTTATTACGTAATGCATGAAAATTCATATGTCACCGCCTACTTTTTCATGAAGTAAATTAGTATGACGCTTAGATAATAGTTCAGGTTCATTTACGGGTAGATGTTTCACGTGAAACATGGAAGATTAGTGGAAGCGGGTGATTGGTTTTGAGCAGACAGATTATTGATGCCCATATTCATTTGGATATGTATGAAAAGGAAGAGCGGCTTCAAATTTTGAGCGAATTAGAAGTGAATGATGTCACTGCAATCGTGGCGGTATCAAATGACTTTACATCTTCCGTTAAGCAATTAGAACTTGCAAAAAGAGATAGACGCATCAAACCTGCTATAGGCTATCATCCCGAACAAGCTCTTCCGAGTGAATGTGAGCTTTCAGCTATTCTTCGATTGATCGATGACCATGTAGATTGTCTCACGGCAATTGGAGAAGTGGGGTTACCTTATTATTTGCGACAAGAACAACCTAATGTGGACGTAGCGCTATATAAAAATATGTTGGAATGCTTTATTCGGAAGGCGGCTAAATATAACTTGCCAATTGCTTTACATGCCGTTTATGAAGATGCGGATAGGGTGTGTGAGATGTTAGAGCGGTATTCAATCACGAAAGCACACTTTCATTGGTTCAAAGGGGACGATATAGTATTGCAGCGAATTGTTTCGAACGGTTATATGATTTCTGTAACCCCGGAAGTTACGTATCGAGAAAAGATTCAGCATATTGTTAAACAAGTTCCGTTAACTCAGTTAATGGTAGAGACAGATGGACCATGGACTTTTGAGCATACTTTCAAAGGGAAGTTAACACATCCCTCCATGATGCATGAAAGTATGCATAGCATCGCTGAAATTAAAGGTGTAACTGTTGATGAAGCATATAGAGAAATCCATAAGACGACACAACGATTCTTTTCCATATGAAATAGAGACACGCGTCAAGCCGCGTGTCTCTATTTTCTCTAAGTACAAAACTCATGAACAAATGACAATGATTTTATGTGGTGTAGTTTGTGGTGGAATACTTTTTGTAGTGGCCCCATATAAAACTATCAAATTTCGCTCTGCTATATTTCCTGTGAAATGCTGGCCATTTGTCGAAAGTATTTCAGTTTTCGGGGACAGATTCAATTGAAGCGTTCCATCACTACTTTGCAAGCGACGATTGAAGTAGTCGACTTTGACGTTTTCACGACTAGAATCATTGGACATAACCACCGCTCTAAATTGAGGGGGATAAATCATAGGTGTGGGAGCGTCGGCATCATAAAAACCTGTAACGCGATCACCTACATGAACTTTCACGTGATTGACGAAATAAGTTGTCGGCTCCACTACAAAGTTGACGACATTTCCTTGGCCATTATCTACTGTCATCAATAGGTAGCAACCTGTGTCACTATTTTGCCCCGTATAGAAATCATTTATTACCATGACGACACCACTAAAAGACTGAAGATTCATCGTAATACCCCTTTCGTCCATAAATCATATCTATCTAGACTATGCAGGGCTTTCAATTTAGTGACTAATGGAAAAATACACAGTTCAAATTGAAATAATTTTCCAATAATCGATTGACATTACTGGCAAAACAGGATATATTAAATGATAATTGTTCTCATTTGTGCGTTATAAACGTCACACGTTTGTCATAATCTACTAGATGGTAAGTTGCTATGATTCATGTATGGGACAATTTATGAGATAATTTAGAAGTGGAAATATATCCAGCGGCTGGAAATCAATCGGTGGATTTATGTAGCATGAAAATGAACAAGTGAGAGGGGATTATGTCCAAGTGAGAAAAGCATTTTTATACTTTTTAGTTGTAAGTTTTTTCGTGCTGACAATAGGTCTGCCGCAAGCATCCGCTAAAATAGCAGACGGTACCCAGCAATTAAATTATCAAGTCAATCAGCCGGACAGCAATAACGCATCTATTGCGAATGATTACTTCCAAAAACCGGCACTCGTAACGGTGACGAATGGTTCTGCCATCGTACAGCTTACGCTGAAGAACAGTTCTTTGATTACGAAGTTTGAGCCTGCAGGCGGTGCAGAAGTAGTCAATGAAGATCTAAAAGCAGACACGCGTGTTGTAGAGTTTAGCGTAAGTGATATTTCAAAGCCAGTGAAGATTCCTATAAAAGTGGACGTAGAGCATATTAATTACCACCACGAGTATACAGTTGATTTGGTGTTCGAGGACAAGAGTGCCGTGACACCACCGGCAGTAAAACCACCTGCAACTACTACTACCCCACCACCTAGTACTAACACGAACACAAATACAAATACAAATACCAACACTAGTACCAGTACAGTCACAAAAAAACCAACTACTCAAGTACCAGTTAAGAATCCACAAACCAGTGATTCAACGCCGTACCTATTAATCTTTGTATTCGCAGGTTCTGCATTTTTATTGTATAAAACTAGATTCCAAAGAAAACAGGGGGAACAATAATTATGACGAAAAAAACATCATCTCGCGCAATGAAAGTAGTACTTGCTTCATTACTAGCAGCTTCCATTGCTATTCCAACAGCAGCATCGGCTAACCCGATCAGCACAAGCAACCAGGCAACATCTGCTTTGACACAGGCAGTAGCAGTGGATCAAGCAGTAGATTTGAAGGTGTATAAATCAGGTACAACTGAACCGCAACCTGCAATTAGCAATCATGTTTTGCCCCAAGTAACAATTGTAGAAAATGAGGGTAAGACATTTGCAAATCTGACAGTCATCGCTAAGTCAGCACCCATGATTTTAGAAGTACAAACAAAGCAAGGCAATGAATTTGTTACCGCACCAGGAGTGGAGAACACAGATGGATCTGTTTTGTACAGTTTTCCGGTAGAGTTAAATAAGATCAACTCTGGAAAGATGCACGTTCAAGTTCCAGGACGTGACGTGTGGTATGAATTTGATTATGAAGCAGAAGTAATTGAGGAAATAAGCGTTAAGGTCTTTAAGGATGGAACGAATGAAGAGTCTATTATGAATACCTATATGTCACCAGTAGCATCTGTAAAGAAAGTAACGGACGGTAATGAAGTAACAGTAACCTTCCCTAAAGGCGGCTATATCCACGGATTCAAAATCGCTGGTAAGGATGTACCTGTAGCAACAGATGATAAATCAACTGGCGTACGCACATATACATTCAAGGTAGCGGATCTAACGAAGTTAGTAAATGCGGATCTTCACGTTATTGTAAATGAAGGACCTATTAAATATGATTCAAACCACAAAGTGCAAATTGGTCTTGATGGTGCAAAACCAACTGTAAACCCGTTTAAAGATATCGACAAAGACGGTAACAAAGAAGCGATCCTTGCATTGCTTGATAAAGGTATTGTAAAAAGCGCGGACAAGTTCAATCCACGGAACAACATCACACGTTCACAGTTCGCATTGATGGTTGCACGTGCATTAAATCTTGAGTCTACTAAAGACGTTGGATTCAAGGACTTAGACAAGATTACAGATACTGAGCGTAAAAGCGCAATCAATGCTCTTGCAGAAGCAGGCATTGTGCAAACAAATGAAAAGTTCAACCCGAACGATACACTAACTCGTCAGCAAGGTGCTTTGATGCTATACCGTGCGATTCAATTTGCAGAAGGTAAAGAAATCAAAAAAGGGGATACAACTCTTCCGTTCTATGCAGATGGAAAAGCAATTACAGATCCTGAGGCGAAGCAGGCATTTGCATTATTATATGCAGAAAAAATCATGACAGGTGCACCTCAGCCAAACGGTAAAGTTTTGATCAGCTCAGGCAGTTCATTACAACGTACACAAATGGCTAAAATTCTATATGGTTCATTAGAATTTATGAATAAATAAGATCAAGTACAGATACTTCCTTTCGCTATTCAAAAGCGGAAGGAAGTTCCTGTCGTTTTACATGATATGTAAAGGAGTGTACGTCTGAAATGAAAAGAATGGTTTTGTTCCCTCTACTTTTGCTACTCATCTCTGCGTGGCTTCCTTTTCATTCTGTAACCGCAAATGAACGGAAAGAAGTCGTAAATGATGTGTATCAAGTTGAACTAAGTTTTTTATCACATGAAGCCGAGGATACAAATGTTTTATTTGCTAAGCAGGCTACGTTAACAGTTAAGGAAGATCGCTATACACTATCCATTGCGGCGAAGAATGATCACATCCTAACGCAAATCACTGCCGTGCAACAAGGAATCAAAACGAGCACGCGACTGGATCGAGCAGAAAACTTAGTTCAGTTTGATATAGAGGATGTACAACACAAGATTGAACTTACGGGCACATATCGTTTGCCTAAAGAACATGCACTGCAATCCTTTTCATATGAAGTGTTGATCGAGGAGCAGTCCTTACCGGCATTTGACCAGGACCAACCAGTGAAGTCCATTCAGTCAGGTGATGATACGATACACTACCGATTGCTTTCAGACGGTAAACCTTCGGCAATGAATGAATACGTCAATCCAGTACTGCGCGTTGTAACACGTGACAATCGATACTTTGCCCAGTTAGAGATTCTTCAACCGAGTAAGGTTAAAGGCTTCACAGTAGAGCAGCAAGGGAATTTAGTGGAACCAAAAGTGGTATCACAAAACAAGACACGTATTGTGCAGTTTGAAGTAGAAGATTTCCAGAAGGGGACTCGTATCTGGATGAAAGTGAAGGAATCTGAGAACTCGCATGTACAGGAAGAGTATTTGCAACTTGCTTTCAATCAGCAACAGATAGCGAAGTTTTTGAACAAAGTACCTTCAGACAACAAGGCAGTTTCTTCATTGACTAAGCGAACTGAGCAACCTAAAAACCCCACTACTCTAACTAAACAAACCACGACTGAAAAAGAAAAAAAGATAGAAAAGTCGAACGAAGAAAAAGAACAACAACAGGACGAGTTACCGCCTCTTCTTCCTGAAGTGCAATTGGAATTCGATCGTACGGTGGATGATGTGAAGGAAGAACCAGCTGAGGTCGTTACGCAAGTAGCAAGTGAACCGGAAGAACTGGCAACCTCTGTACAAGATGAACAAACGATTCCCTTTGATATAATGAAAATGGGAATACTGTTTACATTATGTATGTTGTCGGGTGTCTTATTGATACGTCGACTACTAAAGAAAAATCATGTTATGCGTAATGAATAATGAGTGGAGGATTACATCGTGCAAAAAAAATGGAGATATGTATTGCTGATGTTGGCAGTCATGACAGCAGCTATTATCGCAGGGTGCGGCAATGATAAAGAAGAGAAAGCCGTTTCAGCAGATACCGCCGAGAAAAGTGAAGCCGCTGAAACAAGTGATCAACGAATTATTGCGGGCACTGTAGTCATCGCGGACATTCTAGATAAGTTAGATATAGATGCCATCGCCATTCCTGAAACAGAAAAAAAGTTGGCGAGCCGCTTTGATGGGCTTCCAACTATCGGTAATGCGATGACGCCGGATATGGAAATTGTGAAGTCAATGGATCCAACAGATTTTTTATCGGTATCCACATTGGAATATGACCTTGAAGCCGGATTTGAACAATTGAATATCCCGACAACATTTTTAAATTTCCAGAGTGTGGACTCGATGATACAAGAAATCCAAGGTCTTGGAGAGCGCTATAATCGTACTACTCAAGCAGATAAATTAGTAGGGGACTTACAGAAAAAGATTGAAGCTGCCGAAGTAGTGGCTGCGAATCGCAAAGGACCAAGTGTATTGATATTACTAGGTATTCCAGGCAGTTACTTAGTCGCGACAGAAAACTCCTACGCGGGTGATCTCGTAAAACGTGCGGGTGGAACAAATGTCATGGAAGGTCAGGACCCTGAGTACTTATCATCCAATACTGAGTATCTTCATAATAGTAATCCAGATATTATCTTGCGTTTATCACATGGTATGCCAGATGAAGTCGTGGAAATGTTTAATGAAGAGTTCCAAACGAATGATGTATGGAAGCATTTTGACGCCGTGAAAAATGGTAAAGTCTATGACTTGGAAGAAGAGTTATTCGGCACAACCGCTTCGTTGCAAGTACCTGAAGCATTAAGTGAGCTAATGAAGATTTTCTATCGATAACTCGATGAATTTCGTTTGAAAAGGAAGGCCGTCATGAGAAAAAGAATTGCTAGTTATGTAATCGTTTCCCTGCTGCTTGTTGTAACCATCGTGTATTCGGCTACGACAGGCAGTATTAAAATGGGATTCTTTGAATTTTTCGGTGCGCTTTTTGAACAGGACAACAGTCAGATGGAAGCAATTCGTGACTTGCGCTTTCCACGAATGATAGTGGCAATTTTTGCAGGCGCGGCATTGTCGGTTTCGGGTGTCTTGTTGCAGTCTGTCATGCGTAACCCCCTTGCCGATGCAGGGATTATCGGGATATCCTCCGGAGCAGCATTCGTGCAGTTATTCATTATTTCGTTCTTTCCGGCGCTCTTTTTCATGACGCCTTTATTTGCATTTATGGGTGGGGCCTTCGCTTGTTTTCTCGTCTTTGCATTGTCGTGGAAATCAGGTCTCAGCCCATTGAAATTAATTCTTGTGGGAATTGCGATCAATGCGATGTTCACAGGTCTCACCGAAGCGTTCATTAGCTTTGGTGGTTCGTTGAATGTCTCAGCCTCAAGTGTGATTGGTTCGAATTTAACGATGCGTACATGGAGCGATGTATCGACAATTGCAACATACGGAACTATCGGATTGGTTCTGGCGTTTGCATTGTACAGCTGGTGTAATTTATTAGTGCTACAGGATAAGACAGCAAAGAGTATCGGCTTCCATGTCGCGCGTGCCCGTTTAATTATTGCGGCAGTAGCTGTTTTACTAGCAGCGATTTCGGTCGTAGTGGCGGGTGTGATATCATTCGTCGGATTACTTGTACCGCATATTGCCCGCAGATTAGTTGGCTATGATCATAAGGTGCTTATACCGTTCACAGCGCTTTTAGGGGCTTTGATTATCTTGCTGGCTGACACGCTCGGTAGAACGATTGTGGCACCGCTTGAAATACCTGCTTCGACGCTGATGGCGATCATCGGTGGACCGTTCTTAATATTCTTACTGCGAAAAGAGTGACCTGTTATGGAAATGAAGCGCATTATTGTATCGCATGATAATATCACCAATCACTTGGATGATGTCTCGACGTCTATTTCTAAAGGGAAAGTGACGACGATCATAGGGCCGAATGGCTGTGGGAAATCGACATTACTCAGTGTACTTTCACGAAGTAATATGCCGACTTCAGGAACAGCTTCACTGGAGAATCGTGATTTAGTGATGTTTAAGCCGAAAGAATTTGCGAAGAAGTTAGCAATTGTATATCAACAGAATGAAGTACCAAAAGATTTGACGATTGAAAAACTGGTTGGCTTTGGTCGGCTGCCACATAAAACGTTATTGCAGCGTAATCAAGAAGAGGATCGTAAGGCTATAGATTGGGCATTGTCCGTGACGAATCTAACAGACAAACGCCATAATGACTTAGAAGCATTATCGGGTGGAGAGCGTCAGCGTGTATGGATTGCGATGGCACTGGCACAACAGTCAGAAATACTGTGCCTGGATGAGCCCACAACTTATTTGGATATATATTATCAGATTGAATTATTGGAGCTTGTGAAATCACTAAATGAAGACTATGGATTGACGATTGTCATGGTGTTGCATGATATCAATCAGGCGATTCGGTACAGTGATGAGATTATTATGATGAAGAATGGTCGAATCATTGCAGAAGGTCCGCCGCGTGAAATCATTACAAAGGATATCATCAAAGAAGTATATGGAGTCAACGCTGTCTTCAAGGAAGATGACGAATTAGGTCTTTATATGATGTCGCTTGGTATTTAGGAGGTAAGCTGATGAAAAAACGCCTGTCGAAACTGATGCCTTTCATTTATCTGGCAGTCTTTCTCTACTCAGGCTATTTACTCGTGCAGTATGTATATACATACGTGGAATCAGCCAGCTCATTGAAGGAAACGCAAGAGATATATGAGACAGCGTTAGAAAATACAGCTCAGGTTGCGGTAACGGGAGACGCCAAAGAAGATCTCTTGGAAGATGATTCGATGCGTCCACAGTTTGAAGAATTAAATAAAGTGAATCAAGATATCGTGGGTTGGATTTCAGTGGAAGGTACCAATTTGCATAACCCCATCTTGCAGGCTACAGACAACGACTTTTATTTAAATCGTAACTTCGCACGAGAAAGTAGTCGTGCAGGCAGTGTCTTCATGGACTACCGGAATGATATTACGAATATGAGCCACAACACGGTCCTTTATGGTCATGCGATGAGAAACGATACGATGTTCGGTAGCTTGAAGAAATTTGGTAATCAAGACTATGCAGATGAACATCCGGTTATTTACATGGATACATTGTATGAGGGGTATGATATTGAAGTGTTTGCCGCATACGAAACGACGATCGACTTTTATTATATTGAGACAGACTTTCAGACGGACGAACAGTTTTCAGAATTTCTTGGGGAAGTCGAGTTACGTTCTCTGATTGATATGCCAGTTGAAGTAGGGGCGGACGATCGAATTGTCACACTATCGACTTGCAATAACTCTGTGAATAGTAAAGATAAACGCTATGTAGTGCAAGGCAAATTAGTGAAGCGCTAACGTATATGGATAGAATAAGGAGTTGCTCTTACAGGGTAGCTCCTTTAATTTCTTTAACGATTCGTCTGGTAATGATACGATAGGATAAAACGATGAGGTGGGGGACTTCATGGACTTGGATCGACTGCAAAATAAATTGTATGAAAATAAATCTTTATTCATTGGAGAAGATACTGCATTCCGTTCCGCTGTAATTATTCCGTTAGTAGAAGCGGAAGGCGAATGGCATGTGCTGTTTGAGGTGCGTGCCTTCACGATGAGGAAACAACCGGGAGACGTCAGTTTTCCAGGCGGCAAAATTGATATAACGGATGCGTCACCTATGGAAGCAGCTTTACGGGAGATGCACGAAGAGCTCGGAGTTGATCCGAAGACTGTACAGATGATAGGAGAGCTAAGCCCGTATATAGCGACGCCTTCATTTGTCGTCTATCCCTTCGTGGCGGTCGTTGATTATAATGAAATTATTCGAAGTTACAATAAAGACGAGGTGGAGGAAGTATTTGCAATTCCACTAAAGTGGCTTGCGAAACATGATCCCTATATGCATATGGTAGCTATCGAAACAGCACCGCCTGATAACTTCCCTTTCGAAAAAATCATGAACGGAGACCAGTATAAATTTAGGAGCCATTCACTCGAAGAATGGTTTTATGAGTATGGTACTTATACAGTTTGGGGATTGACGGCTAGAGTGTTAAAGCATTTCATCGATATCGTGAAGAAATAAACCGGAATGAGGATCAAGTATGAAACTAAAGAGGACATGGAAATTCAAGTTGTTCATCGGGCTAGCAATTCTCCTGTTAATGAGTGCAGTTGGTTTCTTCCTATTCGCTAGTTCTTATTATACCGCGCAGTCTTACGCGAAAGAGAATATACAATCAGATTCAGATGTAAACGTTGAGAATGGTAAAGAGCTGGTGTTTGAACCTACTTTAAATAAGAAAAATATAGGTTTTATTTTCTATCAAGGTGCAAAAGTAGAAGCTGAAGCATACGCACCCATGGCTAAGGAAATTGCTAAACAAGGCTATACTGTAATCATTCCTCACTTGCCGCTCAAGATGGCCATCTTCTCGCCTGATCGAGCAGATAAGGTAATACGTAATCATCCTGAAATAGATACATGGATAATTGGCGGTCATTCTTTAGGCGGCGTGACAGCATCGGATTATGCATCTCGTCATGAAAAGATTTCCGCGCTCGTATTGCTGGCTTCTTATCCTGGGGGTCATACGGATTTGAGTGAAACATCGGTGGATATTTTGTCGATTTCGGCTAGTCAGGATGAGGTGGCGGATGCGAAGGCTATTCGGGCAGCTAAGTCTAGTATGCCTAGTGATGCAAAGTTCATCGATATAGATGGCGGTAATCATGCAGGTTTTGGTGATTATGGTAAGCAAAAGGGTGACGGTAAAGCCACTATATCGAATGAAGAGCAGATGATGCAGACTTCTGCTGCGATTGTGGAATTAATTGAGGGTTTGAAAAAGTAGAAAGTATCTTCTGCTGAATTAAAAGGCTGTGCTAGAGGTCGTGTCTTCACGATTTCCAGCACAGCCTATAGCGTTATTTTTAGAATATGAAATTAAAGTACTGTTAGTGTCACTTCAATATTGCCTCTAGTTGCTTTGGAATATGGGCAGACGTGGTGTGCTTTTTCTACTAGTTCTTCTAGTTGAGCCTTTTCGATGTCTGTACCAGTTACTTGTAAATCAACTTCTAGTTTGAAGCCGCCGTCTGTTTCATCTTTGCACAGGCTGACGTTTGCCGTGACTTCTGATGAAAACTTAACGCGTTCTTTGCTTGCGACAAGTTGAAGTGCGCTGTCGAAACAAGCTGCATAACCTGCAGCGAATAATTGCTCAGGGTTAGTGGAGTTCTCTAATTCTTTCGCTCTTTTTGTACCTGGCATTGCCGTATCGAATTCGACTACTTTGTCGGAGGATACTACACGGCCTTCTCTTCCTCCGTTAGCAGTTGCTGTGGATGTGAATAATTTTTCTGACATGAAATCACTACCCCTTATCTAATTTTTTAGTCTCACTCCATTGTGTACCCGAATATTGGATAATTATGTGTGAATTCTATAATCTTTTATGCTTGTGTATGGTAACGTCATCTAACGTAGTCAATACGTTTAGTTAAATTAGTTAGGAAGTGGGAACACGATATGAACAAAAATGATATTGCAGATATTCGTAAACGATTTAAATTAGATACAGATCTTTTGACGATCACTGACATTTACCATGTCTATATTAGGCAGGAAAGTAGTGAGATCTACCACGAAGAAAGTCAGGCTTTTGCATTGCTAGACCGTGAGCAACAAGAATTGTTTATGACGAATTTCAAAAAGGTGCTAGGTGGTAAACTAGGCATGAAGTTATTTGAAGTGAAGTTCGAACGTCAGACTGAAGAGAATAACGAGGGTCACGCACAAAAGCTTTTGTATGATGGGTTGCAGGTGGAAGAAACCGAGGATTGGAAAGAAGAGATGCAACATCTAGCACTAAAAATGGTGAAAGATGTCCAATATGAAAAGGATCTCGTTGTGACATTTATTCGTGGAAACTACTTTAAAAAGACCAAGCGTAACAGTGAAGAAACAGAAATTGATATGCGGGATGAAGTGTTTACGACACCGTTTATTCTGTGCAGTATGAATCATACGGACTTGCCGAAGCGCTCCATCGTATTTGATTTCCAAGAGCGTGAATTCAAATCGAATACGATGCTCGATCCTATCATTAATCTTGCGTCACCGATAGGTGGCTTTTTATTCCCTTGCTTTACAGACAATTCAGCTGATGTCAATCATGTGCTGTATGCTGCTGGTAGAGCGAATAAGCCAGATTATGCATTCATAGAGAATGTTCTGAATGGAGAAGAAGTGGTCACTGCTGCGGACGATAAGGCTGTTTTCGAGGAAATCGTCAAACAAGTAGTCGGCGGTGAAGTAGATACGGAAACATTAGGAAATGTATATGAAGCTATCTACCGATTAACTGTAGCGGATGACGAAGAGGAAGAACCGGAAGAGCCACCTGCAATTGATGCGAAGCAAGTAGAGCGTGTGTTGAAAATGAGCGGCGTCGATTACGTGAATACTGAAGCTGTGGAAACGGCTTTCCAGACTGTGGTGGATGACACCTCTTATGAAATGAAAGCAACTCACATCGTACCAAGCTATACGTCGAAGTCGATTAAGATCGAAACCAAAGTAGCAAATATTTCAATCAGTCCACAAGACTTAAAGTATGTGAAGCAAGTGAACTACGATGGAAAGCAATGTATTTTGATTGAAGTAGAAGAGGACACAATCATTGAAGGATTCAAAGTGATTTCGGAAGATTTATTGACATGAAAATAGTCATTAATTAAATCCAACAAGCGAAGTAGTTCAAAAATTCGACACATTACTGGCTTTATTCTGACAAATAAACAAGTCCCTTTAAACCTAGTTATATTTGATGTATACTAGAAAAGATGGTAGTAGATGTATGGTTAAACATGAGACAGAATAAAGTGCTCCTAGTACGCGCCATGTATGCTGTGACGCCTTATTTAGGAACATTTACGTTTCTGTAAATTTCACATATAAGGAAGGTCAAAATGAGTAATAGACAAACTAAATCAGATGTTATATTAATTGGTGCCGGAATTATGAGTGCAACGCTAGGAACAATGCTTAAAGAATTAGCGCCTGACTGGAATATCTCGTTATTCGAGAAACTAGATAAAGCTGGGGAAGAGAGTTCGCATGAGATGAATAATGCGGGAACAGGACACGCAGCATTGTGTGAACTGAACTACACTTCCGAAAGACCAGATGGGACTGTAGATATTGCAAAAGCAGTTAAAGTTAATGAACAGTTCCAATTATCTATGCAGTTTTGGTCACATTTAGTAGAGAAAAATTTGATCAAAGATCCTGAACAATTTATTATGCCACTGCCACACATGAGTCTTGTACAAGGTGAAGACAATGTGACGTATTTGAAGAAACGCTTTGAGGCTATGACAGCAAATCCATTATTCGAAGGAATGGAGTTTTCCGAAGATCCGGAAAAACTAAAAGAATGGATACCGTTGATCATGAAAGATCGTACTGTCGATGAAGTAATTGCTGCAACAAAAATCGACACAGGTACAGACGTAAACTTTGGTGCATTGACTCGTATGTTAATCGAGCACATGCAAAAAGTGGGCGTTGATGTAAACTACGGTCATCAAGTAGAAGATATCAAACGTACAAGTGATGGCGAATGGGAATTAAGAATAAAGAATAATAAAGACGGTAAGCTTGAATTCCATAAAACTAAATTTGTTTTCATTGGTGGCGGAGGCGGAAGTCTTCCATTACTACAGAAAACAGGTATACCTGAAAGTAAACATATCGGTGGATTCCCAATCAGTGGTGTCTTCATGGTATGTAAAAATCCGGACGTAATTGCAAAACATCACGCAAAAGTATACGGAAAAGCAAAAGTGGGTGCACCACCAATGTCCGTTCCACACTTGGATACTCGCTATATTGATGGTGAAAAGTCCTTGCTATTCGGACCGTTCGCGGGCTTCACACCGAAGTTCTTGAAAGAAGGATCTATGATGGATCTGATTGGTTCTGTGAAACCGAATAACCTTACGACAATGCTTGCATGTGGTGCAAAAAATCTGTCGTTGACTAAATACTTGGTAGAACAAGTAGTCCAAACAAAAGAACAACGTATCAATGAACTACGCGAGTTCATCCCTGACGCGAAGAGCGAAGATTGGGATCTATGGACTGCAGGTCAACGCGTGCAAGTCATTAAAGATACTCCAAACGGCAAAGGTACGCTTCAATTTGGTACAGAGCTTGTAACAGATCAGGATGGTTCTATTGCAGCGTTACTTGGAGCATCTCCAGGAGCATCTACTGCAGTAGCAGTTATGCTGGATCTTATTAACAAGTGCTTCCCAGGACAAGTAAGTGATTGGGAGCCGAAGTTGAAAGAAATGATTCCTTCATACGGTAAAGCATTAGCAGAGCATCCTGAATTATTGAAGGACATGCATGCTTCTACTTCCAAGATATTGAAGTTAACTGAAAATGAGCTGGAGAAAGAAGCAGTTCGTAACTAATAGTTAGAATTATAAACGCACTACTACGATGAATTTCGTAGTAGTGCGTTTTTGTGTGCGCCCTGCATGGGCGAATACTCGGTGGTGAAAGTCCACTACAGGCTTGGCAGTAGGAACTGTTAGCGAATGACAAGGTGGCTATCGTGAGGTAGTGGCTGAAGGAAGTCGGACGCAAACTCCTG